>CAINZT010000149.1 GCA_903855705.1 uncultured Synechococcus sp.
AATCGTGGCTGGAGACCAGCAGGGTGAGGCCGGCATCGCGCAGCTGGCCCATCACCTGGAGGAGGGCGGTGCGCGCCGGTGGATCAATGGCGGCGCAGGGTTCATCGAGCAGCAACACCTGGGCCGGTTGCACCAGGGTGCGGGCCAGCAGGGCCCGTTGCTGCTGGCCGCCGGAGAGCTGGTCGAGGCGCCGCTGGGCTAGGCCAGCCAGGCCCACCCGTTGCAGGGCCGCCTCGACGTCGCAGCAGCCGGGGCGGGCCGCCACCAAACGCCCTAGGCCCACCAGCTCCCGCACCGTGATCGGGAAGCCCCAGGCGATCTCGCCCCGCTGGGGCATCAGGGCCAGCTGGCGGCGGGCCAGCGGCAGGGTTAGGGGGTGGCCATCGAGCTCGATCGAGCCTGCAGCCAGGGGCAACTGGCCGGCAATCGCCTGCAGCAGGGTGCTTTTGCCAGCCCCATTGGGGCCCACCAAGGCCGTGAGGCTGCCCTTTTGGAGCGCGAAGCTCACCGCCTCGATGGCCAGGTCGCTGCCGCGGCGCACCCCCAACTGATGGACCGCGAGGCTCAACCGCCCTGCCTGGAAACTGAGCTCAAGCTAGCCAGCGTCTGAGGAGCTTCTTTGCGGACACCGCCCGCAAGCCAGAACCCCTTCCCAGCCCAGCGGAAACGACTCTGGCGATTCAACCCCTTGGGGTAGGGATGGCCGGCCGGCTTTTTCCGTGGAGCAGTGCCACAGTGGGCAAATCGCTTTTTTTCAGTAGGCATGACCAGCACGGCTTCGCGAGCATCGACAGGGTCGGCTGCGGCAGCCGGATCCGGCGCCAGTAGCGCCCCGGGTGAAGCGAGCGCCGCAAGCCCGGCCCTGCGCCAAACCAGCCTGCCGGTCACGATCATCACCGGCTTTTTGGGCGCCGGCAAAACCACCCTGCTCAATCACATTCTCAGCAACCAACAGGGGCTTAAAACCGCCGTTCTGGTGAATGAGTTTGGCGAAATCGGCATCGACAACGACCTGATCATCGCCACCGGCGAAGACATGGTTGAGCTCAGCAATGGCTGCATCTGCTGCTCGATCAATGGCGAGCTGCTCGAAGCGGTGTATCGGATCCTGGAGCGGCCCGAACCGGTGGACTATCTGGTGGTGGAAACCACGGGGCTGGCCGATCCCCTGCCGGTGGCGATGACCTTTCTGGGCAGCGACCTGCGCGATGCGACCCGGCTCGATTCGATCATCACCCTGATCGATGCTGAAAACTTCAGCGACACGATTGACCAGGGCGAAGTGGCCCGGGCCCAGGTGGTGTATGGCGACATCCTGATGCTGAATAAGTGCGATCTGGTGAGTGAGGAGCGGCTCACGGCCCTGGAGAGCCACCTCAAGGAGATCAAACCCGACGCCCGCATCCTGCGCTCCAGCCATGGCGAGGTGGCTTTGCCCCTGCTGTTGAGCGTGGGATTGTTTGAGTCGGATCGGGTGGTGGCGGCCGGCGAAGCCAAGCCGGCCCACCAGCACGAGCACGGCCATGACCACGCTCACGGCCATGACCACGCTCACGGCCATGACCATGAGCACGGGCATGACCATTCCCACGGCCACAATCACGGCCATCAGCACGATCACGGCCCGGCCGCTCACCAAGCCGAGGCCGACCACAGCGCCTGTGACCATGACCACGGCCACTGCAGCCATGATCACGGCCATGACCACCACGATCACGGCTCCAGTAACGCCGCTTTAGCTGACGATCCTGTGCAACGGGCCGCCGACCACCTGGCCATTGAGGGCTTCACCTCCCTTTCCTTTAGTAGCGAGGGGCCCTTTGGCCTGCGCAAGTTCCAGAACTTCCTCGATAACCAGCTGCCCAGCGGCGTATTCCGCGCCAAGGGGATCCTGTGGTTTAACGAAAGTGAGCGCCGCCATGTGTTTCACCTAGCCGGCAAACGGTTCTCGATCGATGACACCGAATGGGAGGGTGAGCGCAAAAACCAGCTGGTGTTGATCGGCCGCGACCTCAACCACCGCAAGCTGCGCCAGCAACTGCAGGCCTGCGTCGCTAAGGACGCTGGCAAGGGTTTCGGCTGAGCGCCTAAGAGCTGGGAATGGATGTCTCTAAAAGCTCTGTTGGGCGAGTCCAACCGGGTTTGGCTCCCGATCGGGCCCGCGACCCAGGCGCTTGCCCATAGGCGGGAACCCCACCCTGCATTCGGCAGCCGATGACACACCAGAACCAGGCACCCTGGCTAAGGTTTGGAGACTTCTAGGCGACTGCATGACGGAGCTCCTGTTGTTCTCAGTCGTCGTCGTGCTGTTGGGCCTGGCGTGGTGGCTCGCTGAGGGCTCCGATGACGACAACGGCGGGGGCGGTCTGATGCAGCCCGTGCTCGTGCCCGTGCCCGTTCGCCGGTATCGCCAGGGCCGCTGAGCCGCCAGCTTGAGCCCCTGGTGCCTGAACCGGCCAGCAGCCTGCCCATGCCCTCTCCTCTGAGTTGCAGTGGGTTTAGGCCCCTTCAGCTTGGGCGCAGCTGGGGCACACGGCCCGCACGTTGAGCACGCATTCGAGCAGGCGGAAGCCATGGAGGCCGGCGGCCCATTCGCCGGCTTTGAGCACGTCGTGGCTTTCGAATTCTTCGGTTTGGCCGCAACGCACGCAGACCAAATGGTGATGGTCCCGATTGGTGTCGCCGGCCAGCTCGAAGCGGCGGCCCCCATCGGGGAGTTCCAGTTCCTGCAGGAGTTGCATCGAACTGAGCAGACGCAGGGTGCGATACACCGTGGCCAGGGACACCTTCTCCTCACCCTTGAGCAGCCGCTGATGCACCTCTTCGGCGCTGAGGTGGCTGCCCTCGCCGATGCGCTCGAACAGGCCCAGCACCCGCTGGCGTTGGGGCGTCAGCCGCTGGCCCCGGCCATTGAGGGAGGTGCGCAGGGCCTCCGCCTGGGGGTTGGCAGCAGTCACGGTGGGGAGGGCGGCCAAGGGGAGCTGGGTGCGTAGGGGTAGGGGGAACGGCGGCGCTTGGGGCCGGCCGCAGAAGCCATGGGGCGGCTCAACACCGCCAGTTGTTCTCAATAGTAGGTGCAATTGCGAACATCTGTCGCCTGGGTTGGCGGCTGGCTTGGCGGCTGGCCCGGCCCTTGGGCGAAGGCACCGGGAGTCTCGCGACCCGGCCGATGCCAGGGTCAAGACGGCTTCAAGCCCCCAGGCGCGCCCCTTTCCTGCGGCCATGGCGCACGGCCCTTGTCAGGGCCTGGGCGTCGTTTCCAGCATGGGGAGGACAGTCCCCTTCGCCCTTAACGGGGCCCCCGGAGGGGACCCTTACACCGCCCTAGTGCCATGGCCCCTGCCAACAGCTCCGACCCCCAGCAAGCCGGCATGGCCAGCTCCGCCGGTTCCAGGCTGGCCCCGCTTTGGCAGCGGCTACAGCGCACCCCCGCCCTCGTCACGGCGATGGCGGTGTTGGGCCTGGGCCTGATCGGCTCCAGTGCCGTGCTGGTGAAGGGCATTCGCACGGCCAAGGACACGATCACGGTGACGGGGGCCAGCACTGAGCGGATCCGCAGTGACTACGTCGATTGGTCCGTGCTGGTCAGCCAGGGGGGCGCTAGCCAGCAGCAGTCCTACGGGGCGCTGCAGCCCTTGGTGCAACAAACCCAAGCCTTTTTACTGGGGCATGGCCTGAAGGCAGGCGAAATCAAGCTGGGCGCCTTGAACGCCGACAAGGAAGAGATCCGCGATCCCCGCACAGGCGAGCTGCGCCAGACCCGCTGGACCAGCCGCCAAACGATTGTGATCAGCAGCACCGATGTGGACAAAATCAATCGCCTGGCCGGCGAAATCCCGGCCCTGATCGGCCTAGGGGTGCCCTTGGCGATCAATGAGCCCGCCTACACCTATACCAAGCTAGCCGAAAAACGGGTGGATATGCTCGCAAAGGCCACCAAGGATGCCCGCAATCGGGCCCAAGCGATTGCCGCCCAGGCCGATAGCTCGATCGGCGCGATCACCAATGCCGACACCGGCACCTTCCAGATCACGGCCCCCAATTCCACCGAAGCCAGCAACAGCGGCTCCTACGACACCCGCACGATCGACAAGGACATCACGGCCGTGATGGCGGTGACCTTCCGGGTGAACTAAGCGGCAGCACTGGAACGCCTGCCCGCCCTAACTCCTCGGTGCGCCCCATCGGGATCTGCTTGCAGCGGGTTTTTTTTGGGGGGGTGGTGGTGGGCAGATTCGCCCGTTTAAGGCCTTGGCTGAGCCCCCGGCCCGGCGCCTTTTGAGAGCGTTGCCAATTATGAAGAAAATAGCTGTCACTTGGGCGCCGTCGGATGGTTGTGTTATATGTTGCTAGCCTTGTAGGCTATTGCCGCGCCCAAATTGGTGGCAAAACCTTGCATAGCATTGGGCAGTTAGGGGTCCGATACAATTAAAAACTAGTTGCCAAGTTTTTGATCTCCTGCAACCGTTTGGTCCATGGCAAGCCAGCAACAGACCCAAGGATTCGAGGCTGTTGCAGGCCCTGGCCGTTTGGCTCCTGATGGCAGCAGTTCGAAACCCCAAGCGATTGATGGTCTGAAGCGAGGCAAGCAGGCTTGGCGCAAGTTGCTGCTGCGAGCCTATGGGGGATTGGGACAGCTCTTAGGAATCGATCCCCCTGGTGAAAGCTTGGCCACTGGTGATGATCGCTTCCGGCTGATGATTGAGAGCAGTTATGCCACGGTGATCCATGTGGATTGCAGCGGCGTGGTGCGCTGGATTTCACCGTCGCTAGAGCGGATGCTTGGCTGGCTTCCGGCGGAGTGGATCGGTAGGAGTGTGAGCGACTTTGTTGTGCCAGAAGATATTGACCGTTTGAATTCAAATATCCAGAAAATCATTGCCACGGCAGAGCCTTTAACCGAGCGCTACCAGGCAAAAGCGAAGGATGGGTCGATCCATTGGATCGAAACCTATGCCAGTATTCTTGAAGATGCCAATGGGGCAATCGATGGAATTGTCGCCACGTTTCGGACAATTGATTTGGAGGTTCGCTCTGAACTAGAGCTGGGTGAAAATAGGGCAATGCAAGAGCAACAACTGCTAGTTAGCTTGAAAGCGGCTGCCGTTGCCCACGAGCTTAAGCAACCCCTAACGATGCTGTCGTTGAAGTCGCGTCAGCTGGCTAGGGAATGTATTTTGGTGCGGGACGGAAAGGCTTCTGATTTAGTGTTTGATCACGAATGCATCCTGAGCGAGGAGGTGAAAAATCAGGTGCAGATTATGGTTGGTACGGTGAAGGCGATGGGTGGCATGCTTGGAAGTATGCATCTGCATATTGATGCGATTGACTTGTCTAAGGTTGTTGGCGATGCCATTGAATTTTGCCGTCTGCGGCTTGAAGCGGAGGCAATTCAGCTGGAATGCATTGGCGTAGAAGGGCCGGTGATCATTCGGGGCAATGCAGACCTGCTTTTTATTGCGATTCGCAATCTCATTGATAACGCGATCGATGAATTGTCATTGGTGGCTAATACAAGCAAAGCTATTTTGATTGCCCTAGAGGAATCCGCGGTTGGGATTAGCTTGCGGGTGGCAGATAGCGGCAGAGGCTTCCCGCACGATCAGGGCATCTCGCCATATCCCCCCTCTACCAAGCAGGATGGTTGGGGCATTGGGCTGATCAATGTCCACAACATTGTTAAAAACCATTCGGGTTATCTTGAGTTCGGGTCCTCTCCCTTGGGTGGCGCGGAGGTGTTATTAAAGTTGCCCCCCCTCCCCCCCCGCGTGAAGCTTTCCATTGACAATGAAGCAGCTCCAAACAAGCGTTGATCGGTGCTTTTTGAGCGGCATCGTTAACTTTGCCCTAATCGAGTAGGTCCCTCGTTGCCTGCGTTGTTGTCGATCAGCAAGCAAGCCCCTAGTTGCGGTAACTGCCCGGAACGATGACGCCGCTAGCGGCTAAGCCGCCATCTTTAGCTTGAGTGAGCGGTTGCGGGGCCATCTTGATTGGCCTTAATCGGCATGGCTCAATTTGGTCACTGAGCCCAGGGAGTGCTTCTCAAAACAGCTAAAAGGCCCCATCGGCTGCCGGTAAGTTGTAATTCTTCTCCCGAAACAGCCGCAGGCAGGCAACCACTACCCTCGCATCAAAAAGACTGCCCATCCCGGATTCCACCGTCGCCAAGCCCATTTCAATCCCTGGGGACACCCGATAGGGTCGATTACTGGCCATGGCTTCGACCGTATCGGCGACGGCCAGTATCCTGGCCTCCAGACTGATCTGATCCCCCTTGAGGCCTTGGGGGTAGCCACTGCCATCGAGGCGTTCGTGGTGTTGCCACACGGCTTCGGCCACGGGCCAGGGAAATTTGATCTGGCGCAGGGCCTCGTAACCCGCCTGGGCGTGGGTTTGCAGCAGGGCTAATTCTTGGGGGGAAATGCGATTGGGTTTGGTGAGGATTTCGGCGGGGATGGTGAATTTGCCAATGTCGTGCACCAGGCCGGTGATGCGGATCCCCTCGCATTGATGGGCGCTGAGATTGAGCTCCACGGCGATGGCAAAGGCAAGTTCGGAAACCCGCAGCTCATGGCCGGCCGTGTAGGGGTCTCTAGTTTCATTCAGCGCCACCAGTGCGGCGACGATCTGATGCAGGCTTTGCATCGTCTCGGATTGGTACTTGATGGCGAGGCGCTCGGCTGTCTTGCGATCGGTGATGTCGCGTATATTGCATTGAATGACTAGATTTTGGCCGGCGCGATAGCGGTTGCTGATGAAGACAACCTCGTGCTCGTTGCCATTTTTGCTTGGTAAATGCAGGTCATCTCGTCGCACGTAGCCAATTTCCCTGAGCTCCTCAAGGATAATCTCCACCTGGTCGCGATCCCTGAACAGGCCTATTTCCCAAAGGCTTTTGCCCAGCATCGCATTCATCGTCATGCCAAGGATCTCCGAGATGAAGGGATTGGCCTGGGTGATATGACCACTCTCGCCATCAAGGATTAGGATCCCATCTTTGGCAGACTCAAATAGGCCGCGATAGCGCTCTTCAGAATCGAATAGGTTTTGGCTGGATTGTTGTCTTTCGGTGATGTCGCGTACCGCCGCAAGCAGCATGATGCTGGCGTTGACATCTAGGCGCAGGAGTTCAACCTCTGCGGGGAAATTATCGCCATGTAAGCGCCGAAATAGCCACTCGAATTGATGGTGGCCTTCCCGCAGGGCGATCTCTAGTTTGGTCTGGCAGGCTGGGCTGGACGACGAGCCATCGGGCTGAAGATCTGGCGAGAGATCCCAAAGACTAAGACCCTTAAGCACATCAAGATTGTCGGCACCAAAGAGTTGGAGGCTGGCCTTGTTCCCTTCTAGGCACTGCCAGCCTGGCGGCGCCAACAGCATCAAGGAATCGCGAAAACCCTCAAACAGTAAGCGATAGCGTTCCTCACTTTGAATCAAGGTGCCCTGGGTTCGCGCCTCTAAAACTGCGCGCAGTAGGGCTGGACCCAGTTTTTCAAGCTGATGTTTGTAGACATAGTCAACGGCGCCCCGCCGCAACGCTTCAAAGGCTGAGGCTTCAGAGATGGTTCCAGACACAAACAGAAAGGGAACTTTGCCATAGCTCTCATGGGCCACGGCCAGGGCCCGGGCCCCAGGAAAACCTGGCACGGTCCAATCGGCGAGTATCGCATCGGGAATTTTTTCATCCATCGCAGCTCGAAACGCGACTTCGTTGCTGGCCCTGCGAATCGCGATGTTGACGCCAGCCTCCTGCAACGCATCGGCAATCATCTCCGCATCTACATTTGAATCTTCGACCACCACAAGGTCAAGTTGGCTAGCTGGCTGGTCACTAGGGGTTGTCATTTTGACTCGCCAGGTGACTTATTGAGTAGCATCCAATAGAGGCCCAGTTCCTTGACAATCTTTATGAAAGAATCGTAATCCACTGGCTTGACTAGGTAGCTGTTGGTTCCCAGGTCGTAGGCACGAATCACATCCGATTCCTCCTGGGATGATGTTAAAATCACAACGGGTAATCGACGGGTTTGCGGTTCGCTGCGAATGCGACGCAACACCTCCAAGCCATTGACTCGCGGCAACTGCAAATCGAGCA
>CAINZT010000150.1 GCA_903855705.1 uncultured Synechococcus sp.
AGCCCTTCCGCCCGGGAGAACCGAATGGCCTGTTTGATGGCGTTGTCAAGATCAGCGGCGGCGGCCAGCCGGAGCAATTGCTTGAGGTGAACGCGATTTGCAGCATTCCCGATGAGCCGAAGTGGCCCAAGTACGACAACCTTTACGGCACGTCAGTTCGTAATGCAGCTTCTGCAGAAGGGCGCAAAGGCGATACGAGCTGGCAGGTTCTCTTTTATTTCGACGGACGTAAAGAGGTGAAAATGGGCAAAGATCCAGGCGCCTGGCTTGGACGTTTGCATGACAACCTATGCCGGCATGGCGATTTTGATGATCGCAAGATCGCCAAAAAACCTTAATGCTTTTCTGGCTTAATTTGTGCCTGGTCCAAGCCAGCCCAGCAACCTGGGCCAGCCTGGATCTCAGCGCCCCTTAAACACTCAAGAAGCGATCCACAACCTCCTTGCTGAGCTCACCGGTGGGGCCGCTGGCCACCACGCCTCCCTTTTGCATCGCGTAGTACCAGTCGGCCTGGCGCACGAAGTGGAGGTGTTGCTCCACAAGTAAAACGCTGATGCCGGTGGTTTCGATGATGCGACGCACGGCCCGCTCGATGTCCAACACCACCGAGGGCTGGATGCCTTCGGTGGGTTCATCGAGCAGAAGCAACCTGGGTTTGCCCAGTAGGGCCCGGGCGATGGCCAGTTGTTGCTGCTGGCCGCCGGAGAGGTCGCCGCCGCGGCGGTTGAGAAACTTCTCCAGGATTGGGAACAGGTCGAACACCAGTGGGTCGATGTGGCGGGTCTTGCCCAGGCCGCCGGGCAGGGCTTCGAGACCGAGCAGCAGGTTTTCGCGCACCGTGAGCTGGGGAATGATTTCCCGGCCCTGGGGCACATAGCCGATGCCACTGCGGGCCCGCTGGTGGGGCGCCAAGGGCGACAGCTCCCGCTCGTCCAGTTGCACCGAGCCGCTGCGTTGGCGCAGCAGGCCGATCACGGTCTTGAGCAGGGTGGTCTTCCCGACGCCATTGCGGCCGATCAGGCAGACCATCTGGCCAGGTGCCACGCTCAGATCCACATCGCGCAGGATGTGGCTCTCGCCGTAATAGACATTCAGCCCGCGCAATTGCAGCAGGTTGGAGCCTGGGGCGGAGCCCGGGCCGCCCGCCTGGTTGTTGGTCTGTACCAGGTTCTGACTGGTCATGGGGCCTCCTGGGTTTCGCTGCCGAGATACACCTCAATCACCCGTGGGTCGTTCTGCACCTGCTCCATCGAGCCTTCACAGAGCACGTGGCCTTCATGCAACACCGTGACCGGCGCCTGCAGATCCCGGATGAAGTCCATGTCGTGCTCAATCACCAGCACGGTGTGGTCGCCGGCCAATTGGCGCAACAATTCGCCGGTGCGCTCGGTTTCCTCATCGGTGAGGCCGGCCACCGGTTCATCCACCAGCAGCAACTCAGGATCCTGGGCCACCAACATGGCGATCTCCAGCCACTGCTTTTGGCCGTGGGAGAGGCCGCCCGCTTGTTGGCCGGCATGGGATTCCAGGCCGACAACCCCGAGCAGGTGCTGGACCCGATCCCGTTGCTCGCTGCTCAGGGGACTGAACAGCAGATCGAAGGGGCTATGGGGACCCCGCACCGCCAGCTCCAGGTTGCGCCGGGGCGAGAGGTTTTGATACACCCGCGGGGTCTGGAATTTGCGGCCGATACCCAAACGTGAGATGCGGTGTTCGCTCTGGCCCACCAACGACTTGCCACGGAAAAACACATCCCCTTTGGTGGGTTTCACCTTGCCGGTGATCACATCGAGGAAGGTGGTCTTGCCGGCGCCATTGGGACCGATCACGGCCCGTAATTCACCTGGGGCGAGCTGGAGATTGAGGTCATTGAGGGCAAGAAAGCCATCAAAACTGACGCTCACGCCCCGTAGTTCGAGCAGATTCATTGCGCACCTCCTTTGGAGCCTTGGGACTCAGAGCCTTGGGCATCGAACTGGCTTTGTTCAGCCTGGACTTCGGGGTCGAGATCCAGGGCCGGATAGGTGAGTGAGCGCTGCGGCAAGCCCACCATGGCGATCAGGCGGCCAGGGCCCCCTTGGCGCCACCAGCCCACCAGGCCATCGGGCAAGGCGGTTACGACCAGCAGGAATAGGCCGCCCTGGATGAACAACCAGGTTTCCGGCAGCTGTTCGCTGATCAGGCTTTTGGCAAAATTGATCAGCAGGGCCCCCAGAATCGCCCCGATCAAGGTGCCGCGGCCGCCAACGGCGACCCAGATCACCATCTCGATCGAGAAGGGCACCGCCATGAACTGGGGCGAGACAATGCCCGATTGCACCGTGTAAAGGGCGCCGCTAATGCCTGCCAGGCCGCCCGCCACGGCGAACACCACCGTCTTGTAGGCGGTCGGGTTGTAGCCGGTGAAGCGCAGTCGCGGTTCATCGTCGCGGATCGCCACCAGGGCATCGCCGAAGCGACCGGTGGTGAGCCAGCGGCAGAGGAACCAGGCGCCGATCACCAGCAACACCGTGACCCAGAACAGGTTGCGTTGCATGCCATCGCTGCCCACCAGGACCCCGAAGATGTGGGCCGTGTCGGTCTTGAGGCCGTTGGTGCCGTTGATCAACTTCTGCTGGCCATTGAAGAAGTTGAAAAACACCAGCAGGGCTGCCTGGGTAAGGATCGAGAAGTAGACCCCCTTGATGCGATTGCGGAAGACCAGGTAGCCCAGGAGACCAGCCACCAGGGCCGGAATCACCCAGATGGCGAAAAAGGTGAAGACCGGTGAGTTGAACGGTTGCCAGAAGGCCGGCAGGCTCTTGACCCCATATAGGCCAAAGAATTCCGGCAATTGGCCAGGCTCGAGGGTGTCCAGCTGCAGATACATGCCGAGGGCATAGCCGCCCAGGGCAAAAAAGATGCCCTGGCCCAGGCTGAGCATGCCCGTGTAGCCCCAGATCAGGTCGATGCCTAGGGCGACGATGCCCAGGGACAGGAAGCGGCCCAGCAGGTTGAGCCGGAAGGGGGGCAAGACCACCGGCAGCACCACCGCTGCCGCCACGATCACCAGCCAGGGCAGGATCCGGCGCAGGTTGCGGGAGGAGACCAGGGAGGAGGGAAAATCCGCCATCGATTAGGCCTCCACCATGCGACCTTTCTGCGGGAACAGACCGGCCGGTCTGACCTGCAGGAACACCACAATCAGGGCAAAGACCAACACCTTGGCCATTGAGGTGGTGGCAAAGAAGGTGATCAACTCATTCAGCCCAGCCGGCATGGCCGGCCAGACCAACAGCAGGGAGCCGGAGCCGATCAGATAGCTGAGCACGCCGATGCCGAGGGCGGCCAGCACCGTGCCGGCCAATTTGCCGACTCCGCCAAGCACCACCACCATGAAGCAGTCGACGATGTAGTTGCCGCCAAGATTCGGTCCGACCGAACCAAGCAGGGTGACGGCGACGCCAGCCACGCCCGCCAGACCGGAGCCGATCAGGAAGGTCAGGGCGTCCACCTTTTCGGTGGGGATGCCCAGGCAGTTGCTCATCGAGCGGTTCTGGGTGACGGCCCGGATGCGGATGCCCCAGACACTCTTTTGCAGGAACCAGGTGACCCCAATCAGGGCTACGGCCGTGAGGGCAATAATGAACAGGCGCGCCGTTGGCATGTTCACCGCACCCACATCAATCGAGCCGCGCAGCCAGGTGGGCGCGGTGACGTCGATGTTGCGGGCGCTGAACCAGGGCTGATCAAACACCCGTTGCTGGCCCAGCACCGAAGCCACCACAATGCCCACGAGGCCGGAGCCGATCCAGCTGCCGCTGCCCAGAATCGGGGTCCAGCGCTGTTGCCACCAGGATTTGGGTGTCAGCCGCGGGATCAACAGGCCGCCGACCACAGTTACCAGTAGACCGAGGGCGAAGGCACTGCTGACCGAGCGCACGAATTGCTGCAGGATCAAGCTCACACCCCAGGTGGCCAGCAGGGTTTCCAGGGGCCGTCCGTAGAGACGGCGAATCACCGTTTTCTCCAGCAGTAGTCCGACCAGGCCACTGACCACAAAGGCCAGGGGAATGGCCACCAGGATGTAAATCGGAAAGAGGACTTCAGGCACCACGGCCTTGAAGATGTTCTGCACCACAAAGGTGGTGTAAGCACCGAGCATCATCAACTCGCCATGGGCCATGTTGATGACACCCATCAGACCAAAAACCACGGCCAGTCCCAGGGCAGCTAGCACCAGAACAGAACCAATGGCTAGGCCATTGAAGAGTGTTTCGTAAAGAAGATCCATTGCGACCTGCAGGGATCAGGCAAAGGTGGACGTGTCAGGGCCACCAACCCTCTCAAGCAAGACAGGGCAGTGACCACAGGATTTTGAAGTTAACTTAAATGGAAAAAGGGGGGAGATTGCTCTCCCCCCCAAGCTGTTGAGTGTTTCGATGGGGGACCGGAGCCGTAAGGCCAAAGTCCCCTGGGAAATCACATCTTGAACTTGCCGGCGTCAGGACGCTTCTGGGTCCAGTCGCAGGTGAAGCCCTTGGTTTCAGGCACGAACTGGTTCCAGGCCAGCGGCTTAACCACACCCTTGTTCTCGAGGATCTTGAACATGCCGTCCTTCTGAACTTCGCCGATCAGCACCAGCTTGGAAATGTGGTGGTTGGGCTGCACTTCGATCGGACCCTCAGGAGCGTCGAACTTGACGCCGATCAGGGCTTCGCGCACCTTGGCGTTGTCGACGCTATTGGCCTTCTCGGCACCCTTGGCCCAGAGGTAGACCATGTCGTAGGCGGCTTCAGCAGGGTCGTTGGTGACCCGCTTCTCGCCATACTTGGCCTTGAAGTCGGCGGTGAACTTCTTGGAGGCCGGGGTGTCGAGGCTCTGGAAGAAGTTCCAGGCGGCATAGGTGCCTTCCAGGTACTCAGGACCGATGGCGGCGATTTCCTCTTCGGCGATCGAGAAGCTCATGATCGAGTAGCCGTTGGCGGGGGTGATGCCCGCGGCCTTCATCTGCTTGAAGAAGGCAACGTTGCTATCGCCGTTGAGGGTGTTAACGATCACGCCACCCTTGGGCAGGGCCTGCTTGATCTTGGCGATGATCGGAGCCACTTCGGTGTTGCCGAGGGGCAGGTAATCCTCACCCACCAGCTTGCCGCCTTGGGCTTTGAGCTGCTCCTTCATGATCGTGTTGGCGGTACGTGGGTACACGTAAT
>CAINZT010000151.1 GCA_903855705.1 uncultured Synechococcus sp.
GTTGCGCCTCCGAAGGGTCGATGCCGACAAGCGCGAGCGGTTCGCACTGCCCAGCGATCAGTTGGGTGAAGGCCCCATTGCCACAGCCCACATCCAGCCAGCGCTGGGCGGGCTGCGGTGCGATCCAGTTGAGAAAGTCCTGGCCTGCAAGGCGGCTCCAGACCCCCATAAAGCGGTCGTAACCGGCCCCATCGGTGAAGCGGATGGGTTCACTGCTCATGGCCACGCGGTTCCTCTTGGTTCAAGGCTGCCCGTTGCCACGGTGGCACTTCAGGTCGCCGCCGGCACCACGCCATCACCAAGGCCTGGCTGACAGACATCAGTTAAGGAGCAGCGCCTAATCCGGCTGGAGTTCAGCCGCATGGCGGCCCTCAAGCTTTGAATCAGCAACCATCAAGAGCTTTGGCTGACAACTGCGCGCCTATCGCAGCCTCCCTAACCACCGCCTGGTTGAAGGCGTTCTGCGCTGAACAGGACCGGAGCTATCAACGGGATTGCCTTGCTTAGTGGCGATGGCGGTGGTGGGCATCGCTGACGTGGGGATGGGCATGGTCCAGCTCCCGATGGCGATGCTCATGGGCGTGCCAGAACGGGCGTTCGCCGGTGTCATCCACCAGATCCTCCGGCGCATGATCGTGCTCGTGATGGGGATCGCCGCTGCGGGGATCGTGCTGGTGGCGATGGGCATGCACCAACCCCGAGTGGCGATGCCGATGGCTGTGACGCTCCTGCACCAGCAACACCACACCGGTGGCCATCAGTCCAGCGGCCAGCAGCAGCGACGCTGAAACCGGCTCTCGCAGCACCACGAGGGAAAACAGCGCTCCGACGAACGGTGCGGTGGAAAACAGCACCGCCTCACGGGCGGCCCCAAGATCCCGCAGGGCAAGCAGATCCAGCCAGATCGAGATGCCGTAGCCCAACGCCCCGATCGCCAGCAGCCCCAGAGTTACCAGCAGGGATGGGAAGTGATGCCCCAGCAACAAAGCCAGGGCCAGCATCGGCAGCGAGGCTCCCGCGGCCTTGAAAGTGGCGATTTGGATTGGATCGCGCAGGCTCAGGCGCTGGCTGAGATTGTTGTCGATGCCCCAAGCCAACGTGGCCAGGGCGATCAGGGCGCTGCCCCCTGCATTGGCTCCGCTGAGGGAACCCTCCGAAAGCAGCACCGCCCCGGCAATCGTGAACAGCGCCGAAAATAGGCCCAACCGGCCGAGGTGTTCTCGACCCAGCACCACGGCAATCGCCAGGGTGAACACCGCCTCAAGGTTGAGAAGTAACGAACTGGAGGCGGCTGGCATCCGGCCCAGGCCCATCACTAGGGCCACCGGACCCACCACGCCACCAAGCAGGGTGAGTGCCCCAAGCGCCGGCCAGTCCTGATTCTGAAGCGGGGTTTCAGCCCCTTTCCCCCGCACCAGGCGCACCACCAGCAGGGCCAGCGTGGCGCCGCCGTAGAGCAGGCCGGCGATGCTCAGGGCAGAGCCTGCCCCAGTGAGCGTGCTGATCAGCGGTGCACTGCTGCCAAACAACACGGCAGCCGTCAGGCCCGCAAGTTGACCGGATCGCTGCGAACTCATGGCGCTTGAGGGCTCACAGGGACCATGCTTCATCCCAGCATCGCCGCCAGCTCGCGGCCAAATTCTTCGTGGGCGCCCAACCGGCCGCCCAGGTGCAGCGGCCGATCGGCCACGGCAGCGAGGGACACCATCTCCGCCAGCGACTTCGGCGGCGCCAGATCAGCGACCACCACTGTGAGGGGTTGCTCCAGGTCCTGCGCCGCCTTGATCCAGGCCTCGGAGCTGTCCTAGGAATCCAGCCCCCCGCTCACGAACGATGCGCAGGCAAACCGGGCACCCGGCTGGCAGGCGGCGAGACCCTCGGGCGATAGCCCGAGCCCGGCCCCATCCACGTGGCGGCGGTCCATCCAGTGGAGCACCGAGCGACTGGGGTGTCACCTACATCGCCCGGGTTTGCATCCGACTCGGCAGCCAGGTCAGTGGGGGAGACGAGGGCGATCAGGCACCAGATACAGGCCTTGGCCCTGTCCCCAATGGCGGGGGAACCATCAGGCGCCGCTCTAGCGGCCCTCACACCCGCCGTCATTCAGCAGCTCCATGGCGCCATCCGCGGCCTGCCCCGGCCCCAATTAGAGGCCCTGCTCACGGCCTTCCGCCAGCGCTTCCGCCTAGCTGTGGGTGCTTCGGTAGCGGCGGCGATAACCCAGAAGCAGCACCATGACTGGGTTGAGGCTTACCTGGTGCAGGTGGAGGCGCCCAAGGCCGGTAGCGATCAACAGGGGTAGCGAGCGCAAAAAAGGTATAGATTCTATGTCGTATGGACTTTGAGTTCGATCACCTCAAGAGCGCTGCCAACCTGGCCAAGCACGGCATCGACTTCCTGGAGGCCCAAAGCCTTTGGAGTGATCCCAATCTGCTGGAGGTGCCAGCTCGGACCACCGGCGAGGCACGCTTCCTGGTCATTGGCCGGATCAGACAACAACACTGGTCCGCCGTGATTACTTATCGCAGTCCACGGATCCGGCTGATTTCCGTACGCCGTTCACGAGTAGACGAGGTCCAGCTTTATGAACAGCTCTGAGTTCGATCGCCGATTTGATGACGGTGAATCCATCATCGAGGTGCTTGATGTCACTGCTGCGCGCCGTCAGCGACTTGAGCAAAAGCGTGTCAACGTCGATTTCCCCATTTGGATGGTGGAGCAACTCGACCAAGAGGCCAATCGCCTCGGGGTAACCCGTCAATCGATCATCAAAGTCTGGCTGGCCGAACGGCTGGAGCGGCCCAAGTCAACCAGCCACCAGTAAGGGGCGAGGGGAAACAAGCCACCTGGAACCTGACAAGACAGCTGATCGACAAAGCCGGAAACAGGAGCCAGAAGAAGCGACGCGACTCAGCACGGGGCGCGCCTGGCCCCATGGAGCCGCAGCGCCTCCAGCCAGCCAGGCGCCATGGGCCGGGCAGACAAAGCCAGCCCATCCCTGCTAGCACAGGAGTACGCATCGTCCTAGCCCAGTCATGGCCCCGTCCCTCCTCCAGGCCCCAGAAAGCTTGCCCCAACTGGATTCTTCCCTGCTGATCGCCAGCCGCAGCAAGCAGGTCTGCCTCACCTGCCGCTCGTTTCGCCATCACCTTGGGGAGGCCGAAATCCCCCTGCTCACCTGCCAGTTCCACCATGGGCTGATCGGCCAAGGGGAGCACCTCACCCGCCGTTGTCCCAACTGGGCCGGCGAGACGACCGGCCCGCGGGGTTGGGCGCCGGAAGCGGCATGAGGCAAGACCCCAGCCCGCTACCTCCCTACACCTCACGCACCTGGTGGCTCAGTGATGGCCGCTCAGTTTTGCGGTTTCGCCCGGTTCGCTGGGATTTCTACAGCTAGCGACTGGAGATCATCAGCGGCGAACTGCTGCCAGACGAACCAATTCCCTTGCTCAAGCACCGCCGTGAGCTGAGCCGCAAGGAGGCCGTTCAACTCTGGAGTAAACGGCGGAAGCAGGGCTGGAGTCCTTGCTCGCCCCAGTGGTGACTGGTTGTTCGCCCTGGCTCGGTTTCCCCTACTGACACACTCCTCAAGCGGGGTTAGTACTGGATCAGAGGCCTCGACCAGGGCTGAGCGAGCCCAAGCCCTGCAACCGGCCCTAGCCCTTGGCTTCTGCGAAGCAGTAGGGCGTCCGACACGGGACGCCCTTTTCAATGGGACCCGCAGTGTGATTGCTGCTCAGGCAGGTTGCAGGGAATGCCTTTCTTGGCAGTCACAGGATCCCATTAAAAGACTCGTTCATGTGACTGCAATGACTTAGCGACCATCTAGCGAGTGGCTTTGTGGCGATCAGGCTTTAGGCCAGTGCTGGGGCTTGCATTTACAATTCAAGTATGAAACAGCTACCTGGCAAGACAAGGCCGAAATGGCTGGTGGCAGCCGCTCAGGGCATTGCGGCGGTGGTATTTGTTGCCATGACGGCAAGCATCCTCCCCATGCTGCTGATCATGAGTCTTGTGACTGCCTTGCTGCTTATACCTGTCTTGCGCCAGCTCCGTAAAGAGGTTGAAAAGACCTCACTGACTATCAATACCCCAGCCAAGGAGGAGATGATCGACATCACCCCGCTACATAACCGCTTAAGCCAGAAACTAAGGCGCTTTGTGCGTCGCCGACCATAGGCGCAAGATTGCGAAGTCATCTCATCTCAACTTTTCCCGTGAAGCCACGGCCTTAGCTAGTCAGGTCATTCCAGCCCTTCCGCAGCCGGACCAGTGCCAATCGCCAAAGAACCGGCAGGGCCCCGCAAAAAATGCCCCACTCCTCGGCCGTTGCAAGGATCAGGCCGGGCCGCTACTCGGTCCTTGCAACAGCCTGCGGGGTGAGGCGAGCAGGCGGTGTCCCACGCCGTTTCCTCCATGGCAATCAGCAAGGCCCCCAGCTCCGAAATCCGTGCCTTGGTGATGCATGTCTATCCCGATGGCATCAAGGCCTTTGGCCATGAGCGCCTCGATGTCCCCCTGGGCCGTCGTGGCAAGCCCGTCAAAAAGGTCCGTTTCATGCCCATGGCTAAGGCCCATGAGCTCGCCCGCAAGCTGCAGGGCCGGGCCAATACCACCATCTCGGTGATCTAGGCCCAGGGGGCCCCGATGGGGCCCCTCTTACCCGGACTCGGGAACGGGCAACCCATTGGGCTGGGCCTCTCGCTCACCCCACCAAAACGGCGGCGGCCCTCTTCAGCTTGCGCGACCCGCCTACGTAGTTGACACCGGGCCCGCTACGACCGCTGGAGCAAGCCGCTCGAGGTGACTTTTGGAGAGGCAATGCCCGGCCGCGCCGCCACCGCTGCTCAGGGCCTGAGCTGCTGCATGCCACAAAGCAATCCCACCTTGTTCCGCTCTGCAGCCAGAAGCAATGCGTTTAAAAGCTGATTGTGCTGAGCCGCTAGCGCAGCGATGCTGTGCCCATCAACCCAGGAGGCGCCCAACATGGACGACACGCCACCCCGCCAGGTTCAAGAAGCACGCTGACTGCAGGCCCCTGCTCCAACAGTTTTTACCGATCCGTGGGCGGGTCGTTCAGCCGGGCAAGAGCGCAGCATTCCCCATTGCCGCTCACCTCGTGCGCCTGACTGATCGACACTCCAGCCGCACCGCCACAGGTGCCCTCAGGAGGACCATCCGCACCAAACCTGGAATGCATGGCCCCAGGTGCCAATGCCAGCAGCTTCGATCAACCACCATTGGAATGTTCATAGCCAGCGCCCTTGAGGTATTCCTCAGGGGGTTTTTTGTATGAGCAGATTGCGGGCTAAAGCGCGCTCAGTAGTAGCGGCCGGGATATTCGCCAGGGTGATCGATCCGGCTGATGCGGATCCCAGAAGCCGACTGGCCGTGGAAACGCAGGATGTCGCTGCCAGAGACCAGAAAGCCCCGCTCTTGGGCCAGCAACGACACCTCATCGGCGGTAAGGGCGTCGGCCATCATTTGCCGCAGGGCTGGATCAGCCTTCACCTGGGCCAGAAACCGCAGTAGCTCGCTCTGGGGCACGGCAGCTCAGCAAGATCTGCAGCATAGAACTGCCAGCAAGACAGATCTCAGCGGCTCCTGACGCAGTAGCTGCCGGATGAATACCAACCCAGCGGGCATCCCTTGCCGCTCTTCTGGATCGCTTCTCGCTCGTTGCTTGGGCTGCTGAGGCAGTAGTTGCCAGAGGAATAAAAACCCAGCGGACAACCAGCACTACTTTTCTCGATGGCGCCACGGGTGTTACCACCAGAGCTCGGCACGCAGTAGCCGCCAGAGCTGTAGTAACCAAGTGGGCAACCACCCACCTTGGGCAGCGGTTGCACTGGCTGCTGAGCCAATGCTGAGCTGCAGACACCGGCCAGCAGGGAGCCTGACGCCGCCAATGAAAACAACAGGGATTTGGCCATGGTGACGATCAACGCCAAAGGTGAGCAGCTGGCTGGGTGAACCCACCACGATTGATAGGCACTGAACGCGGCTGATCGCCAAGGCAGCCTGAGCCAGTTATACCCGGGGCAGCTGGCTAATCCTGGCTGCCCTCCAAATCGCAAGGGGGGCTCTGCCCCCCTTGCCCCTGGGGCCGGCGGGTTTGCGGGCGTAGCTGGCCAGGTACAGCTCGCTGGCACTCA
>CAINZT010000152.1 GCA_903855705.1 uncultured Synechococcus sp.
AGGGGGTCCACCACCCAGTAGGCGGAGCTGGCTGGCACCGATTGATCCCCCTCCTCACTGAGCACCCCTTCGCCCGGGAAGATCTCCGCCAGGCCGGCCACCAGGGTGGCGTCGCTCCAGCGATCACAGGCGGTGATCAGGCTGCCATCGGCCTTGGACTCCGAATCCAGCTGACCGAAATCAAGCCGTTGGCGCTCCGCCACCCGATCGATCAAGGCATTCAGCCGCTCAAGGGCTAGGTCCTGAGACAACAACGGTCAGGCTCGAGAAGGGGAACAGGGGCGCCCAGCAAGGAGCTGCCCGACTAAGGAAAGAGGTTAAAGGCCGCCCTTAGGGTCACGATTGGCCCAAGCGGCGCAGGTTGGCCTGGCAGGCGGGCTGGAGCGGCTCGGGCGGCACCGGCACATTGATACCGGAATCAGGCTTCACCGCCGGCAACTTGGGTGGCTGACAGACCGCCACCTGGTCGAGGCCGGTACGGCGCCGCAGTTCCGCCAGGCTGGTGTTGTAGTTGGCCAGGGCGGTGGCATAGGCGACTTCAGCCTGGGTGAGGTCCCGCTGGGTATCCACCACCTCCCTCTGGGTGGTAACACCAGCCTGATAACGCAGGCGGGCCAGCCGCAGGGATTCCCGGGCTGAGATCACTTCGCGGGACGTGGTCTGAATATCGCGGTTGTGCTGGCGCAGCTGGTAGAAGCTCTGCTCCACCTGGAAACGAATCGTGTCGCGCTGGTCGGCGAATTTGAAGGTATTTTCAGCCGCCTTTTGCTTGTATTGACGAGACTGGGCTAGGGCCTTGCCGCCATCAAAGATGGCCCAGGAAAAGTTGAGGCCAACGGTGTTATTGACATTGTATTGATAGGCGCCTGGGCCATCCCCTGTCACCGAGAAGAGCGAGGGCGCGCTGGTGGTTACGCCGCCTGTATAGCGCTCGGCGCTGAAATTATCAAAGATATTAAGGAAGGGCTGCACGGCACCGCGGGCCGAATTCGCATTGCTATTCGCAACGGAAATATCCAGAATTGAATTGTCTAGTTCTTCGCGGAAGGCGTAGGCCGCCACGATGCTTTCCTGCAGGGAGGGGGTCCAGATTCCAAGGACCCGCAGGGGTTCCTTGGCGGTGGGAGTGACCGTTTGGGGCAGGTCCAGCAGACGGGCCAGGCTGCGGCGGGCGATGCTCTGGCTGGCGATCGAGTTGGTGAGCAGCTGCTCGTCGCGGCCCAGCTGGGTTTCGGCCTGCAGCACTTCCAGTTTGGTGGCGACACCGGCCTGGAAACGGGCCCGGGCATCGCGCAAACTCACCAGGGACGCCCGCACAGACTCCTGGCCGATGCGGACTTGATCATCAGAGAGTTGCAACTGGAAATAGGCCTGGGCGGCCTGAAGCCTCAGCTCCCGTAGGGCAATCAGATATTGGTTCTTGGCCTGCTCAAATTGATCTCTGGCAGCGGCGATCTGGGGAACCCGCTGGGGATTAATCAGGGCCCAGTTGATCGCAACACCGCCTTTGGCTCCCTGCAGACGCGTGGAACTTAAACCCGTAGAAGTGGAATTAAACGATCCGTCGGGCAAACTATTATAGGACTCGCCATTAAAGAGCCCCGGAAAGCTCGACGCCGTCACGCTCAACGTTGGATACCAGGAGGAGATCTGGGCCCTCAGGTTGGATTTGGCCTCATCCACCTGGGTGGCAATGGCCTTGAGGTTGGGGTTGTTGACCTCAGCCAGGTTTTCGACCTCGCGCAGGCCTAGGGGCCGCAGGGCCCGGATGCTGACCTGATCCGGGGAGGTGGGCAGGGCCAGGCTGGCCGGGGAGCTCAGGCGAAGCAGATCCGGCTCAAGCCTGGTGGCGGCTGGTGCCAGCACCTTGGGATTGGATTTGGGGCGGGTTCCCTTCACCTGGGTGGCCAGGGGCAGGGCCTGAGCCGGGGGGTCCAGGCGGGCCGTTGGCGTCAGGGGAACGGTTGCCACAGCTTTGCTGGAGCTGGCGGGGCCAGGCGCAGCCGCCAGACCAGGCACAGCCGCCAATGGCAGGAGCCCGGCGCCAACCAAGGCCACCAAGGAAGTCAAGCGAGGTGCCACCAGAGCTTTACCCAATACGTCGCGTGCGCAGAGCCTAGGGAATTACCGGGTAGGCCACCAGGCAGGCGGCCACGATGTCATCTGCCCCTTGCACTAGCCGCAGCGGCACCGGCAAGGCATCGCTGACCGTCCCCAGGGTCAGGTCGTCGAGAAAGACGGGCTCCCCCTGGCGCAGCACCACCGCCGGGATCAGCAATTCCTCACCCAGATCCATCCCTGCTAGGCCTTCGAGCAGGTCCTGGCCCGTCAGCAGGCCGGTCACCACCTGGTCCTGGCCCCAGTAAGGGCTGGGAAGACCATGCAGCAGCACCTCAAGCCCCTTCACCCGATTGAGCCGCTCCACCGCCGGTTGCAGGGCCTCAGCCACCAGCTGGCCCACCACCCAGCTGACCCGCCGGGGCTGGGCCAGGGCCGCCGGTAAGTCTTCCGTGGCCTGCTCCATCGCCTCGAGGAAGGCGCGGATGCTGCCGACGCCATTTTCCTGCTGGGGCAGGTGCTCATAGCTGGCGCGGGGCGGCAGGGGCAGGCCCGCCATCAAATACCACTCATCCGACAGCCAGGCAAAGCGGCTGCCGAGCTCGCGCTGGAAGTGCTGTTGCAGGGGCTCCACCAGGGCAATCACCCGGCGAGCGCAGGCCCGATCCACCGGCACCAGGCCATCGTCGGGCGGGCGAAAGCGGGTGAGCCCCACCGGAACCACTGCTGTCGAGAGCACGGCCGGCCAGTCGCCGCCACCGAAGCCGGCCAGATCGCGGAGGGTGCGCTCCAGGGCCGGGCCATCGTTGAGGCCCGGGCAAACCACCACCTGGGCGTGGATCTGCAGCTGGCGTTCGCCGAACCAGGCCAGCTGCTCGAGCAGCAACCCGGCCCGGGGATTGACCAGCAACTGGCTGCGCAGCTCTGGGTCGGTGGCATGGACGGACACGAACAGGGGCGAAAGGCGCTGCTCCTCGATCCGCTGCCAATCGGCCGCCGTCAGGTTGGTGAGGGTGAGGTAGGAGCCGTAGAGAAAACTGAGGCGGTAGTCGTCGTCTTTGAGATAGAGGCTGCGGCGATGGCCGGGGGGCTGCTGGTCGATGAAGCAGAAGGCGCAGTGGTTGTTGCACTGGCGCAGGCCATCGAACAGGGCCTCGCTGAAGCCCAAGCCCAAGCCCTCATCGGCCTCCTTTTCCAACTCCACTTCGTGGAGGGTTCCATCGGGATCCTCCACCTCCAGGCTCAGTTCCTCCACCCCGACCAGCCACTGCAGGTCAATCAGGTCCCGGGGCCGCACCCCGTTGATGCTGAGCAGCTTGTCGCCAGGCTGGAAACCGAGCTCCTCGCCGATCGAACCCGGTTCAACCGTGTCGACCACGGCGGGCTGGGGCAGGCGCGCCTCGCCAGATTGATCGGCCAGGCTCACGCCCGCCGAGGGCTCCTTCCACACGGGCCGATCCACCACTCACAAGCTCCCGTCAGTCTGCGCCGCAGGGGGTCGCCTGCGCCAGCTGGGGCAGGGGGCGGAGCTGACCTGAAGCTGGAATCCCGTTGAAATCGGCCTGAAGCCAGCCGGGAACAGGCCCAAATGCGGCCTGTAACCAGACTGAGGATCGAATCAGAATCGAGCCACAACTCAGTTGGTGGCAGCGCCGAGTCGGCCGGCGAACAGGAGCAGGGACAGGCCAAACAGGAGCCGATAGCCGACAAACCACCAGGTGCTGTTGGTTTGCAGGAAGCGCAGCAACCAGGCGATCGCCAGCCAGGACACCACCGCCGCCGTGACGATGCCCACCAGCAGCGGGATCGCCCCACCGGCAATCGGCTGGGCAAAGGCTGACTTCAGTTCGACCAAACCGGCCAAGGTGATCGAAGGAATCCCCAGCAAGAAGGAAAAGCGGGCGGCGTCGGCCCGTCGCCAGCCATCAAAAAGGGAGGCGGTGAGGGTGCTGCCCGAGCGGGAGACGCCGGGAATCAAGGCCAGGGCCTGGGCCAGGCCCACCAGCAGGCCATCGCGCACCTGGACATCGTTGAGAACGCGCCGGCGCCGGCCCCGTTGCTCGGCCAGGCCCAACAGGATCGCCATCACGATCGACACGGCCCCGATCGAATGGAGACTGCGCAGGGGCGAATTGTCGAAATCGCGTACAAACAGCTTGACCGCCAGGCCCGCCACCACGATCGGCAGGGTGCCCAGGGCCACCGCAAGGCCCAGACGGGCCGGCGGCGTTTGCCAGTCGCCCTGGCGAAGCGCCTGGGCCATGCCGCTAAACACCTCGACCAGGTCGCGGCGGAAGAAGGCAATCACGGCGACGATGCTGCCCAGCTGAATCACGGCCGTGACGGCCACCCCGGGATCGCCCCAGCCCAACACCACGGGCACCACCTTGAGATGGGCCGTGCTGCTGATCGGCAGAAATTCGGTGAGCCCCTGAACGATCCCGAGCACCAGGTAGTGCCAGCAGGCCTCAAACAGCCCCAGGGTTGGGGCGGATTCCAGCGGGGGCATGGACGCTGCAGCGCAATCAATGGCGCCGACCCTATGGCGTCCAGGGACCATTGGCCAGCCGTTTTTGTCTGGCGCGTCCCTTAAGGTTGAACACCTTTCTTCACAACCGGGTGGTCGGGGTTCAGTCCAGCCTTGTCAGCAAACCATTGGGGACGGCCCTGGTGGATCCCACTGGGGCGGCGCTGGACACGGTGCTCCCTGAGCCACGCGCGCTCTATGAGCTGCTGGAAGAACGGTCCGCCCAGGAACGGCCCGCCGACGGGCGTCCCCTGAATGGACGGCTCGGCGCCCCGATCGCCCCCCTTGCGCCAGAGAGCGCTGGCCTAACGGCAGCGACCGCCCGGCTGGATCGGCTCGCCGCGGCCGGCGCCTTGCTGGTGGCCCTACCGGTATTCCTCCAGGCCCCCTGGGTGCGGCTCGCCCCCTTCAGCGCCGCCGTTTTCACCCTGCCCCTAGTGCTGGTTGGGGTGCTGCTGGAGCAGCGCCGGCACCAAGGCTGGTCCACGGCCGGCTCCCTGCTGGTGGGCTTCAGCGGCAGCTGGCTGGGCGGAAGCCTGTTTTGGGGCTGGTGCCGGCTCCACCCCCTCTGGCACCTGCCGATCGAGGCCTTTGCCCTGCCCCTGGCCCTGGCAGGCCTCAAGGGCCGCTGGCGCCTGGCCGCCAGCTTCTACCTGGCCTCACTCCTGGGCACGGCCTGCACCGATGGCGTGATGGCGATCACCGGCGTGATGGTCCATTGGCGAGAGGTGCTGCTGGCCCCCCTGGACCAGGCGGCCCCCTTGCTTCACCAGGCGGCCCTCGGCGTGTTCCACCCCCTACCCCTAGCGGTGGTCGGTTTGGCGGGCTGCGGCCTGATCGGCCTTTGCCAGCACTACTGGAGCCACCCCGATCCCGCCTGGCGCCTGGCCGCCTCGGCCCTGGCCACCACCCTCTGCGTCGATGGCCTGTTCCTGGCGGCGGCCCTGGCCGCACCCCAGCTCAGCGGCCTGATTTGAAGCCCGGGCCCGGGCCGCCATCTGAAGATCTGCAAAAGCCTGGGGCCGGGGCAGCTGATCGGCCGACCTTCGGCTGTAAGTTGCCCGTGCTGGCTCTGGGCAGCGTGTGGTTTCTCATCAGACGGAGTTTTCAATGAAACGCCTGGTTTCATGGCTCATGAGTGGCGTTCTCCTTGCCGGCCTTCTGCTGGGCCTGGTGATGGCGCCAAGCGTTCAAGCGGCCGAACTCCGCAACATCGCCGACGACAAGATCGCCGAGAGCGGCGGCAAGATCGACCTCAACAACTGCTCGGTGCGCCGCTTTCAGGTCTATCCGGGCATGTACCCCACCTTGGCCGGCAAGATCGTGCTGGGCGGCCCCTACAACAGCGTGGATGATGTGCTCAAGCTCGATCTGAGCGAGCGCCAGAAAGAGCTGTTTGAAAAATACAAGTCCAATTTCACCGTCACCCCGCCCTCGATTGCCCTCAACGAAGGCTTTGATCGCATCAATGACGGCGTTTACCGCTGAGGCCTAAGCTGCCCCAATGGTGCAAGCCGTCGGGCCCTCCCGGCGGCTTTTTTTATTGGTCCATGGCACTTGATGGCTGAGCATCCGGTCGATGGCCCCCTCGAATCCAGCTGGGATGTGGTGGTGGTGGGAGGTGGGGCGGCCGGCCTGATGGCCTGCCTGGAGCTGCCACCGGGCCTGCGCATCCTGTTACTGAGCAAGGAACGGGCGCCCCGCTCGGCCAGCCGCTGGGCCCAGGGCGGCATTGCTGCCGTGACCAGACCCGAGGACAGCTTCGCGAGCCATATCGAGGACACCCTCAAGGCCGGCGCCGGCCTCTGCGATCCAGCCGCCGTGGCCCTGCTGGTCCACCAGGCCCCGGCCTGTGTGGAGCGGCTGCTCCAGCTGGACATGGCCTTTGATCGCAACGGCAATGACCTCAGCACCACCTTGGAGGCGGCCCACAGCCACCGGCGCGTGCTCCACGCCCAAGACCGCACCGGCGGCGCCCTGGTCGATGCCCTGGAACGGGAAGTGCTGCTGCGCCCCGGCCTGAAGCGGCGCCTGGGCAGCACGGCCCTGCAGCTTTGGATGGAAGGCGGCCGCTGCTGCGGCCTGCAGGTGCTCGACCAGGGGCAAGTGCGCTGGTTGGCGGCCCGGGCCGTGGTGCTGGCCACCGGTGGTGGCGGTCACCTGTTCGCCAACACCACCAACCCGGCCCAGGCCAGCGGCGATGGCGTGGCCATGGCGGCCCGGGCCGGGGCCCTCATCCGCGACCTGGAATTCGTGCAATTCCACCCCACGGCCCTGATGCTGCCGGGGGCGCCCCACTTCCTGATCTCCGAGGCCGTGCGCGGCGAAGGCGCCCGGCTGGTGGATGCCGATGGGGCCAGCCCGGTGGCCCAGCTGGCCGGCGGCGACCTGGCCCCCCGCGATGCGGTCAGCCGCGCCCTGGTGCGGCGCATGCGCGAACGGCAGGTGGATCACCTCTGGCTCGACCTGCGGCCCGTGGGGACTGGGCGGCTGGAGAGGCAATTTCCGACAATCCTGGGCCGCTGCCGCGAGCTCGGCCTGGAACCCACCAGCGCCCCGATCCCGGTGGCCCCGGCCGCCCACTACTGGATGGGCGGCATCCGCACCGACCTGCAGGCAGCCACCTCGATCCCAGGTCTCTACGCCGTGGGAGAGGTGGCCAGCACGGGCGTGCATGGCGCCAACCGGCTGGCCAGCAATTCCCTAATGGAATGCCTGGTCTTCGCCCGCCAACTGGGCTCGATTGAGCTGGGAGAGGGGCCCGATCAGCCGCCCGCCGCCCAGGAGCCCCGGGCGGTGCCAACCCCGGGCCCGGTCGGCGGGAGCGGCCCCTTCGCTGCCAGCCACCCCTTTAGCCCTGAAGCCTTGGACCTGGCCAACCAGGAGCTGCGGCTCACCTGCTGGCGGGTGGCGGGGGTGGAGCGCAGCCGCGGCGACCTCGCCCCAGCCCTCCAAAGCGTGCGCACCCAGCGGGCCGAACTGGAGAGCAGCCCTGCCCTCGGCCCCTGCCTGGACCACGGCCCCGGCGAGCGGGCCCTAGCCCTGGAGCCTGGCGGGGCGAACGCCTTAGCAGCAGCCCACGACCTACTGCAGCGGCTGAGGGTGGCCGAATCCCTGCTGGAAGCCGCCCTGTTCCGCCAGGAAAGCCGCGGCGGCCACTACCGGCTGGATGCGCCCGCCCGCGCTCCCTTCTGGCAATGCCACAGCCTGCAGGAACGGGGCCAGCGGATCCGCACCGAACCGATCGGCAACCAGGCCCCGAGCCTGAGTGGAGGGAGTGAGGCCAGCGCTAACTAGCTGAATCAGGGGTGGCAGCCACTCGAGGGTCCCAGCCCATCCCCATCCCGGAGCCATGGAATGGGCCAGCCGGGCCAGCCGGCCTAGCTGTAGAGCCGGGGATCCCTAGCCCGCCCAGGCCTGGGCCAAGGGCGCCCGGCCCGTGGATCCAGGGCCTCAGAAGCTGCGCGAGCCGGTGTAGCCGCTCTTATCGGCCAGTTGCTCCAGGGGTTTGACGCCGGACGAGATCACGCCCTTGATCTCCCAGCTGGGATAACCCTCGATCTTCTTGGCATCGCAGAGGGCCTTCTGGCTGTTGCGGCCATCGGGGGCGCATTCGACCACCTCCAGCTTTTCGGTGGCCTGGCGGCCAAACAATTCCTTCTGCTCGTGGCAATGGGGGCACCAATAGGCGGTGTACATGACCGCGCCACTGGCCTTGAGGAAGTCGGCCAGGGCCAGCTTGGCCGGATTGCTCTCGGACACCACCGGAATCGGCACGCCCTTGCCGGTGACCGCCGCCGGCCGGTTGACCGAGGCGGCCCAACCCAGGCCCACGATGCCCACCATCAGGGCCGTGATCACCGTGCGGAACACCAGGGTGCCCGTGTCCTCCCACTCGCCGCCGATCAGGCTGAACACCAACAGCGACAGGCTGAGCAGGGCCGAAAGGATGCAGAAGGGGCAGCAATCGTGCAGCCCGAACAGCATCACCCCCACCAGCACCAGGCTGAACACGGCCATGGCGGTGCTGAGCAGGGCCAGCCCCCACCAGCTGCGCTGGGACAGGCTGACGCGGGCCTCGCCCTGGACCACCAGGGGCACCACCGCCATCAGCAGGATCGCCAGGTAGGCCAGGAAGCCAAACAGGGCCAGGGGCTGGCCTGCGATCGAACCCCAGACGCTGGAGAGCACCTTCTCGCAGCCATTGCAGCCGAAGAAGCCCTCCTTGCCGCAACTGAGGGCTCCAAGTAGGCCCCACTTCTTCAGGGTGATCGAACCGGTGTCGATCGCACCAACAGTGGCCAGCACGGCGATCACAACCCGCACCCAGCGCAGGCCCGGATCGCTGCGGCGGCGGGAACTGAGACGACTGCCCAGTTTGGAGGAGTTCACAGGCAAGGACTTGGCTTGGGGGATTCTCGCAGCCGCGGGCAGAGCCCAGCCCCAGAGGCGTTCAAATCGGCGCGAACGCCCTGGTTAGGGTGGGAGATTGGCTCCATACCGGCTAAGCCCTTTGTTGATGACATCCGCCAGGCCGATCCGATAAGCCCGCCCTCCATAAAGCCCCCGATACGACCCTTGCCAGCCCCTGGAGCCCACCTGCCGATGAGCCCGAACCCAGCAGCACCCACTCAGCCCGGAGCTGTCAGCACTGCGGCCCCGGCCCGCAAGGCCACCGTGGCCTTCGCCCACCTGGGCTGCGAGAAAAACCGGGTGGACACCGAGCACATGCTCGGCCTGCTGGCCGAGGCCGGCTACGGGGTGAGCGCCGATGAGAACGACGCGGCCGTGGTGGTGGTCAACACCTGCAGCTTCATCCAGGACGCCCGCGAAGAATCGGTGCGCACCCTGGTGGAGCTAGCGGAGCAAGGGAAAGAGCTGATCATTGCCGGCTGCCTGGCCCCGCACTTCCAGCAGGAACTACTTGATTCCCTGCCCGAAGCCAAGGCGATCGTGGGCACGGGCGATTACCAGCACATCGTGTCGGTGCTGGAGCGGGTCGAGGCGGGCGAGCGGGTGCACCAGGTGAGCGCCAACCCCAGCTTCGTGGGCGATGAACACCTGCCCCGCTACCGCACCACCAGCGAGGCCGTGGCCTACCTGAAGGTGGCCGAAGGCTGCGACTACCGCTGCGCCTTCTGCATCATTCCCAAGCTGCGCGGCGACCAGCGGTCGCGCCCGATTGAATCGATCGTGGCCGAGGCCCAGCAACTGGCCTCCCAGGGGGTGAAAGAGCTGGTGCTGATCAGCCAGATCACCACCAACTACGGCCTTGACCTCTACGGCAAGCCCCAGCTGGCCGAGCTGCTGCGGGCCCTAGGCGAGGTGGAGATCCCCTGGATCCGGGTCCACTACGCCTATCCCACCGGCCTCACCACCGAGGTGCTGGCCGCCTACCGGGAGGTGGCCAATGTGCTGCCCTACCTGGACCTGCCCCTGCAACACAGCCACCCTGAGGTGCTGCGGGCCATGAACCGTCCCTGGCAGGCCGATGTCACGGGCAGCCTGCTCAAGCGCATCCGCGAGCAGCTGCCCGAAGCCGTGCTGCGCACCACCTTCATCGTCGGCTTCCCCGGCGAAACCGAAGAGCACTTCCAGCACCTGCTCGATTTCGTCGCCGAGCAACGCTTCGACCATGTGGGCGTGTTCACCTTCTCCAGTGAGGAGGGCACCGCCGCGGCCGAGCTGCCCAACCCGGTGAGCGCCGAGCTGGCGGCCGAGCGCAAGGACCGCCTCATGGCCCTGCAACAGCCGATCGCCGCCGAGCGCAACGCCGCCTGGGTGGGCCGGATCGTCGATGTGCTGATCGAACAGGAGAACCCTTCTAGCGGCGAGATGCTCGGCCGCTGCTCCCGCTACGCCCCCGAAGTGGATGGCGAAGTGAGAGTGCTGCCCGGCGAAGGGGGGCTCTGCGCCGCCCCCGGCACCCTGGTTCCGGTGCGCATCACCGCCGCCGATACCTACGACCTGGTGGGCGTGGTGGTGGGGGCCCAGGCGATGGTGGGCGATGCCCTTGCCGCCCGCCGGCAGGGCGCTTGAAGCAGGCGAGGCAACGGGGGCGGAGTTCTGGCGCCGCAGGCAGCCTGGGCCAGGCCCTCGGGCGGGTCCGCCGGCGACTGATCCGCCACCAGCGCAGCACCTTCCTGGTGGCCTCCGGCCTCAGCACGGCCGGCTCCTTTGCCGGGCTCACCGCCAAGGGCTGGCTGCTGATGCACGGCAGCCACAACCCCTTGATCCTGGCCCTTAATTTTGCCGCCCTCTGCCTGCCCACCCTGCTGGTGAGCGGGCCAGCCGGCGTCGCCACCGACCGACTCGGCAGTGAAACGGTGTTGATCCGGGCCCAGTGGGGCCTGTTCGCCGCTGGTGTCCTTGGGGCCGTGGCGATCCCGATCAGCCAGGGGCCCCTGCAGGTGGCCCTGCTGTTGCTCAGCACCCTGGGGGTGGGCCTGGCCAGCGCCTACGAACTCACCGCCCGCAACAAGCTCTGCGCCCTGCTCGTGGAGGGGCCCGACCAGCTGGGCCCCTATCTCACCAGCTTTTCGGTGGTGTTCAACGTCGGCAAGTTGGTGGGCCCGCCGATCGGCGGCCTGCTGGTCGCCGCCCTGGGCCCCGTTGCCGCCCTAGGGCTTGATGCGGCCAGTTACCTCCTGCCGATTGCAGCCCTCACCTGGTTGATGGCACCCCACCGGGAACGGGAGCAGCGCAGCCAGCGGGGCCAGGCGGCCAGTGTGGCAACGGCCTGGCGCGATTGCGGCCCGGCCCTACGCCAGGTGTTGCGTTTCACGGCCCTGGCCTGCCTGGTGGGCTTCTTCCACCCGGGCCTGGCGCCCCTGATCGCCAATGAGCTGCTCGGCTCCAGCCCCCAGGCCCTGGGCCTGTTCACCAGCGTTTTAGCTGCGGGCAGCATCTGTGGCGGGGTGGTGTTGCAACGGCGCTCCCAGCAGTTCTGCCGCAGACCCGCCCTGCTCCTCGGCACCAGTGCCCTAATCACCGCCCTGGCCCAGCTGGGCATGGCGGCGGCCACGGGCACGGCCAACGTGATCCCCACCAGCCTGGCCATGGCCTTCCTGATCGGGGCTGGCACGGCCTGTCTGCTGGCGGGCGCCAACCTGATTACCCAGGTGGCCGCTCCCCAGGTGTTGCGGGGCCGCATGGCGGGATTGGCCCAGGTGGCCTTCCTGGGGGGCGGCGGCCTCAGTGGCCTCCTGGCCGCCAGCCTCACCCTGCTCTACGGGCTGCAGGCCTGCTTTGCCCTGCTCGGCAGCCTGGGTCTGGTGATTGCCCTGCTGGAACTGCGCAACCGAGGATCCCAGCGGCTGGAGCAGGACCGGAGCGAGCAGGCAAGTCCGCTCAGATCAGCTTGACGCCGCGCAGCACAAAAGCGATGGCGGCAGCAGTGGTGAGCCCGCCAGCGACGAGCAGTAGATAGAGCGCGGGACCCATGAACTCGCTAGGGGAATGTCCCCGCCATTACAGCAGAAGGACGGCAGCCCCAGGCCGAAACCTTCACGGAACCCCCTAGGCTGGATCCACGATTTGCAAATGGCTTCACCTTTGCTGGCTAAGTCCCTAGCCAGTTCCCCCGGCGAGGACGTCTTGGCAGCCGGTTTTGCCTCAACAGTCCTTCCCGTGCTGTTGAGTCCCTGACCACGCCAACACGCTCCGCCAGAGCGTCATTTCCCACAGCTTGAGATCGGTCGGCATGCGCACGCTGTTCATTTACCCAGAGTTCCCCAAGACCTTCTGGAGCTACGAGAAAATTCTCGAGCTGGTGAATCGCAAGGTGTTGTTGCCGCCCCTTGGTCTGGTGACCGTGGCCGCCCTGCTGCCCCAGCACTGGGAGATGAAGCTGGTCGATCGCAACGTCTCCGAGGTCCAGGAGGCCGATTGGGCCTGGGCCGAACTGGTGATCATCTCCGGGATGATCGTGCAGAAGGCCGACATGGCCGCCCAGATCGCCGAAGCCAAGCGCCGCGGCATCCCAGTAGCTGTGGGCGGCCCCTTCGCCAGTTCCACCCCCGATGCTCCGGAACTGGCCCTAGCCGATTTCAAGATCCTCGATGAGGGTGAAATCACCCTGCCCCTGTTCATCGAGGCCATCGAACGGGGCGAACGCCAGGGGCGCTTTAGCTCCAACGGCGAGAAGCCCGATGTCACCGGCACGCCGATCCCCCGCTTCGACCTGCTCGAGCTCGATGCCTACGACTCGATGAGCGTGCAGTTCTCGCGCGGCTGCCCGTTCCAGTGCGAGTTCTGCGACATCATCGTGCTCTACGGGCGCAAGCCCCGCACCAAAAACCCAGAGCAGCTGGTGGCCGAGTTGCAGGCCCTCTACGACCTGGGCTGGCGCCGGGCCATCTTCTTGGTGGATGACAACTTCATCGGCAACAAACGCAACGCCAAGTTGCTGCTGCCGGCCGTGAAGCAGTGGCAAGTCGAGCGCGGCTTCCCCTTCACCTTCACCACCGAAGCCTCGGTGGATCTGGCCGCCGACGACGAGATGATGGAGATGATGGCCGAAGCCCGCTTCGAGGCGGTGTTCCTGGGCATCGAAACCCCGGATGAGGCCAGCCTTTCGGTGGCCGGCAAGCACCAGAACACCCGCAGTTCCCTAGAAGACTCCGTCGATCGGATCACCTCCTACGGCATTCGGGTGATGGCCGGCTTCATCATCGGTTTCGATGGAGAAAAAACAGGCGCTGGCGATCGCATCGTGCGTTTTGTGAGCCGCACCGGTATTCCTGCCGCGATGATGGGCATGTTGCAGGCCCTACCCAACACCGGCCTCTGGCATCGCCTCGAAAAAGAAGGGCGTCTGATCGAAGAAAAGGCCGATGCCAAGGGGGTCAACCAGACCAACCTGCTCAACTTCCTGCCGACCCGGCCGATCCGCGACATCGCCAACGAATACGTGGATGCCTTCTGCCGGCTCTATGAGCCCAATGCCTACATCGATCGGGTCACCCACTACTACCTGAAGATGGGTGAACCCCGCTGGAAGGCGTTCTACAAGGCCGAAAATTCCGACAAACCGGTGCTTCCTGGCTGGCGCGATCTACGCGCCCTCTCGATCGTGGTTTGGCGCCAGGGGATCCAGCGGGACACCCGCTTCCGCTTCTGGAGGTCCCTGGCCACGGTCGCCAGGCGTAATCCCAAATGCCTGGAGCAATTTCTGATCACCCTGGCCCACAACGAGCACTTCCAGGAATACCGCGGGGTCGTTACCAAGGAAATCCAGGAGCAGCTGGCGTCCCTGCCTCCCGAGCCCCCCTCCACCCCAGCCAAGGCCCCGCGGGAATTACAGCCCGCCTAAGGCGGGCTGGCTCTAGCGGCCTGCCTTGCTGAGACGGGATACCTGGCTGAAGCGGCCTGCCTGGCTTAGGCGGGTTGCCTGGCTGCAGCGGCCTGCCTTGCTGAGGAAGACGTCCTGGCTAAGGAGAACAGCTCGTTGCTGCCTTCCGCTGGCCCGGCGATCCCCAGCAACGGTGAAGCCGCCCAGAGCGTCAGTCCTGGATGTAGTCGCTGCCGTCCTCTAGGCAGCGTTCGGCCCGTTGCAGTTCCCTACCTAGGTAGAGGGCGTGGTCGAGCCGGCTGATCGGCCAGGGGCCCTCCCCTTCGCTGAGGGCAATGCCCAGTTCCTTGGCGCTGCGGCCCCGGAATACGGCCAGGGGCAGGCGGGGCCCCTCGCCACGGCATTGCAGCACTTCGCCCGTGTCTGGATCGGTTGCCAGGCCCCGCTCATCGATGCCATTGCCGTAGTGCTCAGCCACCAGCTCGCCCGCGGCCCGATCGAGCTTGATCAGGAAGTAGCCGCTCGGATCCAGGGCGATAAAGCGCTGGGACAACTGGCCATCGAGGGCCTGCCGATCGGGGGGGGTGAGAACCATGGGCCGATGTTAATAAGGGGGCCCGTCAGGAGCTTGGAGGGGACACGGGATCGCCGAGGGGCGGCGGCTGGGCCGTGAAGGGCAACTCGGCGTTGATCGCCTCGATTTCCTCCAGTTGCTGGGCGTTGGCCTGGGGCAACCACTGGCGCAGCAGGCGATCGAAGCGGGGATCGAACCAGCGGTGCAGGCTGGCGTGGGGGCGGGCGACAAAACCGCGGCGGCGCTTATGACTGCCGCCAGCGCCAGGATCGAACTGGCGGATGCCCCGTTCAATCGCCCAGGCGATCGGCGCGTAGTAACAGACCTCGAAATGGAGGTTCTCCTGCTCCAGATCACTGCCCCAATAGCGGCCCCAGAGCTGGTCCCCGTTGTGCACGCACAGGGACATGGCCACCGGATCGGCCGGATCACCGGCATGGGCACTGAATAACACCAGATGCTGGCGCAGCTCCTTAGGGCTTTCGGTAAAGAAGGCTTCGGTGAGGTATTTACTGCCCCAAGCCCCCCAGCGGCTGCAGTGCTGGGCGTAGAAATGATGCATGCGCGCCATCAAATCGTCCGTGATCGCCTCCCCCAGCAGGGGCGTGACCGTGAGGCCAGCGGCGGCAACCGAGCGGCGCTCCCGCTTAATATTGCGGCGCTGGTTGGCATTGAAACTGGCCAGATAGGCCTCAAAACCAGTGTAATTCTGGTTGGTCCACAGGCTCTGCTGATTCAACCAGGGGGCCCAGCCTGCCGCCTCCAACTGGGGCCGCCAAAGGGGATCCACGTAGAGAAAATTACAGCTCAAGATCCGATGCTCGCGGCAGAACTCCTCAATCAGGGCAAGCAGGACAGCCGTCAGGGCCGGTTCGTCTTCGCCCGGGGCAATGTGGAAGCGGTAGCCCAGCACCGGGCTCACCGGGCTCATGCCCAGCAGCTTCGGGTAATAGCGCAGCCCCAGCTGGCCGGCCAGCTGGGCAAAGGCCTGGTCAAAGACAAATTCGCCGTAGCTATGGCCCTTGAGATAGAGGGGCGCCACCGCCAGCAGGCTCTCGCCCCGCCACAGCCCCAGGTGCACGGGCTGCCAGCCCTGGGAGGGCACGATGCTGCCGGAGGCCTCGAGGCGCTCGAGCCAGTGCCAGGAGTAGAAGGGAAGCCCTGCTGCCGCCGTCACGGCCTGCCATTGCGCCTCAGGAATCTCGGCGATCGACCCGTGCCAGCGGGCTTGAAGCTCAGCCATGGCAGGGCGTCTTGCGGCAGCGGCGTGGCCACAACGCTAGGAGTGGCTGCGGCCCTGCTGCTGCCCCTTCAGGCGGGCCCGGCCCAAGCCGGCCTAATGCGACCGGTATTGCAGCTGCTGCGGCCCCAGGTGGAAGCGCGGCTGGCCAGCCTCTGCGTGGGCTGGTTGGGGGGCGCCGATGGGGCCCTGGCCGCCAGCCTGGAGAAACCCTGCCGCCAGCTGGCCGCCCCGGTGAGCCGCTGCCTGGTGGAGGAAACCGATGCCAGTGGAAACAGCCTGGCGGTGGTCACAGACCTGCTCAGCGGCCGCCTAGGGGAGACCAGTGAGCTGGTGGTGAAGCGCTGCGCCGCCCGGTTACTCGGCCTGCCCCCGGACAGCCTGCGGGAGGTGCCCCTGCTGGACATCGCCCACCAGTTCAAGCCCCCGTCCCAGGCCCAGCCCCCAGTTCAGCCGCCCCGCTAGGACCTCTGATTGGGCTTGAGGCGGCGGTAATGCAGGAGCAGCTCCCCATCACCCAGCGGGCGGCTCTCCTTTAGCTGCCAGTGCGCCGCCGCCGGCAGGGGCGCTAGCGGCAGCCAGCTATGGGCACCGCCCAACAACCGGGGCACCAGCGTGAGCTGCAGCCCATCCACCAGATCCAGGGCCAGCAAGCTGGCCGCCAACCGGGCCCCACCCAGCAGCAGCAACCGCTCCAATCCATCGGCCGCCAGTTCGATCAACAGGGCGGGCCAACCCGACAGCAGCCTCTGGTCCTGGCTGGTTTCTACAGCACGGCCCACTGCTGGTCTCGGTTCTGACGGAGACCCATCCATGGGCAAGGCCCAGAGGCGATCAAAACCTGCTGGGGGGCTGGAGCTGACCCCGGCCGGGGCCACTAAACCGCGCCGCACTGGCTGCTGAAAAAAGGGCAGCTGGGGATCGAGCCGGCCAGTGCGACTCACCACCAGGGCCCAGGGCTGGGGCGGACGCCCCTCCCGGCGCCGGCGCTCCAGCAGGTCAGCCTGGCGGATCAGGCAGGTGCTGCCATGGAGCCGCAGGGTCTCGGCGCCGATCAGGCAGCCATCGGCCCAGGCCAGGGCCTCCTCCAGGGCGCGCCGATCGCCAGCCCCACCCAACTGGGCGGCCCCTCCCTCAGGAGGCGCCAACCGTCCATCCAGACTCACCGCCAGCACCAACCGGACCTGGGGCCGGCTCAATGGCCCCAAGGCGGCAGCGGGGCCAGCCGCACTCACACCGCTGCCAGGGCGTCTAAGGCCAGGGGCCGCATGCCCAGCAGGGGCGCTTCGGCGAACACCTCGGCGGCGTTGTTGGGGCTTTCCTGCAGCCGCACCTTGTGCAGGCTGGCGCCCGTGCTGGCGATCGGAGCCTGCAGCAGATCGGCGATGTGGAGGGCGATGTTCTCGGCGGTGGGCACGCACTGGCCGAAATGGGCCACGTCCTTGTTGAGGAAGGTGTGGTCAAACGGCTCCACCACCAGGTCTTCCACCAGCTGCTGCAGCACGGCCAGATCGGCCACCATGCCGGTGCGCGCATCGATCCGGCCGCGCACGGTGACATCGAGCAAATAGTTGTGGCCGTGGCCATGGGGCCGGGCGCACTTGCCGTAGATCGCCTCGTTCTCGTCCTGGCTCAGCTCGGGGCGGGCAAGGCGATGGGCAGCGGCGAAATGGCTGCGGATCGTCAGGAAGGCTTCCATGGAGTCGTCGAGCACATCGGCCCAGAGGGTGGAGGTTTCGTAGAGGCGCAGGCCCATCAGGGGCAGGTGCGGGGCCAGGCGCTGCCAGATCGCCAGCACCAGGGCTTCAGTCGTGGGCAAGCGCCCGCCTGGCCGCTCCAGGTCGAAGTCGGGCCAGACCTCATTGAGGAAGCGGAAATCCAGCTGGCCGGTCACTTCGCGGCGGATGGCGTGCTTCACGTCCGAGAGGTTCAGCACCATGCCATCGCCATCGAGGCCACCGCCCATGGCCACGATCAGCTCGTAGTTGTGGCCGTGGCCCGGCGCCAGGCTGCAGGGTCCAAAGCGGCTGGCGTTCTCCTCGGGACTCAGCTCCGGCAGCCAGTAACGGTGGCTGGCGCTGAAGGTGGCCCGACGGGTGATCACACAGGGCCGCCCCTGGCCGTGGGCTCGGAGGGTGGGCGCCGGGGGCGCCGCCAGCACGGGCGGGGTCATCACAGCGCAAGACATGAGGCAACATCCTAAGAAGGTTTCCTGTGTCAATGACCGCGCCCCACCCCAGCACGGGAGCCAGCCCAGGGGCCGATCCAGCCCTGGATCTGCGCCGGCATCTGCAGGGGGTGAACCTCTATCTCATCGGCATGATGGGCAGCGGCAAAAGCACCGTGGGCCGGCCCCTGGCCGAGGCCCTGGGCTACCGCTTCCTCGATGCCGACACCAGCCTGGAGCAGGTGGCCGGCAAGCCCATCCCCGAGCTGTTCGCCAGCGAGGGCGAGGCGGGGTTCCGCACCCTGGAAGCGGCGGTTTTGAACCAGATCGCCGCCTGGCATTCCCTGGTGGTGGCCACCGGTGGCGGCGTTGTGACCCGCCCAGAAAACTGGGGCCAGCTGCACCAGGGGGTGGTGATCTGGCTCGATGCCCCTGACGCGCTGCTGCTGGAACGCCTCGGCGCCGATCCCACGCCCCGGCCCCTGCTGGCCTGCCCCAACCCGGCCGCCCGCCTGGCCGAGCTGCTCCAGGAGCGCCGCCCCCTCTACGCCCAGGCCGATCTGCACATCCTCCAGGACGGCCGCCCACCCGAGGACGTGGCCCTGCAGGTGATCGAAGCCCTGCCGGCGATCCTGCGCCAGCGCCCAGCCGCCCCAACCCAGCCCGTGGCCCTAGTGGACAGTGACGGGGCCATCGCAAGTTCCTTCAACTAATCGCGATCGGGTGATCGCAATCGGGGCATCCCCAGGCCAGGATCAGCCAGAGCTTTGCGCCCAGACCAGATGGGACTGGGCGGTTGGCCATAAACGGCTCAAAAGCCCTGCCGCAGACTCAATCTCCCGATCCGGGCGGGTCCAACCGCACCGCAAACCACTGCACGCTCACTCCCGGCTCCCATTCCAGTTCGCAGGCCGTTTCCAGTAGGCGCTGGGCCCGGCTCGGGGCATCCGGCAGGGAGGCCAGGTCCGCTGGAACCGCTTCCAAGGCCTCCAGCTGGGCGACCAGCCAATCGAGGGTTTCTGCTGCCGTAAGCAGCCGTTCGGCCCCAGCCGGTTCCAGCACCACGTAGTGGTCGCAGGCGCGGATTAAGGGGTCGGACATGGCCGCTCACCGCTCGGACATCAATCCTGGCGCGGCAGCCAGGGCCTCGGTGGCACCAGCAAGGGATTTGTGGAGTGGTTCGGGAGGGGAGCGCCTTGCCGCCAGGGTCGCGTCAAGGCCCCTTTTGCGCTAATTGCCCCTACTTCCAGGCGGATTCAGGGCCGGCCCACCTCGGCGCCGATGCGGTCGCGCCACTGGAACAGGGGCTCCAGCTGGGGGTCATCGGCCAGACCCGGCACACCCCAGCCCGCCAGGGGGGCACCGGCGGCCTGGGGGAACTTGAGCAAGGACAACTGTCCGGCCACGGCCAGGTCTGCCAAGGTCAGGCGCCCGCCCACCAGGTAGGGGCCGGCAGCCACCAGGGCCGTGAGCTGGCTGAGGTTGTGGCGCAGCTGTTCCAGCCCCCCCGGATCCACCGCCTGGCCCAGGCCCGCCAGCAACGACCCGGGCACCGCCCCCACCAGGGAGCGCAGTGGCGCTGGTGTTGCCACCGGCAGCAGGGCAGCCCTCAGATCGGCATCCTCCACGGCCGCCTGCAGCAAGGCCAGGCGCACGCCCGCGGCCAGGGCCGTATCGGCCCAGTCTTCGAGCAGCAACACCCGGGCCCGCTCGGCCGGATCGGCAGGCAGCAGGGCCGGCTCGGCCACTTGGGCCTCTAAATAGAGGGCGATGGCGCTGGAATCGGCGATCACCTCGGAGCCATCCACCAGCACGGGCACCTGGCGCTGGCCCGAGAGCCGAAACAGCTGCAACTGGCCCAGGCCGGGGGTCACCTCCACCACGCTGTAGGCCAGGCCCTTGGCGGCCAGGATCAATCGCACCTTTTCGCAGAAGGCGGAATGGCGGAACTGATGAAGTTCCAGCATTTGGGCAACCCAGACCATTGGGCGGCAGAGTAACGCTGCATTTGGATCGCTGCCGCCGCCTGCGCCATGAGGGAGTTCTTCGTCAATGTGACGCGCTACCCGCGCTACCTGGTGGCCTTCGGCCTGGGGCTGCTCAATTCCGTCGTCGAGCCCCTGGCCGAACGGCGCAGCAACCCGGTCACGGCCGTGGCCCTGATCGGCGCCCTGGTCAGCGGCGGCATCAGCCTGACCCTGACCCTGCGTGCCATGGTGACCACAGCACCGGTGACATAGGTATGGCCCAGGGGCGCAGGGTGGAACGGGTGGCCGCCTCGATTCGCCGCGAGGTGAGCGAGCTGCTGGTCACTGGCATCAAGGACGACCGGGTCAACCTGGCGATGGTGAGCGTCACCAACGTCGATGTGGCCGGCGATCTGCAGCACTGCAAGGTGCACGTGAGCATCTTTGGCAGCGAGGACGACCGCCAACAGGCCCTTGAAGGCCTGCGCTCGGCCTCCAGCTACGTCAAGGGCGAACTCAGCCGGCGCCTGAACATGCGCCGCACGCCGGAAGTGATCTTCCTGCTCGATCGCGGCATCGAAAAGGGCACCACCGTGCTGGGCCTGATCAACAAGCTCGGGGCGGAACGGCTGGAGAAGGGCGAAGTCCCGGCCGGTAGCGATGTCGAGCCTCAAGAGGATCTTGCAGCGGATCCCGAGTCGAATCCAGCCGTGGCCCAGGGAACCCCTGGCGTGGCTGCTGCCAGGGGCGCTTCCCCGGCAGGGCCTTCCGCCGACGATGACGACTGAGCCGGCCCCAAGCCCAGAGCTGACCCCGCCGGCCAGCCCCTTCGCCCCAGGAAACAACTGGCGCGGCCTGGGTCTGCGCCAGCAGGTAGCCCGCCTGCTGGTGGTGCGCGCCAGCGGCCACGCCAGCGACGGCCAACGGCGCTATCCCCGCTGGGAACTGACCAATGCCGACCTGAAACGGCTGCTCGAGGGCGGCGTCGGCGGCGTGATCCTGCTGGGGGGCAGCGCCCAGGAGCTGGCCCTGCGCTGTAGCCAACTGCAGAGCTGGGCCGGCCAGCCCCTCCTGCTTTGCGCCGACGTGGAGGAGGGGGTGGGCCAGCGCTTCGAGGGGGCCAGCTGGCTGGTGCCGCCCCTAGCCATCGGCCGCCTGCTGCAACCGCAGCCGCCAGGGCCCCAGGGCGCTGCAGCCGCACCCTCAACCGGTCCACGGGCTGGAGCCACAGCTCCTGCGGAATCCTTCCCGGCAGCCCGAGCAGAACCGGGCGCCCAGTGCCTGGACCCGGAGCCCCAAGAGAGGCCCCCTGCAGCCGCAGCGGAAGACCTAGCCGAGCGCTACGGCCGCTGCACCGGTCGCCAGGCGCGGCTCCTCGGCCTGAACTGGGTGCTCGGGCCAGTCTGCGATGTCAACAACAATCCGGCCAACCCGGTGATCAACGTGCGCGCCTGGGGCGAGGACCCGGCCACGGCGTCCACCCTGGCCGCGGCCTTCCTGCGCGGCGCCCAGGCCGAGGGGGTGCTCTGCTGCGCCAAGCACTTCCCCGGCCACGGAGATACCAGCAGCGACTCCCACCTGGAACTGCCCCGGTTGCCCCACAGCCGAGCACGGCTGGAGGCGGTGGAGCTGCCCCCCTTCCGGGCGGCCATCGCCGCCGGGGTCGCCAGCGTGATGACGGCCCACCTGCTGCTGGAGGCCCTCGACGGCGAGCGGCCCGCCACCCTGTCGCCGGCCGTGCTCGATGGGCTGCTGCGCCGCGACCTGGGCTTCGAGGGCCTGATTGTCACCGATGCCCTGGTGATGGAGGCGATCACCGCCCATCACGGCCCGGGAGAAGCGGCCCTGCTCGCCTTTAAGGCCGGCGCCGACCTGATCCTGATGCCCGCCGATGCCGATGCCGCCATCGACGCCCTGGTGGCGGCCATCGATTCCGGCGCCCTCCCGCGCCAGCGGCTGGAGGCCAGCCTGGAGCGGCGCGAACGGGCCCTGGCCGCGGTGGGTCCAGCAGGCGGCCAACCACCAGCCCCCAGTCCCGAAAACGATCCTGCCTGGGGCGGCCTAAGCGGCGACCCCAATAGCGAGCTGGTGTCTCCCGCCGAAGCGGCCCTGGCCCGCGAACTGGTGGACCTGAGCCTGGAGATCAACGGTCCCGCCCTGTGGCAAGCCCCATCCAGCCCACCACAGGCCCTCCCCCCTGGCCCCGGCCTGAACTTGATCCGCCTCGACAGCAGCCTGGCCTGCCCCTTCCTGCCGGCGATGGCACCGGCCCTGGTGCGGCCAGCGGGGGCGGGCTACCAGAGCTGCCTGATCGACAGCCGCAGCCCCAGCCCCTGGAGCGGCGATCCCCAGGCGCCCCTGGCCCTGGAGCGCCTGCCAGGGGGCCCGGTGCTGCTGCAGCTTTTTGTGCGGGGCAACCCCTTCCGCGGCAGCGCCGGCGGCGAGGAGCCGTGGCCTGCCGTGGTGAGCCAACTGCTGGCCAAGGGCCGCCTGGCCGCCCTGGCCGTCTATGGCAGCCCCTACCTGTGGGAGAGCCTGCGGCCCTTGCTACCCGACTCGCTGCCGGCGGCCTACTGCCCCGGCCAGATGCCCCTGGCCCAGGCCCTGCTGCTCGATCGCCTCGGCCTGGCAGCCGCGGCCCTGGAGGGCGGATTCACCGACTGACTCCAGGTCCCCGGCCCCGGCGATCAAGGTTCCTGGAGCCGTCCTGGGCTCCTCCAAGCGACCCGGATTCAGGTGTGCCTAGGGGCTTCGGAGCGGGTTTGGCGTCCTGGCTCAGCGGCTGGTCTGGCAGGAGCACCTAGCCTCAACGGGCCGCCCCTGGCCCCGGGCCCGATGCTCAGCCTCTCGATGATCGTGCGCGATGAGGCCGAGCGGCTAGAGCGCTGCCTGGCCTCGGTCAAAGGCTTTGTCGATGAAATGGTGCTGGTGGACACCGGCTCCCAGGACGGCACCGTGGCCCTGGCCAAGAGCCTGGGGGCCACCGTGCACGAGATCCCCTGGCCCGGGGATTTCGCCCCGGCCCGCAACACGGCGATGCAGTGGCTCACGGGCGACTGGGTGCTGGTGCTCGATGGCGATGAGCAGCTGCGGCCGGAAGCGATGGCGCCCCTAAGGGCCCTGATGGCCCAACCGGATGTGCTGCTGATCAACCTGCTGCGCCTGGAACTGGGCGCCCGCCAATCCCCCTATTCCAGCGTCAGTCGCCTGTTTCGCCGCCATTCGGCGATACGCTGGAGCCGCCCTTATCACTCCAGCGTCGACGAGAGCGTGGCGGAGCTGCGGCGCCAGGAGCCCCACTGGCGGGTGGCCGATTGCGGCGTGCCGGCCCTGCTCCATGACGGCTACCGCCCCGAACTCCTGGCCCAGGGGTCCAAGGCCCAACGGCTGCGCCAGGCCATGGAGCAGGAGCTGCAGGAGCGGCCCAACGACCCCTACGCCTGCGCCAAGCTCGGCAGCCTGGACGTGAGCGAAGGGCAGCTCGCCAAGGGAATTGCCCTGTTGCGTCGGGGCCTGGAGCACTGCCCACCCCAGGACCATCCAGAACGCTACGAACTGCTGCTGCACCTGGGCATCGCGACTGCCGAGACCGACCCCAGCGCCGCCACCGGCCTCTACCGCCAGGCCCTCGCCCTGCCCCTGCCCCAACGGCTCAGCCTGGGGGCCCGCCTCAACCTGGCCGCCCTGCTGCTGGAGCAAGGCGAGCTGGCGGAGGCCCAGGCCCTCTGCCGCACCGCCACGGCCGTGGCGCCGGAGGTGGGCCTGGGCTGGTACAACCTGGGCCTGGTCAGCCGCCGCAGCGGCGACCTAGTGGGCGCCCTTGAGGCCTACGGCCAGGCCCGGCGCCTGAGCCCAGACCATGCCGAAACCCACCAGAACCTGGCGGTGGCCCAGCTGCTGGCCGGCGACATCGCCGCGTCCAGGGCCAGCTTCCGCCAGGCCATCGCACTCCTGACCAGCCAGGGCCGCAGCGGCGAAGCCGCCCACCTGCGCCAGCAGGCCGGCGCCATGGTGCAACTGGAGGCCTGAGCCCATGTTTGAGACCCAGCCCAACCCCCTCCAGACCGCCAGCCCACCTGAGCGCCCCCTGGAGGGTCGCCGCATCGCCGTCACCCGGGCGGAACAACAACTTGGAGCTGCCCGCAGCCTGTTCGAGCAGGCCGGGGCCCAGGTCTTCGACCTGCCGGCCCTGGTGATCGGGCCGCCGGACCACTGGGGCCCCCTCGACGACGCCCTCGCCGAACTCGAAGACTTCCACTGGCTGATTGTCTCGAGCGCCAACGGCGTGGAGGCGGTGGAGGCGCGGCTGCAACGGCAGGGCCGCAGCCTGGCCGGGCGGCCCGCCAGCCTCAAGATCGCCGCCGTGGGCCGCAAAACCGCAGCCCAGCTGGAGGCCCTGGGGGCGCCCGCCGATTTCGTGCCGCCGGAGTTCGTTGCCGACAGCCTGATCGACCATTTCCCGGTCTCCGGCTGGGGACTCAGGCTGCTGCTTCCCCGGGTCCAGAGCGGCGGCCGCAGCCTGCTGGCGGAGGCCTTTGGCGAGGCGGGCGCCCGGGTGGTGGAAGTGGCCGCCTACGAGTCCCGCTGCCCGGCCAGCCTGCCGGCGGCCACCTTGGCGGCCCTGGCGGCTGGCGACCTCGATGGGATCACCTTCAGCAGCGGCAAAACCGTGCGCCACACGGCCCAGTTGCTCGAAGCCCACTTCGGCGCCACCTGGCTGGAGCAGCTCAAGGGCGTGGCCCTGGTCTCAATCGGTCCCCAGACCAGCCGCAGCTGCCTCGAGATCCTGGGCAGGGTCGATGGCGAAGCCAGTCCCCACGACCTCGACGGCCTGGTGGCCGCCTGCGGCCGCTGCCTGGCCTGAGTAGGACCTGAGCCCGGTTGATTAGCGGCCGGTGCCAGCCCCAAGGGCAGCATTCGGGGCTAGCGACGCCGCTGGGGCTGAGGCCGTGGTTGCAGGCGAGCCAGCCTGGCCTGCGGCCGCCGGAGAACCCGCTGGGCTGTTGGCGGCAGAGGCCGAGTTAGGGGTTCCAGCCGCCTGGCCAGGGCCAGCGCCACTCCCGGCGCCGAGGGGGAGGCGCAGGGGCAGGCCGCCCTGGCGCAGGGAGAGCAAGCCCTGGCGCAGATCAATCCCGGTGACGCTCCAACCTGGCGGCAACAGGTAGTCGTCCTTGCCAGCACCAGGGCACTTCCCCCGGGGACCGATGCAAAGGGTGGCGCTGGATGGCCCAACTTCGGCGACCGCCTGGCTGGCAGCACTGCCGGATCCAGCCGCAGGGACGCCCGTGCCACTACCACCCAACTGGACGATGGCCTGGGTCAGGCCCCGGCTCTGGATCACCCCCGTGAACAGGAACCCGGCCGGCAGGCTGGGGGTTGCGGGCCCGACCTGGGGTAGGGGCAGGGGCGCAAAGGGATCTTGGCGGCCCTGGGCCAGGGGCTCAATCACCTGCTGGGGGGAGGGCAAGGGCGTAAATCCGGAGGCTGGGCCCAGGGCCGCCAGGCCTGGCACCGGGGCGGGCTTGGGCTCGGCACCGGGAGCTGCCACCGCCGCCCCCTTAGGGCCGCTGGCGGGGGCAGGGGCGCCGCCAGTCTCAGCGACATCCCCACCGCCACCACAGGCCGTCAGCGCCACCAGGGGCAAGAGCAGCCCAAAGACTGCCATCGTTAGGCCCCAGGGCACCGGCTTGCGGGCGACCGTTCGATCCGCCACAGAATCAGGCCTCGCCATAGCCGCTTTCCACTAGGTCGCGAAAGCGATCGAGATTGGCCTGCAATTCCTTATTCACGATCCCTCCGAGGATGGTGGGCTCCATCAGTGGCGCCAATATTCCCGGCAATTCATAGCTCACAGTGAGCTTCACGGCTGTTCGATCGGCTGCGCCCGGATAAAACCGCACGGCCCCTTTCGTGGGCAAGCCACCCACCGATTCCCAATGCAGTTGCTGGGCTTCGACCCGCTGGGTAATGCGCGCTTTCCAGTGAAAACGAAAGCCCTGGGCCGCCAGGGTCCAGTCGGTGAGATCGGGATCATCGAGGGTAACCACCGCCTCAATCCAGCGCATCCACTGGGGCATGGCCTCCAGGTCGCTCCACACGGTCCAGACCCGCTGAACCGGCGCCTTGATCTCGGTGGTGACGCTGTGCTCCAACCAACGGCCCATCTCAGCTCACCCCAACGGTGGTGGCCCGCCCCGAGGCCGGTCCCACCAGGGAGGCCAAGTTAGCGAGGGTGGCCGGCTGTCCCAGGATCGCCGCCGCTGCCAGGCGACCGCTCATGGTGGCCCCTTCCATCGAATCGATGTAGTCCTGACGGGTGTAGCTACCCGCCAGGAAGAAATTGGCCACCGGCGTGGCCTGCTCGGGCCGGTAGGGCTCCATGCCAGGGGCCTCGCGGTAGAGCGACTGGGCCAGTTTCACCACGTTGCTCCACACCAACGTGAGTCCCTGGGCCGAGGGGAACAGGGCCCGCACCTGGGCATCGGTGGCCGCCACGATCTCCTCGGTTTTTTTGGGGATCCAGGGATCGCCGGGGGTGAGCACGCATTGCAACAGCGAACCAAGTCCATCCTTGCGGTAGTCCACGGGGCTGGCCAGGGCCAGATCGGCGAAGCAGCTGAACTGGGCATCCGCCGTATAGAGCAGGTTGTCGAGGCCAGAGGGACTGGCCAGGTCGCGGCGGCGTTGATCGGCGTCGGCGTCCTGGCCCAGTTCCGTGACCCAGCCGTCGTAGCGCAGCTGCACCGTGGCCACGGGCACGGCCTCGAGTTTGTAGATGTGGTCGAACTGGGGGTGGCGGCGCCAGGCTTCAGGCAGCAGGCGCTGGATCCCGGGCACATCGCAGGCGGCCAGGTAGGTGTCGGCCTCCACGCGCAGGGGCCCCTCAGGCGTGGACAGGGTCAGACCGGTGACGCGGGTGGGGCTATCGGCTGATGAGCCCTCCTCGTAATGCACTTCGCCCACCCGGTGGCGCAGGTGCAGGCGGGCGCCGCGGGCGGTGATGTAGTCGAGGATCGGACCGGTGAGCCAGCGGTGGGGCGAGCCCTTGAGCAGGTTGAGCTTGGAGGCCTCGGTCTTGGTGGCGAACATCAAGAAGATGGTCAACATGCAGCGGGCCGAAATCGCCTCGCAATCGATGAAGCCCAGGGCGTAGGCGATCGGATCCCACATGCGCTCGATGCTGCGCTCGCTGCCGCCGTGGCCGGTGAACCAGTCTTTGAAGCTGATGCGATCGAGGTCGCGGATCACCGCCATGGCGCCCTCGTAATCGACCAGGCCGCGCACGATCGGGCTGGTGCCCAGGGCCAGGGCATTGCGCAGCTTGTCGATCCAGTCGAGCTGGGGGGTGGTGAAGAAGGCCTTGAGGCCGTTGAAGGGGGCACCGATCGGGAAGCGGAAGTCGAGCTCGCGCAGGTCGCCGCCCTTATTCACGAAGAGATGGGTGTGGTCCTTGGGCAGCAGGTTATCGAGGGCGCCCACCTTGCGAAGCAGGGCAAACAGGTTGGCGTAGTTGAAGAAGAAGACATGCAGCCCCATCTCGATGTGGTTGCCGCCGTCATCGACCCAGCTGCCCACCTTGCCGCCCATGAACGGCCGGGCCTCATACAGGTCCACCTGGTGGCCGGCATCGACCAGATCAACCGCCGCCGCCAGACCGGCCAGACCCGCACCCACGATGGCGACGCGCACCCTTGCACTCCTTTGTTCGGCAGACTCTATGGAGACGCAGGCCGCCCGTGCGGTGTTCCTGCCATCCCGCCAGGGGCAACCCGGCCCAACCGCCCCATGGGCAAGCCAGGGCGGAACTCCATAGAGTTGCCTTACCTAGATGTCCCGTAGGCCGCCGCCATGAGCACCGAAACCGCCCCGGCCCCGGCCCCCACCGATGCCGCTGCCGCAGCCACTGAAGCCCCCAGCCCCGCCCCCCACACCGCCAAGGACGGCAAGGGCATCCTGGTTACCGAACCGGCCATGAAGCAGCTCGCCGGCCTGATGCAGCAGCAGGGAGAGGCCAAGGTGCTGCGGGTGGGCGTGCGCTCGGGCGGCGGCAGTGGAATGAGCTACACCATGGACTTCATTGACGCCGGCGAGATCCGCGCCGACGACGAGCAG
>CAINZT010000153.1 GCA_903855705.1 uncultured Synechococcus sp.
CACCTGTTCGCGCTGGGCCTGCAGCGTGGCGCTGTTAGCAAAGGCGATCGCCAGGGCCTGCTCCAGGGTCAGGGATTGGGGCGAGCCGGCACGAAGAGCGGTGGGGGTAGGCAGGCTCAGGGGAGCTGCTGGCACCACTTGGGCGGGGTTCAATGGGGCACTGGCAGGCCCATTGGCTTCCAGCAGCAGGGGGGGCACCGCCGGCAAAGCCTTTGGATCAACAGCGTTCACGCCCGGTTCAGCTGGAATCAGGCCATCGAGGTCCCGCAGCTGTTGATCCAGCTCCTGCCAGCTGCGCTCTAATCCGGCCGTGTCCACCGCAAGGGAACTCTGGCGGAGTGATTCACTGGGTCTGATTGGGGATTTGCCTGGGCGATCCGCCGGGATTTGCCCCTGGGGAGCCGCCAAGCCTGGAGCCCCCAACAGGGGGGGAGTGAGCGACACCAGCCAGAGCGCTAAGCCGAGGCAGCCCAGCCGGCGCCCGATACCGCTGCGAGCCACCGTCCAGCCGGGTCCCTCCCGGCTTGTTACGGCCAGCCCCTTTGGCCGCCAATGAGCCCGGCGCCAGCGGCCGCCCCTTCCCATGTGCCCTTGCAGTCCAATCGCATCAGTTTGCGGTACGGGCCTGGGGTTCGGCAGGTGCATGGATGGCCCTGCTCTCACCCCCTCACCAGCCCATGGTCAGCGGCGCCCTGGTGGAGCATGCTAACCGCCATGGTGAGCCCTCCTGACCTAGCCCCTGGCCCCTGGCCCCAGCGGCAGCTTGAACGAATACAGCATCGCTGGGGCCGCCTGAGCGATCACGACCAGGTGGGGGTGTGCCTGGCGGCCATGGGCACGGCCCTGGTGGGCTGGTCCTTGGTGTGGCAGATCCCCACCGAAGTGGCCGGCCAGGGGGTGTTTCTCTACAGCGATAACGCTGCGATCCTCAATGCCCGCGCCGGCGGCCAGGTGGTCAAGATCAACACCAAAGTGGGTAAGCAGGTAAAAAAAGGCCAGGTGCTGATGCAGCTTTACCTACCTGTGTTGGCCCGGCAACTGCAACAGGAAAAGGGCAATCTGGCCCAGCTTCAACGGATCAATCGCGACCTGGACCATCGCGACTGGATGCAATTGCAAACCGAAGCCATCAGCCGTGACACCGCCATGGCCAAACTCGCCGATGACCGCAAGCGTTATCAGGGCTTGCAGGCGGTCTACGCCTCCAAACTTCACAACCTCGATTGGCTTAGCCAACGCCAGGTGGTGGCCCCCCTCTCCAATGATGTGGTCGCCGCCCAACAGGCACTCACCAGCACCAGCGTGAACCTTGATGACGTCAAGATCAATGCCAAAAAGGTGATCGCCAACTACCAGCAGGTGAAGGTGACCCTGGAAACGGCAGCCCAACAGCGCCGTTATCAGATTGAGGATCTCAAGCGCCAAATTCGGGTCACCGAGGCCAAGATCGCCTACGAGGGCCTGATCGAGGCCGACCGGGATGGCACGGTGCTCGATCTACAGGTAACCCCGGGCCAGACCGTGGGCACGGGCCAGCGGCTGGGCACGATCGGCCGGCCCGATGCCTCGAGTGCCAGCAAGCTGCCGCTGGAAGTTGTGGCCTATTTCAGCCCTGCCGATGCCAGGCGCCTACCCCTGGGCCTGCCGGTGGAGGTGGTGCCGCTCTGGAACCAGCGGGGTCGCTTTGGTGGCATCACCGGCAAGGTGACTCGGGTGCTGAGCCTGCCCGCCAGCGTCGATGACATCTCGACCACGATTGGGAACCCCCAACTGGCCCAAGAACTCACCAAAAATGGCCCGGTGATGCGGGCCGATATCAGCCTAGACAGGGATCCGGCCAGCAACGATGGCTACCGCTGGACCCTCTCGGGGGGCAGCGGTGTGTTTCCCGTGCGAGAAGGGCTGACGGCCACTAGCCACGCCTACGTGGAATGGCGCAGCCCGATCAGCTACGTGCTTCCAGGGGTGCGCTCGCTCACCGGCGGCTATCGCAGCCAGCGGATTGATCGCCAGTGGAAC
>CAINZT010000154.1 GCA_903855705.1 uncultured Synechococcus sp.
CGTCCCCTGCTGATCATTGCCGAGGACATCGAGAAGGAAGCCCTCGCCACCCTCGTGGTCAACCGCCTGCGCGGTGTGCTCAACGTGGCAGCCGTCAAGGCCCCTGGCTTCGGTGATCGCCGCAAGGCCATGCTTGAGGACATCGCCGTTCTGACCAACGGCCAGCTGATCACCGAGGATGCCGGCCTCAAGCTGGAAAACACCAAGCTGGAGATGCTGGGCACCGCCCGCCGGGTGACGATCAACAAGGACACCACCACGATCGTGGCCGAAGGCAACGAGGTGGCCGTCAAGGCCCGCTGCGAGCAACTGCGCAAGCAGATGGACGAAACCGACTCCTCCTATGACAAGGAGAAGCTGCAGGAGCGTCTGGCCAAGCTCAGCGGTGGCGTGGCTGTGGTGAAGGTGGGCGCGGCCACCGAAACCGAGATGAAGGACAAGAAGCTGCGTTTGGAAGATGCCATCAACGCCACTAAGGCGGCCGTTGAAGAAGGCATCGTCCCTGGCGGCGGCACCACCCTGGCCCACCTGGCTCCGGCCCTGGAAGAGTGGGCTGCGGCCAACCTCACTGGCGAAGAGCTGATCGGCGCCACGATCGTGGCCTCGGCCCTCACCGCTCCCCTGAAGCGCATCGCTGAGAACGCTGGTGTCAACGGCGCCGTCGTTGCTGAGCATGTGAAAAACATGCCCTTCAACGAGGGTTACAACGCCGCCACCGGCGAGTACGTCGACATGCTGGCCGCTGGCATCGTCGATCCCGCCAAGGTGACCCGCTCTGGCCTGCAGAACGCGGCCTCGATCGCCGGCATGGTGCTCACCACCGAGTGCATCGTGGCCGACATGCCCGAGAAGAAGGAAGCAGCTCCCGCCGGCGGCGGCGGCATGGGCGGCGACTTCGACTATTGAGTCCTGGCCTTTTTAGCCTGATTGAATAGCCAGCTGGGTTGGGGGGGGTCGCCCCCCAACCCTTTTTTTCTCAGTTCGCCTCCTGGTAATTGGCTGCCAGTGGAATGCCAAAGGGGCAACCCGCCCCTAGGTTTGTGAGTGTGAATTGGAGCGAGGGTCGCTGCGGTGGCTGGGCTTGAGCCCTTGACCCCATCGGCCCCAACCCCAGATCTTGAACCAGCCCAGCATGTCGGATGTGCTTTTTCGGTTTGAGGATTTTGTGCATGAGCACGGCGACCTCTTCGTCCAGCTCCAGCAGGTCCAATCCCCCGACGAGATCCTGGCGCTAGCGGCCACCCATGGCTTTGAGTTCTCCAAGCAGGAATTGATCGCCTACGCCGTGTCCCTCACCGCCGCATGCTGGGTCTGGTCAGGCAAACCGAGCCAGTGGCGCCGTTATTTCTTGCATGAGGGCTGCCGCCCGGATTGGACCTAGCCCCTTGACTCGGGCGGCTTGGATTTCCTTTGCCGAGCGAGACCCCGCCAAGACCCAGGGATTGGAACGGTGAAAAAGCTGCGGAATGTAAAGGCGCTCTTGCGTTTGGGTTAAATGGCGCTTTACGGCTAAAGTGAGGCATTCGCGAGCTGGCCGTGAAGGTCACACACCTTGAACGGGAGCACCTGCTTTGCCTCTCCTCAGAGGAGGTGGCCCTGTTGGTCGACCTGTGCCACGCGGCGACCTTCTCGGACATGCTGCCCACCGAAAAGGAGACCCAGCGCCGCCTGAAGCGGTTCATGGGTGAGGTGCAGACCTCCCTTCATGACACGGCCCAGTTGCTGTGGAAGGAAAAGCAGCACCGCTCCAAGCAGCGCCAATCATTCTGATAGATAGTTGTCAGTCCAGCCTCCTGGGGCGGGGGTGGATTTTGGAAGTCATTCCAAAAAGCCCCCTTTGAATAATTAAGGCGAAATTTCAAAGTGCATTGCTCTGTATTGCCGGAAGGCCAATATTTTGCTGATTGGCTTTCGATTTAGGCTTTGCATTGTGGGCTGCTTCTTGCTCCCTGTCGCTCAATTTGGCCGTTAATCCAATGGTTGTCCAGGAGGTGCCGCAAGAGCTGGGGCTCCGACTATCAGCTGTTTATGGAAGCTTGGCCATGGGCGCTGGGTAATCCTTGTTGGATTGTTCTATCTAGCGCGCTTCTTGGATCTGATTGGCTTGAGGGCAAGTGTATGGTTTGACGAACGAACATCCGGCGATGGAAAGCAGGCCTGGAACAATCTTTGCCCCAAAGGGTGTGGATAAATTGGGTTGCAATGATGAATCAGGGAGATTGCAAAAATCTTTGGGAGCGAGCTTCAGCTTGCTGCCGGTTCCCCAGGGATAGGAGCTAGGCGTTAATGCTTGGGACTTGACCCCCTGGCAAAGAACTGATGAGCACCAGCTGGTCAGTTCTTTGCCGCTTCAGCGGCCGTGTTTGAGCTGGTTTGGTGGCCGTTCAGGTGCTTTTCGCAGGCTTGGGCCCCGAAGCCGAAAAGAAGCACAGTCGCCATCAGGCTTGCGGTGAAAAGGCGCTGCATGGCTGAAAAACTGTTCCTGGTCAGCTTAGGTGCCCAGGGCATGGCCAGACCCCGGGGATCAGCGGCTTCGGTCTTGATTTCGTTACCATCCCCTCGCGATGCTGCCGCCTGCTTGTCCCCGATCCACTCCAAATGCAGCAGCTGCCGCTATTTCGACGCCCGTTCCCTGGGCGGGCTGGGCTACTGCCGCCATTGGAGCACCGTCCTTAGTGCCGATTGGTCCCTACCCAACCTGTGTCCCAGTTGGAGCGGCCTACCGGCCAAGGTCCAGAGCTGAGGCCCTGGGCTTCTGTCCATCGCCGACTACAGCTGCGTGGCCTTCGTTCGGCTCCAAGCGGCGGGTCCCACCCGCAGCTGTTTGAGCTTCAACGGAACAGCAGACTGGCCTGGGTTTGGCTCGCTCAGTTGCCCTTGGGCAGAAACACTAGGGCCACGCCGTTGTTGCAGTAGCGCTTGCCAGTGGGCTTTGGGCCGTCATCAAAGACATGGCCCTGGTGTCCCCCACAGCGGCGGCAGTGGTATTCGGTGCGAGGAATGATTAGTTTGAAGTCCACTTTTGTGGCGATGCCATTCGGCAGGGCCTCGTAAAAACTGGGCCAGCCCGTGCCGCTGTCGTATTTCGCTTGGGAGCTGAACAAGGGCAGCTGGCAGCCGGCGCAGGCATAGGTGCCCAGGCGTTTTTCCTTGTAGAGCGGGCTGCTGAAGGGCCGTTCCGTGCCGGCCTGACGCAGCACCGAAAAGGCCTCCGGGCTCAGCCGCGCACGCCATTGGCTCGGGCTCAGTTGCCACTGGGGGTCTCCAGCCGTTGATGCGGCCTGGGCTGGCTTGGCCCCGATCCAGGGAACCAAGGCCGATCCCAGCAGTCCGAACAGGCCGCGCCGCTTCATCGCCAACCTATTTGAGCCAGCCGGCACTCAGAACCACCGCCAACCCCAGGAAGAGGGATAGCAGGGTCCAAGTGATGCGGTTGAGGGTGTCTTCGGCGCTGCGGGCGCTGCTGAACATGGAGCCGCCGCTGCTGGCCAGGCCACCCATGCCGTCGCCCTTGGGGCTGTGCAGCAGCACAGACACAATCAGCAGAAGACCGCTGGAGATCCAGACCCAGGAAAGAATGTTCTGAAGCATCGGTTCAGCCTAGGCCTTGGGGGCGTGGGATGCTGGCGCTCTGTGGGGTTAGACGCTCAGGCTCAGGGGTTGCCGGCTTTCGCTGACGCTCAGGCTGGCCGGGATCACCAGGGATTGGCCCGTCATCCGGGCGGGCTGGGGCAGGCCCAGGATCGCCAGCAGGGTGGGGGCGATATCGGCCAGGCCACCGCCTTCACGGAGCAGGACGTTGGTGCCATGGCCGGGCAGTTTGCGTTGTTCCCCTTCCACCAGGATCACGGGCACCGGATTGGTGGTGTGGGCCGTCCAGGCCCGGCCATCGGGGCCCTCCATCACCTCGGCATTGCCGTGATCGGCGGTGATCAAGAGGGTGCCGCCCATGCGGTTTGTGGCTTCCATCAAGCGGCCAACGCAGTGGTCGACCGTGGCAATCGCCTGGGTGGTGGCCTCCATCTGGCCGGTGTGGCCGACCATGTCCGGGTTGGCGTAATTGATCACAACCAGGGAATAGATGCCCTTGCGGATCGCCGTAATGCAGTTGTCGGTGAGCTGCTCGGCGGACATGGCCGGGGATTGGTCGTAGGTCGCGACCCGGGGGGAGGGCACCAGATGGCGATCTTCACCGGGGAAGGGTTTTTCGATGCCACCATTGAGGAAATAGGTGACGTGGGGATATTTTTCCGTTTCGGCGGTGCGGAACTGGCGCAGGCCATGGCTGGACACCACCTCCCCCAGGAGGCCATCAAGGGGTTCCGGCGGGAAGGCCACCTCCACCGGCAGGCCGCGTTCGTATTGGGTGAAGGTCACCACATGCAGGGGGGTGATTTGCTCCCGTTCGAAGGGCTCGAACTCGGGCATCACCAGGGCCCGGATCAACTGCCGCACCCGATCGGGCCGGAAGTTGAAACAGATCACGCCGTCATCGGGCTTGAGGTGGCCCTGGGCTAGCCGGGTCGGTTCGATGAATTCATCGGTGATGCCTTCGGCGTAGGAGGCTTCCACCACCTGCAGGGCCGTCAGGCCACAGGCGCCATCGTCCTGAGTAAGCAGGCGATAGGCCTTTTCGGTGCGTTCCCAACGGTTGTCCCGATCCATGGCCCAGTAACGGCCGCAGATGGTGCTCAGTCGGCCCACGCCGGCAGCCTGGATCTGGGACTCCAGGCTGGCGATAAACCCCGGGGCGCTTTGGGTCGGGGTGTCGCGTCCGTCGGTGGTGACATGGATGCAGACGTCCTTGAGGCCCCGCTCCGCCGCCCATTTCAACAGGCCCCCCACGTGGTTGACGTGGCTGTGGACGCCGCCGTTGGAGCAGAGGCCGATCAGGTGCAGGGTTTTGCCGCTTTCAAGCAACTTGTCGGCGAGCTGGTTGAGGGCGCCGTTGCGGGCGATGCTGCCGTCGCGGACGGCCTGGCCGATGCGCACCAACTCTTGGCGAATGATCCGGCCGGAGCCAATCGTGAGGTGACCTACCTCGGAATTGCCCATCTGCTGGTCAGGCAGTCCCACATCGGCGCCACTGGCCTGGATCAGGGTGTGGGGATAGGCATGCCACAGGGCATCCATCACCGGTGTCTCGGCATTACGGATGGCGTTGTGCTCATGGGCAGGGCTATAGCCCCAGCCGTCCAGGATGGCGAGCACAACCGGGGCAACGGGGGTTTTGCCGGTCATCGGCTGGGCTGGAGAAACAGCACCGGGAGGAAAGGGCAGATCAGAAACAGGGGAGTCAGCCATGCTGGGCTCAAAGCCAGGGTTGTGGTCGGAGGAAGGAGCTGCTTTCACCCGGAGTTGCCCTATCTCTCAACAACTTCAACCAGCCTTTAACTTACTGCCTTAGCGCCAGGGCCCCCAGAGTGGCCCAGGCTGGGTCAGCTTTTGGCCACCAAGGATCCTTGACGCCTGCTCCTTGGTCACCGATGCCATTGGCCCTGGGCTGAGGGGGGGATCTATGCAGCGAGGGTTCAGCCGGGCTCCCCTTCTGTCCTGGGCCCGTGGGTTCCCCCTTCTGTGGAGGAGTGAATCGTGCTTGGCTCCCCCCTTGCCGGGCTTTGGCTCTGCCAGGCTTGCTTGAGTGCTTGTCCCTTCCCTGGGATCCCTTTGCGCCGTGATGACGCCTTCTCCTGCGCCCGGTTCCCCTGGGCCATCGGGGCCCTTGACGGCTGGCAGTGACCCGCTGGGTCAGGGGCGGGTGGAAATCCTTTCAGCCCAAGAGCTAGCCCGCACCCTGATTCGGCTGGCCTCCCAGGTGTTGGAGAGCGTCGCTGACAGCCGGGAACTGGTGCTGTTGGGCATTCCCACCCGGGGGGTGGCCTTGGCCCAGGTATTGGCCCACCAGATCGGCGCCATCGCCGGCCATCCGGTCGACCAGGGCAGCTTGGATCCCACCTTCCATCGTGACGATCTTGGGCGCGTCGGCACCCGCCTGGGAATCCCCACCGAGTTGCCTGCCGACCTAGAGGACCGCAGCGTGGTGCTGGTGGATGACGTGATCTTCACCGGCCGCACCGTGCGGGCGGCCCTCGAAGCCCTCCAGGCCTGGGGACGGCCGCGCCGGGTCAGTCTGCTGGTGATGGTGGACCGGGGCCATCGCGAATTGCCGATCCAACCCGATTTCTGTGGGCGGGTAGTGCCGACCAGCCGCCAGGAAACCATCGCCCTATGTTTGCAGGCCACCGATGGCGAGGAGGGGGTCTACCTGCTCAAAGGATCGGATCCGGCCGCTTAAGGACTGCTGGCGGCCAGCCCGGGATCCTTCAGCTGGTGGGTTCGAGTTCGTCGCTGCGGAAGTGGGCCTTGAAGCGGCCGAAGGCCACGATCACCGGCAGGGTGGGGCTGATGGGCCGGCCTTTCCAGTCGTTAAGAACTTGCTTGATCTCACCGGTTTGACCCTGTAGATCAAAGGCCTGGCCGCGATGTTCAGGATGGTGGTACACAACCACGCTTGTGCTGACCTTGACCTGATCTCCCGCTTGCATGAACGCTGATCTCTGCAATAGGGCCCATCCTGTCATGGGCCCTTAGCGGCGACAGGCGCTCTCCGGACCCGTTTCCACCACCTTGCCGCCGAGCTCCCTGCAGGCCCGTTCGAAGGCCAGGCCGTCGTCCAGGCCGGCGGCGATTTTGCGGGACACCAGGGCATCGAGCTCGGCAACCGAGACATTCGAGGGGTTGGTTTCGCCGTGGCTTTCATGGTCCTTGTCCTCCTGGCGGCGCAGGCTGGCGATGCCTTTCTGAACCTGTTGGCGCAGCTCCTTGGTCTGGACTTTCCACCAGGGATGGTCGATGCGGTTGAGGGCATCGAGGGCCTCCCACCAGCGTTGCTGCTTGATCAGCTGCTGACCCCGGTCCCGTAGGAGCCGGTTGCGGGTCCAGCTGTCCCGCAGGTTGTCGCCTAGGGCGGCGCCATCGCTGCGGTGATCGGCGTTGATCGCCGCCAGCAGCACCAAGGCCGCCTGCAGGTCCCCCTGCTGGAACAGGACCAGGGCCCGGCTTTCGAGCTGTCGTTGCCACTGGACCAATTGCTGTTGGTCCGGTGGCCGGCTGGCGCCCGAATTGACGAGTTGCAGCTGCAGTTTCATCGCCGCCGACCATTGGCCTTGCTGCCAGAGCTGGACGGCCTTGCGGCGGCGGCAGAGCCCCTGTTCCTGGGGCGCGGCCCCGCCGAGCCAGCGCAGGGCGGCCAGTTGGTCGGCGTAGCGGATGCAGGCATCCAGGCGACCGGCGCTGGCGGCCTCCTGGAGCTTCAAGGGAAGTTGCTGCTCCCACCAGTGCACCCCGCCCACGGCTGCCGCCACCAGTCCAAGGGTGAGACCCAGCCAGTAACGGGGGAGCCTGTGTTGGCGGAGGGCCAAGGCGGTGTGCATGCGCCCCCCCGTTCTATGGATTGCAGCTGCCCGCCACCCGTTGTTGGGGGCAGACCGGCTGTCGTCCACCGGCTGGACCGGCCTCAGCGCACCCGTCCCAGCCGGCGGAGGGGCAGGGGCAGGCCCGTCAACAGGTCGTCGCCCTCCAGCACCAGGGCGCCAGTGCTGTCGATCGAGAAACGCAGTTTTAGCCGGTCCAGTCCCGCCTGGCCTGGGGGGTCGAGCGGCACCGGCGCCGGCGGCTCGGGCCAGGGATCCACGGGCGCCTCGCCGGCGGGCCGCAGGCGCAAGCGGGGCAGTCCCGCTTCGAACACCACCTCAGCGCGTTGGTCGGGCCTGGGTTCGCCCAGCACCAGGTCCAGGGCCCGTTGGCCGTTCTGGCTGCAGGCCAGCACCAGCTCAAAGGGGCGCTCGCTCGGCCAGCCCTGGCCGGCGCAGAACAGGGGGTGCCAGCGGTGCTCGTGGCTGCGCTGGTCCCAGATGCGCAAACTCAGGCCACGGCTGAGTAGGTCCTGCACCTTCACTCCCGGGGTCAGGCCCAGGGCCCCCAGGGCCACCGCCTCGATTGGCCGTTGATCGCGCAGGGGCACGCCTTCGCAGCGGTTTTGCAGCCAGCGCCGCACGCTGGGCAACCGGCTCGTGCCTCCCACCGGCAGGATCGCGTCCACATCCTTGAGGGCGACACCCTGGGCCCGGGCCGAGGCCAGCACCGCCTCGAGTAAGTCGTCGAGCAGGTTTTCGAGCCCCTTGTCTTGAAGGAGGCGATCGAGCTGGGACCGACTCAGGCGCAGCTCCTGGGTGGGACCGGGACCTGGGCGCCAGAGCCCAATGGCTTGCTCCTGGCTGCTGAGGTTGCATTTCATCCGCTCGACCACCTCCAGCAGCCCCGGATCGTGGCCCTGGCCAGGACAGAGGGCCTCAGCGATCCAGTGGTCGATGTCGCGGCCGCCCAGGGCCAGGCCCGCCTTGCCGAGCACCCGGGCGAGGCGTAGGGCCTGCCGGCTCTGGTCCAGGTCGCGGCCGGCGAAGCGCAGCAGCTGGGCAATCGGCGCCGGCCGCCCTTCGCCCCCCTCCA
>CAINZT010000155.1 GCA_903855705.1 uncultured Synechococcus sp.
CCCCCCCCCCCCCCCGAGACGCTTGGGGCCCGTTGGAGTTGAGCCCTAGGGGCTGATGGATCCGTTGCTTAGGGCTTGGCGCCCGCCCCGCCTTGGGCAGGGACAGGCTGACGATTAGGCCGCCCCCCTCGCGGGCACTGGCGCTGACCGAGCCCCCCATGGCTTCGGCAAAGCGCCGCACGAGCGTGAGGCCGAGGCCGCTGCCTGTTTGCTCCCTGGCCCCGGCCAGGCGATAGAAGGGGGAAAAGATGGCCTGGCATTGCTGGCTGCTGAGCTGGCTGCCCCGGTCGGCCACCTGGATTTGGAGCTGGTCGCCGTTGAGATCGGGCGTGATCGCCAGCTCAATGGGTTGGCTCCGATCGGCGTATTTGGCACTGTTCTTGAGCAGGTTCCAGACCATCTGGTTGAACGGGTTGGGCGTTGCCCAGAGCCGCCGTTCGCCCACGCTGAGGGGGCAGTGGACCTGGATGCTGACGCCCAAGTGCTGCTGGGCTTGGTCTGCCAGGGTCAACAGCAAGGGATAGGGATCTAGCCGTTGGCGGATGAGGTCGGACTGGCCAGCGGGGGCCCGACTGATTTGCAGCAGATCCTGGAGCATCGTTTGGCTGCGCTGGGTTTCCGCTTGGGCGGTTTCCAGGGCAAGGAGCTGGCTGGCGCTGAGCCGCTCCTGCTGGCGCAGGCTATGGCTAATCCCGAAGCTGATACTGGTGAGGGGGCTACGCAATTCGTGGGCCACCAGGCTGGCGAATTGATCGAGTTGCTCAATCGCCTGTTGGTGTTGTTGATGTAGATAGTTGAGGCAGCCATAGATGAGGATGCCTGCGCCAATGCCATTAAAAGCGAGCAGGCCAATTTCGATGTCTTCGAGGCTGTCGTTGGTCTGCTGGGAACCTTCAATTCCGATCACCAGCAGGTTAAAGACGATGAAAAGGCCCAGCCAGCGCCGAGCCATTTGGGGACGCTTCAGCAAAAGTGCAAGCGCTGGTGTGAGCAACGACCACAGCATGACCAGGGCACTGTTGTGATAGCCCCCGAGCAAAAAGGTAAGGATAAACGGACAGCAAAAGGAGGCGATTAGGGTGCACTGACCATAGGCGTTGAGGCCGATCTTGCCCTGGCTGTGCCCTACCACGAAGGCGGTCACGACCCCAAAGGCGGCAGCCATCAATAGCGTCTCTGGCCACAGGCCCGCCAGGCCATAAATGCAACCCAGCACCACCTTTACCGGCAGAATCGCCAGCAAGGTGATGGTGTTGAGGATCACGATCTGCTGCTGATCCCGTTGGCTCAACTGCCCCTGCAGGCCCAGGCTTTGCAGGCGCCAAGCGAACCGCTTTCCTAGGGCCAGCAAGTCTGCTGCTCGGATGCTGAATTGCAGGGCCATCGGATCGGCTCCCGGCTACTTTGATTAACCTAAAGACTCGCTTGAACCGATGGGCTAACGATTGCCCAAAATTGCGATAGATGCATCAGGCTTATGGCGGAGAGCCGCTAGAGCAAATTTGGAGACTAACCATGTACCGTTTATATGGTAGTGGGCGTGGTTTTAATCTTGGCCAGCGGGGCTAGCGGTCTTTGGGCTGGAAGTGGGGCTGGCCCTGGGCGCTGGGGGGGGCGCTGCTACGCACCAGGGCCAGGGTCACGAGCAGACCGCCCCCCTGGCGCGGTGTGGCGCTGATCGTGCCGCCCATGCCGTTGACCAGGTGCCGTACCAACGGGAGCCCCAGGCCACTGCCGGGCTTGTCGCTTGCATTGGCAAGCCGGGTGAAGGGTTTAAACATGGCGAGGCAGTCCTGGCTGGAGAGGTTGGCGCCCCGGTCGGCCACCTGAATCAGGAGTTGCTGCTCGCCCGCGTCGATCGTGATCTCAACGGGCTGCTGACGATCACTGTATTTGGCGCTGTTTTCGATCAGATTTTCAATGACCTGGTGTAATCGCCTCGGATCGGCCACCACCCACCGCTGGTGCGCAGGCGCTGGGCTGTGGATGGTGAGGATCACTCCCAATCGTTGACGCAAATGCTCGCCAATCGCTAGCACGAACGGATAGGCATCCAGGCTTGTGATGGTTTGGCTCTTGCTGTGGGGATCACCCATGCTGAGCGCCATCAGGTCGCCCAGAATCAGCTGGCAACGGTTGGCCTCCTGGCTGGCATTCTGCAGGGCGAGCTGCTGGGAGGTGCTGAGCCGGTCCTGCTGGCGCAGCAGATGGGCTAGGCCAAGTCCCACGCTCGCCAGTGGATTGCGTAATTCATGGGACACGATGGCGGCAAAGGTGTCGAACTGTTGGATGGCCTGTTGGTGCTGCTTGTGTAGACAGATGAGGCAAACATAAATGGCAGTGAGCATGCCCAGGCGATTAAAGATTTGCCAGGATTTGATCCATAGGGCTGATGCCGTTGTTGGCCGCATGAATTCCCCGGGAAGCAGCAGCATGCCTACAGTGATGGCTAGCAGCAGAACGAACCAACGCCTAGCCGTGCGGGGCTTATCGAGCAGGATCGCCAGCAACGGCGTCACCAGCGACCAGTTCGTCACAATGCCGCTCTTGAGGTGCCCCCCAAGGCAGAGGGCCACAGCGATTGGAATCAGGAACACCAGGGGCAGGCTGAACTGGGCGTACTTCTGCAGGCTCAGATATCCTTGGCTGTGCAGGAGCACTAGGGCTGAGAGGGCGATTACGCCCGCTGTCATCACCAGGCCCGCAGGCCAGCGTGCCGCCAGTAAATAACTGCCCGATAGCGCAAGCCAAATCGGTAGAATGATTAGTAAGTAGGCCGTATTGATGACATTAACTTGTCGTTGCTCGTTGTCGCTTTGCAACTCATTGATGCCTAGGCGCTTGAGGCCCCCGATCCCCAGGCGAGCTTGGTCCTGGATCGCAGCCAGCCAGGATTGGGCGGCGGCGGCTGCCCGGGTTCCATCTGGATGGGCCTGGAGTTCCATGCCGATTAGCTTGGTTGTTTTAATTATGGGGAGGGGGCTTTTTAAAGGCAGGCAGTTTTGTTGCACGGTTGATGTAAGCTATAGGTAGCTTCATGTCGCCCATCGGCCCCTACGGCCTGGCTGACGTTTAGAACCCTGGTGCGATCAGCCTTCTGCGCCCCTGGGGAGTGGTTCTGGGCCAAGTTGGCCCTAGCAAAAGGGTCGGGGCGGCCGGCAATTCTCCCGGGAGATTCACTCTTTCGAGTGAATCTCTTGTTCTAGTTCGGGGACTTTGTTTAGGGCTGACCCGAGCTCCTGGCGTGGGCGATGACGGCTTGTTGCCTTGGACGGCAGGACCTGTTGGCTTGGCCTGGCCAGGGCCAGGCTTGCCACCCCGCTCACCCGTTTGGGGGATCGCTCCAGTTGTGCCATCCCATCCCCCGATGGGGGTGTGGAGTTGCGCGCGAGGGGAAGGGGGTGGCTTGGGCGGGGATTGGGTGTCTGCGATCGCCATGGCACCAACCCCGCTGTTCTGGGCCTTCGTTTTTGTTAGGGGTTGGTCCAGGTGCTGGGGCGGAGGGATGGGGCTGGAGGCTGCTATCAGGGGCGCGGTGGCGGGGCCCCAGGGGGCCGGTGGGCCCTGGCTTCGACCAGCCCTGTTAGGGCCCAACCCAAGGTGGGGCCTGGTTCCGATGGGCCTGGCAACCCTGGCTGAAGCCCGGGCCCGGGATGGCGGGCAGTGGCTGGCGCCCGAGGGCTTTGCTGCTACGCCGAGAGGCTTGATTAACCCCTCCTAAGGGAGGGCGCTATTGACATCGATTGCTGAATCGTCTTATATTGGGCCAGGCAAATAGCGAGGATCAATGGATAACTTGATAGCGCTTAATTGCTGTTTATGCATAGTGCCGAGCCTGCGGGGGGGGGCTGAGTTGGCTGATTTCGTTTGCTTGGGTGGCTATTCAATGGCTCTGCCAAAGGCCTGGCTCGAAGATTTCCTTGGTTTTGGCCTGATTCGTGGCTCTAGATCTGGCCTGATTCCTGGCGGTGGTGAGTCCCATGGCTGAACTGAATCGACTCCTTTCAACCCCCTTGGCGATTTGTAATGGCCGGGCCTTGATTAGTGCCTCCCCGGCCGATTGTTCCCAGCGCATCCACCCTTCTTTGCCGATCCAGGACGTGACCCTCCTGGCCGATCCAGCCGACTACGCCCATAAGTCGGCCAGCCTCACCCTGGGCTCCTTGGGGATTTCGATTGGCATGGGGTCCCCCTTCCGCTTCCAAGTGGATGACCATGCGGTGGTCACGTTGTTGCTCTCCTGCGGCGGCACGGGCGACCTACAGATCGGCGGCCAGAGCTTCTCCATCGATCCCGGCCGGCCGGCCCTCTACCTGCCCGGAGAGGCCTATCGCTACCAGATCCACGAGCCCCATGGCTTGGTGATCACCACCAAGGTGGAGCGCCTCGCCGCCCAGGCCCTGCTGCTGGCCGAGCAGGCCGGGCTCGATGGCCTTGATCTCAGCTTGCTTCAGCGGCCCCTTGCGATTGGACCCACCCGGATGGCCCTCAACAAGGTGCTGAAGCTGATGCGTAAAACCCTCTCCCTCCTCGACCTGGCCGAGTCCACCAGCGGCCTGCCTCCAGTCCAGGGAGCTGGCCGCCCTGGCGCCCTGGGCCACGGCCAAGACGAGGCGATCGCCAGCCTGATCTGTCGCCAGATCGCCGCCATGGTCTACCCCCAGTTGCTGGAAGGGGCCCCCAGCTAGGCCAGCTGGTCCTGGTTGGGCAGGTTGGGGTTTGGCAGGGCCTGGAGTGGCCGCTTCAGGGGCTGGGGGGTTTGTGCCAGAGGCCCAACCACTCCTGGTCCCGGGGTTGGCTTTGGCGGCCCATGGCCGAGTTACGGGCCGGTTGCCAGAGCGCCGGGACCAGGCCCGTTTGCGCCAGCGCCCTAGCGAGCTCGGCGGCGTCGCTTCCGTAGGGAGGACCGCCGGGGCGGCCATGGCACCAGAACAGCGCCAGCAGCCAGCCCCCCGGCGCCAACAGCTCCACCACGGTTTGCAAATAGGCCGGGCGTTGTTCGGGCTCGATCGCGCAGAAGCAGGTGTGCTCCACCACCCCCTGGAGGCTGGCGGGGCCTAGGCCGGCAGAGGTCAGGGCCTGGCGGTCGAACAGGTCCGCCTGCAGCCAGCGCAGGTGGGCCCCAGGGGGGGCGGCGACCTGGCGGGCGGCGGTGATCGCCTCGGCGCTGAAATCCAGGCCCACCACCGCAAACCCCTGCCCTGCCAGCAGGCGCGCCTCGTGGCCCCGGCCGCAGCCCGGCACCAGCACCTGGCCGGGCGGCTGGGGTGCCAGGGGATGGCGGGTCAGGAACTCCTGCAGGGGCGGGGCCGGCTGGCCCAGTTCCCAGCCGTCGCTGCCCTCCTGGTAACGGCGATCCCAAAACAGGGCCGAGGCCGCAGTCGCCCCGGCTTGCGGGAGCGGCCCGATGGGCCCAGGATCAGTCACCATCAAGGTCCACCGTCGCCCTTCACCATGACAGGCAACTTGGCCGCGTTTGGCTTCATTGCGAGTTGGGTGCTGGCCTGGGGCATCGGCGGCTCCCTGATCGATGCCGGCCTGATCCAGGCGGGGGTCTATTCGCTTGAAACCGGCCAGCTCGGCACCCTGGCCACCTTCAGCCTGTGGACGATCCTCTGGGCTGGCATGGGTGTGTGGCTTTACGGCCGCGCCACCCGCCCGGCACCGCCCCAGGACTAAAAGCGATCGGCCTTTTGAAGCGGCCGATCTTGCCTCCCCTCAGGCGTTGCCAAAGGCCACCTGGCAGGCGGCATTGAGCAGTTGGGCTTCGGCGGCGCTGGCCGGATCGACCCCATTCAGCAGGCCGGCGTTGCAATCGGCCGTGAGCTGGTAAGTGTTGCCATTGGCGCTCACCGCAAAGCCAATCGTGGAGTTGCCGCTGGGTTGGACGCTGCCATAAAGGAGCTGGTAGTCGCTCTCTGGCACCACGATGGAAGTGCTTTGCTCTGCGATCGCTGTATTAACGGCGTTATTGATGGCGGATGCGGTGGCCAGGCTGGCAATGCCCCAAACCGCCGCCCTGGCACCCCACCAGCCCCAGGGAGGCGAGCCCCAGCCGCCATACCAGCCAGTGCTCCAGGGCCGGGCCACGCCCCAACCGGGCCGGGCCCAGCCGGGGTGCACATTGACGTTGTTGATGTTGACCGTATTGGTCCAGTTGCGGTTGACCGTTCGGTTGGCGTAGCGGTTGCCGTTGACGCTGCCCGTGCCATAGCCCGGCCGGGCCGCGGGGAACTGGCCAGTTCCAGGTCGGTTCGCTGGGTTGAAGCCGTTGCCGCTAAAGCCGCCCGGGCTGGCGCTGGGCCGATCGAGGGAGGGCCGGGCCTGGGGACTGCTGACCCGGTTGCTCCAGCCACCATCGGGCCGGCTGGAGCCGCGATCGAGGCCGCTGCCGGCCTGCTGGAAGCCCGTCTGGGCGCGGCTGGCGCCGGCTCCGCCCCGGTTCGAGCCGGCGCCAGCGGAGAACCCCCCTCCGGAGACGCCGCCGCGGCCACCCCCGCCACCGGAAAAGCCGCCACCGCCGCCGCGGGCTAGGGCCGGCTGGTCAACTGCCGCCACCAGACCCAGCGGCAAACCCACCAGGGCGGCCAGGGCCAGGCCCGTCATTTGGCTTGCGGTGGTCATGGCTGGCTCACGGCGCAGCCAGCGTCGTAGCAGCTGGCATCGATGCGGCCATCGGCGCCGAAGTGCACCCGCACCAGATCCCGCCCTGCCGTGGCGCTGCTGTTGGCCTGGCGCACGCTATTGAGGTAATTGGGGTTCACCACACACAGATCACTGCCGTTGAAGCAAACGGTGTTGGTCGAGAAGCGGGCCGCTGCCCGCGAAAGGGAAACAAAGGCTTTGCTCGCCTGATCCCAGCGGGCCATGCGCACGGGCTTGGCCAGGATCCGCACCGTTTCTACCCGGGGCTCCGCCCCGCCGGCACCGCTGATCTGGTGGCGGTAGAGGGTGGCCTCTCCGGCTTCAATCGCCTCCACCGTGCAGGGCACCGGCGCGGCCCCCTGGAGGCTGCAGCGGGTGTCGAGTCGGTAGAGCAGCTCCGCCTGGGCAGGCTTGGCCTGGCCCAGCAGGATGGCTCCAGGGAGGAGCGCCAGGCCCCAGGCCCAGGCCGCTCTGGCGGGCCGCACTGCAGTGAAGCCTCGGGGCCCTCGGCGGGCCTGGCCTGGGGGATAGGCGGATGGGCAGGAATGGACCATGGCGTCGGGCCGAAGGGGGGGTGGACGGGACGGGAGGTGCCTGGAGGGCTGGACGGAGCTGGCGGGCTGGACGGTGTTGGCGGGCTGGACGGAGCTGGGCTGGGCCTGGGCCCTGGGGCTTGGGCCCGGGTGCTGGTCTTGGAGCGGGTTGGTGGCCAGCTGTGGGACCTGCAGAGCCAAATCTGGCCATGGCGTCCAGAGCCAGGCCATCCCGAACACCAATTGACAGATTTGACCGGGACTGGTGGCTGCGGGAAAACCGCCCACCGCAATCGGTCCGGCATTTGTAACGTGATGTAAAGCATTTGCCCTGGAGTCGCCATGTCGCCGTCCCTGTCCCTGGATCGTCAGTTCGCCATTGAGGCCCACTCCCGCGCCATCGATTCCTGCGCCGACCTCGAGGAGCTGCGCCAGGTGGCCAAATCCCTGCTCCAGGCCTGGCAACTGCAGGCCTCCTTCAGTGAGGACTACGCCGCCCAGCTAATGGGTATGCAGCGCAGCGGCTTCTGAACGGTTCGGGTTTAGTGCTTCCGATCGGGCGCCACGGCCGTGCAGCCCAGCGCCGTGCCGTTTTCCAGCCCGATCCCCAGCCGCCGGGCGCTGCGGCGTAGCCCCTCTTCGCAGGATCCTTCCATCAGCAAGCCAGCCCCACCCCAGAGCAGCCGGGGGGCCAGGTCACCGGCGCCGCCCTCCAAGGGCCGCAGCGCCTCGAAACCCAGTTGGCTGAAGTAGCGCACCAGGCGCCGGTGTTGGGCCTCCTGATCGCGGATCGCCAGCAGCCGGGCCCGGCGGCAGGGGGTGGCCTCTAGGGCCCAGGCGAAGGTGGCCGCCCAGATCAGGGCGCCCACGCCGGCGGTGTCTTCGCCCTGCACCCGCATGGTGTCGAGCCGCAGGCCCGCCGCCAGGGGCAGGGCCCAGCCCTTCAGCTCTCCAAGCAATGCAAGGCCCCGGGCCTGCTGGCGCCGGGCCACCCCCACCCGCAGGCTCCAGGCCAGTCCGATCGGACGCCCCACCTGCAGGCGCAACAGCAGGCCGCGGCTCTGGGCTTGGGCCTCCAGCGCGGCCAGGCTCGGCAGCTCGCGGGCTGGAGGCGTGGCGGCAGCAGCGTTCATGGCTGGTAGGGAGCGGCCGCCAACACGGCCGTCAGGGGAAGGGGCCCATAGAGGTGGGGAAACCGTTCAGCCGAGCCAGCAGGACCTGGGCCTGCCGGCTCGGCCCGCACTGGCACCCCGGCCTGGTCCAGCCGGCCTGGATCGATCGTGAGCAGAACCACCGGGCCGCAATCGTCATAGAACCGGGCGTAGGTGGCGGCGAGTTGGTGGGCGTAGCTGGCGTGGATGAAACCCACCTGCTCCAGCCCCAGGCCCCGGGTGGAGCGGGCGTAGACCCCGGCGGCCCGCGCCTGGCGCCACTCCTCCGGCAGGGCCAGGTGGTAGAGCCAGCGGGGCGACTGCCAGGGCTGGCGCTGACCCCAGGGATCCGCCATGACGGCTGCCAATTCGGGGGAGTGCTCAAAGCGCTGCAGCCAGTTTTTCAGGGCGGCCAGGTCGGGCTCGGCGTCAAAGCCGGCCGGATCGGCCCGGCGAAATTGGCGCACAAACGGAAGCAGGGCCCAGTCGGCTAGGGAGGAGCTCGGGCCTAGGAGCCAGTTGCCAGAGCCAAGCCGCCGGTTCCAGCCGCCCAGGATCGTCAAGGCGGCGGCGCGATGGCGCTGGCGATCAAGCCCTGGATCGGAATCGCTAGGGCCAAGCGCATTCAAGGCCGGCTCACCCATTGGCTTGCCACCGGTAGTACCACCGGAATCGCCATCTTTGTTGCCACCGGGATTGCCATCGCGTTCGCTGAGCGAAGCGCCATGGGATTGCTTTGGCTTGAAGCGATCCGGGTACTTGAAGCGATCGAGGTGGTGCTTAAAGGGGCCGTCGTTTTCGGCAATTAAGGCAGCCATGGCATCCCGGCTGGCCTGGGCGGCGGGGCTGCTCCCTCGGCGCAACCAGTCGCCCGGGTCATGGCGCCCCAGGGCCCAGGTCATCAGGGCCAGGCTTTGGTCAATCACCTGCTGCCCGCTGCCATCGCCGCTCCCTTTGCTGCTCCCATCGCCGCCCCCATCAGTGCCCGGCCCTCCGCCCGGTTCGCTGCCCGGGTGGCGGACCGGAGTAGCGCCCGGCTTGGCGCCTGCCCCCGGGGGCAGCACCAGTACGGGCACGCTGCCCTTGGGGGAGGCCAGCAACAATTCCGGTGGCTTGCAGGCCAAGCTCACCTCCCGCACCTCCAGATCGATCTTCGGCACCAGGCCGGCCGCTGCCAGGGCTAGGCGGGCCCGAATCGCATAGGGGCAGCGGCGGAAGCTGTAGAGCACCGGTAGGCCAGCCGGTTGGCAGGGCTCCAGGGCTGGGGCGGTTGGGCCAGGCCAGGCCTGATTAGGGGCCATCGGCTGGGGCGGGGATCGGCCGGGGGCCCCCACCGATGTGGCCCTGGCCCCGGGCAGCGGCCAGGGCGATTTGGCGCTGGCGTTCGCTGAAGCGGCGGCGATCCCGTTCGCTGAAAAGGCTCAGGCAATGGCGGCAGCTCACCCCCTCCACGTAGCTCTCCAGCACGCAATCGGCGGGCGAGAGGGGGAGGCCGCAGGCATGGCAGAGCCGGTAGCGGCCTGGCTGCAGCTGGTGGTTGACGCTGACCCGCTGGTCGAACACGAAGCACTCGCCCTGCCAGCGGCTGCCAGCCTCAGGCACGTCTTCGAGGTATTGCAGGATCCCCCCCTGCAGGTGGTGGACCCCCTCAAAGCCCTGCTGGAGCAGGTAGGCGGTGGCCTTCTCACAGCGGATGCCGCCGGTGCAGAACAGGGCCAGGGCCTGGGGCTGGCGCTCTTCCACCAAGGGCCGCAGGTGCTCCTCCACCCAGGCCGGAAATTGGCGAAAACTCTCGGTGCCGGGATCCACGGCCCCCTCGAAACTGCCCACCGCCACTTCATAGGCGTTGCGGGTGTCAATCACCAGGGTGCTCGGATCGGCGATTAGCCGATCCCAGTCCTGGGGCCGCACGTAGGTGCCCACTGGGGTGCCCACCGGCGTGCCATCGGCCTGGCTGCCAGCGGCGGACCCAGTCACCGGGTTCACCGTGGGGCAGCCCATGGTGACGATCTCGCGCTTGAGCCGCACCTTGAGCCGATGGAAGGCCTGCTGGGGCGTCCAGCTCAACTTGGCGGTGAGAGCCTCCAGGCCTGGCCGGCGCCGCAGGAGGGAAAGCAGGGCCTGCACCGCTGCCTCCGGTCCACAGACCGTGCCGTTTACCCCCTCTTCGGCCAGCAGAACCGTGCCAAACACCTGGCCCGCCTGGGCTCCGTCCAGCAGCTCGCCCCGCAGGCCAGCCAGGTTGTCCATGGGGGCAAAGGCGTAAAAGGCCGCCACCTGCAGGGCCCCGGCTGGTGCCATCACGACACCAAGGCGTCCCAGGGGACGACGCCCGCGGCAGCCAGAAGCTCCTGGTCTGCGTTGACTCCGGGATTGGCTGTGGTTAGGAGGGTGTCGCCATAGAAGATCGAATCGGCCCCGGCCAGCAGGCAGAGCAGCTGGCCTTCGCGGCCGAGGGCCTCCCGGCCGGCGCTCAGCCGCACGCGGCTGAAGGGCATCAGGATCCGGGCCACGGCCACCATCCGCACCATCTCCAACGGATCCACG
>CAINZT010000156.1 GCA_903855705.1 uncultured Synechococcus sp.
AGGTCGTTTCTAACCGGGTGTCACCGTTGGGGGATGGGGGTGACCGTCCATGGGGTCCCGCCGGCCCAGGGTTGTCACCTGAATCGAGCCTTTAGGGAAAGACCCTGTTGCAAGTCGAGCGCCTGGGAATGGACCTTGATAGGCGATGGTCAGCCGCAGGGTTGAACCCGTTGCAAGCGGCGCTGCTAGGCAGGCGGTGAACGGCGTTGGGCTGCCTAATTTTGCTTGGCTAATCCCCTTGCTCGCTTGATAAGGAGAGGGCAGGGATTGGGGCCAGGAAGGACTCAATGATCCAAGCCCCAAAGAGCCCTAGGCAGCAGGGCGGCCCCCTCCGGTGGCCCTGGCTAGGGTCAGGTTGTTGGCTGATCGCCCATGGCGAGCTTCAACCCAGTCCCCGTGACTCGGTCCCTGGCCTCGGGCGCCTTGGGCTTGCTGACAGCCGTTGCCCTGCAAACAGCCGTTGCCCCGCTAACAGCCTTAGCCCTGCAAACAGCCTTAGCCCCGCTAACAGCCTTAGCCCTGCTAACAGCCTTGGCCCCTCTAACAGCTCTGGCTCTGCTGGGGTTGAACGGGGTCAGCCCCAGCAGGGCCCGGCCGCTCCCTGCTGAAGAGGCGCCGATCCCCCAGATCCCCCGGGACAACTGGAAGGACTGCAGCTTCAACGACCGGTTGATCGGCTGCCAGGACCGGGAGCTGGCCGATGGCGTGCGGATCGACTGGCGCGATGGCCGCTCGATGACCTATCGGTTGATCGATGAGGGGTTTCCCGTGTCGCTGCTGCGCGATCGCCACGGCGGCTTGTGGCAGCGGGAGATTCTGGTTCAGGGCAATGCGGTGTACACCAACGTTGTCCTCGGCAAATCGGTCCTCGGCAAATCGGTCCTGGGAAAACCGGTCCTGGGCAAAGCTGTCCTGGGCAAAGCTGCCAATGGCAACCGGATCGTGGTGCCCTTGCGGCTCACCTGCAAGCCGCCCCTGATGGGGGAGGTGGGGTACTGCCAGCGCCCTTAGAAACGCTGGGGGAAGGCTTTTGGAGGCCTTGGTGCTGATCAGGGCACCCAGGGGGGCGAAGCAGCCAGCCGGGGCAGGGTTGCCGCTAATTTGCGGCGCAATCAATTCAACCCGAATTTTCGGCACCTGATGCTGCGATCCCGTAGGCCGTTGTTGTCTCCAGTTTTGGCCTGCCTCGCCGCTTCCCTGGTTGCTAGCCCCGTCAACGCCGCATCCAGCAGCCCGGCATCCGGCTTACGAGCCCAAGCGGGTGAATCCCAAAAGGTCCAAAGTCAACGGGAGCGAGCCCAACAGTCCACAGGCTTGCTTTCGCCAGCACCAGGCGCCCAGAACCAGGCCGGCCAGGCCGCCACCGTTCCAGCCACCGTCCCAGCGACTGTCCCAGCGACCGTCACCGGCTTGGCCCGTTACGCCAGTGACGAGCCCCAGTTCACGAGCATTAGCCAGCTCGGTGATCTCCAGCCCAGCGACTGGGCCTACCAGGCCCTCGCTGCCCTCGTGGAGCGCTACGGCTGTGTGGCCGGCTACGCCAGTGGATCCTTTGCCGGCAACCGGACGATCAGCCGCTTTGAGGCCGCCGCCCTGCTTAATCGCTGCCTGGAGCGGGTCAGTGAAACCACCGATCCCCTGAAAAAACTCTTGCAGGAGTTCGGCCCGGAGTTGGCAATCCTGAAGGGACGCATCGATGGCCTCGCCGGCCGCGTTGGTGCCCTGGAGGCCAGCCAGTTCTCCCCCACCACCACCCTTTCGGGCCTGGCGGTGTTTGTGCTGGGGGGCAACAGCTTCCCTCACGCCGGCCCGGTGATCACCAGCACCCGCACTTTGCCGAGTGGCACCACCGTTAATTACGACCTGGAACTGGCCCTCAACACCAGTTTCACCGGCACCGACCTGCTGCGCACCGTGCTGCGGGCGGGCGACTTCGGCTCCAGCCCCTTTGGCGGCCAACCGGCCTACCTGGGGCTCTCCCAACTGGAAGCCTCGTTTGAAAGTGATGCGGGCGCCAACATCCTGGCGATCGACAAGCTCTTCTACCAATGGCCCCTGGGCAAGGGCTTCACCGCCACCGTCGGCGCCCGGGTCGGCCAGGACGACATGCTCGCCCTCTGGCCCAGTGCCTATCCGGCCGACACGATCCTCGATGTGCTGACGGTGAATGGGGCGCCGGCCGCCTACAACAAAAACCTCGGCCCTGGCGCTGGGCTGATGTGGCAGGGCAAGCACCTCAGCATCAGTGCCAACTACGTGGCCTCTAACGGTGCCAGCGGCGACCCTGCCTTGGGGGGGCTGGCCAGCCCGGGCTCCGGGGGCGCGGGCACCGTGCAAGTGGGCTACACGGGCGACCAGTGGGGCTTGGCGGCGATCTACAGCCTGCTGCAACCGGGGAGCCAGGGGATCCCGGGAGCCACCCCCTTTGCCCAGCAAGGCACGGGTTCGATGGCCCTGTTCCCCGATGCCAGCACGAACGCCTTTGGCCTCAGTGGCTACTGGCAACCCCAACACTCCAGCTGGTGGCCTTCGGTGAGTGTGGGCTGGGGTTTCAACAGCACGAGCGATGCCACGGCCCAGGCGGCGGGCCGCTTGAGCGAGAGCCAATCCTGGCTCGTGGGCCTGCAATGGAAGGATGCCCTCGCCAAGGGCAACGCTTTGGGGGTGGCGGTGGGGTCGCCGGTGTTTGCGACGGCCCTGAGTGGCGGCGTGACCCCCAACGATGGCAACACCGTCTGGGAGGGCTGGTACAAAGTCCAGCTCACCGACCAGATCAGCCTCACCCCGGCCCTCTTCTATCTCAGTCGCCCCCTGGGCCAGCTCACCCCCGCCGGCCAGAGCCTCAGCCAACTGGGCGCCCTAGTGAAGATCAGCTTTCGGTTCTGATGGCCGATAATTTGTAGCGATGGCAACAAATTATCGGCCATCTGTTGTTTTGCCAGGCGGATTACTGGCCGATCGGGGCCTATCACCCTTTGGGGGTCCTCCTCTCACTCGATACGGGGAAGACAGCAGCGACGGTGCCGCAGAGACTAGGCAAGTCCGAAGCACGCCCTTGGGCAAATCAGCCACGATGACTTCTGCTCCAACTCGCGCCACCGGTTTGCAACTTGTACAAAGGGCTCCCCAGAGGATTAGTATTACTATCCCCTATGCCATGTATCACGCCCTGATTGAGCGCTCCGATTATGAGGGTCGCAGTATTAGTAACTTGGCTGCTTTCCTGCTCGAAAAGGGGCTGAAACCCTAGGGATTGATTGGTTGGTTTTTCATCAATTTAGAGATACTCTTCTGGCATGAAAAAGGGCTGGGGCCATATAGTCCCAGCCCTTTTTCTCGGGTGCGTCTAAGTTGAACTGCCAAGCCAAGGCTTTTGCGAATCGAGGCGTGGGTAGTCCGATCGACCTAATGGAGCAAACCCTGTTGAAAGGCGATCACCACAGCATGGGTGCGATCCTTTGCCTTGAGTTTTTGTAGCAGGGCCTTGATATGGGATTTGATTGTTTCTTGGCTGAGAAATAGGGCTTCGGCAATTTCGGCATTGCTTTGGCCTTGGCCCAGTTCCTGCAACACATCCCATTCCCGCTCCGAGAGCAGGCTGCGAAGGCTGGGGTCATCGCCGTTTTCGCCGGGGTCTGGGGAGTTGCTGCTGCGGCGCAGCAGGGCTTGGATGCGGGCCTGAAGTTCATCAAAGGAAAAGGGCTTCACCATGTAGTCGTCGGCGCCGGATTCGAGCGCCAACACCTTGCGATCCACCTCGTCGTGGCCCGTGAGCATTAACACCGGCTGCTTAAAGTTGTGCTTACGCAGGCGCCTTAGTAGCTCCAGGCCACTGATGTCGGGGAGGTCCCAATCCACCACCAGTAGATCCACAGGCTCGGACGCCTGCATTTGGAGTAGGGCGGCGGCGCCGTTGCCCGCCGTAACCGCCTTAAACCCCTCGGCTTCTAGCTCTAGGCGCAGGCATTGGGCCAAGGGCAGGTTGTCTTCCACAAGCAGGAGCGTTGGCATGGGGGCTCCCTCAGGCCTCCTTTGCGGCCGGGGTCACCGCCGCTGCGGCCAGGGTCACCGCCACGACGATGCCCCCCCCGGGCCTGGCCGCGGCTGAAACGCTGCCATGCATGGTTTCGACAATGCTGCGCACCAAGTAGAGGCCTAGGCCACTGCCGGTCTTGCCCGTGGCATTGCTGGCCCGGAAAAAGGGAGAGAAGATTTTCTCCAGTTCGGCGTTGCTAAGCCCCTGGCCCCGGTCGGCCACCCGGATGGTCAGTTGGTCTGGCAGGGGGCCGGTGCCAATGGAGAGCTCGATTGGCTCATAGCGCTCCGCGTATTTGGAACTGTTCTCCACCAGGTTGAACAGCACCTGCTCAAGATGGACCGGGTCGACCAGGGCGAGGCGTTGCTCGGGGGCCAGGGAGGTTTCAACGCTGATCGTGGCATCGAGGCATTGGTGTGCTTTGCGGGCCACCGCCACCAGCACCGCCTGCAGGTCGGTCTGCTGCAGGGACAACTGCAGCCGTTCGGGCTTGTTGCGGCTGAGATCGAGCAGATCGTTGAGCAGGCGTTTGCAGCGTTCCGCTTCGCTACTGGCGGCCTGGAGAGCCTGCTGCTGGGAGGCCTTCAGCTCGGCGGAATCCCGCAGCACATGGCGCACACCGATGGCCACGGTGGTCATGGGGTTACGCAATTCATGGGCCACCACGGCGGCGAAGCGATCCAGTTTGTCCATGGCCTGCTGGCGCGCGTTGAAGAAGAAGCGCAGGCCCAGAAACAGGATCGTGCCCACCCCCATCACATGCACGGCCTCGAGGCTGCTGCCCCAGGCCGGTGGCACCGGCGCCTTGGTGAGCAGGGTCTCCTGGGCCCAGAGGCTGAGCAGGTTCGCCCCGAGGAAAATGGCAAACCAGTTCACGGCCGTGCGTGGTTCATCGAGCAGCAAGCCCAACAAAGGACAGAGCAACGACCAGATGATCACCAAGCTGCTGCCCTCATAGCCGCCCAGCAGGAAGGTGAGCAGCACTGGGCAAATAAAGGTAAAAACGAGTGAACTAATGCGATACAGGCCGAAACTGAGCTTGCCGCCCAACCGCAACAGCACAATGCCGCCCACGGTGAGAAAGGCAACCGCCATCAAGATGGCGGAGGGCCATTCACCCATCAGGGCATAATTGACGCCTAAAAATAGTCTGAGCGGTAAAATGCCGAACAGATTGGTGAGATTGAGGACAATGATTTTCTGCGTTAATTCTTCGTCGGCAGGCAGGGGTATGCCGAAGCGGCACACTTTTTGCCAGAGACCTGGCCAGTCGATGAATGGCTCGGGCGAGCGATCTAGGCGCTGGGTCGTTGCAACCATAAGGATTGATGCACCGCTGGTGCGGATAAGCTAAGGCCCTGCTGCATTGCTCCTGCGTAACAAAAGATGTCGCCGGCGCGATTAGGAGAAATTCCTAGCCAAAGCCCCTGCTGCAGAACAGATCTTGCACTTTCTGCAATGTAGCCATGGTTATGTTCCAGGGCGCGTTCACTCCTTCGAGGGATCGCTAGCTCATTACTCCGGGTGAGTGCGAATCAGGCGGCGATTGCTGAAGGTGGGGGGGGGGGGGGGGGGGGGGGGGGGGGGGGGGGGGGGGGGG
>CAINZT010000157.1 GCA_903855705.1 uncultured Synechococcus sp.
ACCTCCCAGAACGCCCTCACCGCCCACCTCAGCCGCCGCCTCGGCAGCACCGACGACATGCAGTTGCTCCACCAGGCCAAACAGCGGCTGGCCGAACTGGGCATTGCCCATAGCACCCTGCAACTGGAACCGTTTCGGGGTTAAGACCCCATTCAGCTTCCCTAAATTGTGGCCCATTCATTGTCGAACGGTTCGATGGATTGGCCTGTTCAATGGGCCCTCTGAGCCGATGGTCATCTCTGTGGTTCAGGTAGGACGAAGGTCCTTCCTGATTAGGGGGCCCAGTTGCCATTAATGGCATAGCCCGGTAGCACGGATAGTCACCTAAGAGCTACTCAATGATTGCGGTTCGCTCGTAGCAACGGCTTTAGGACAAGCTGCGATTGCTCCTCAATCGCAGCTTGTCCTTGAGTTCAGCACACTGGCCCAGTTTACTTTTCCCCAATTCGGCTCTTTTCCTTGAGGCCCCATGTTGTTCTTCCATTGAGCAGTGTTGCAAAAAGAAGGTCATTCCTATGGAGGTTGATTGAGCTGGGAAAGTATGGTGTTAACATTGATTGCAAGGGCTGATGGATTTTTGTTTGCTTTTGGCCTAGACTTGGTTTGCCACCCCCAGAAGGGTTGGGTTCTTTGGCGAAGCTCCCACCCATCTTTATTCCCATCATTCCCATGAAATTCCTCGGTAAAATTCTCTTGATTGGTGGACTGGCGACCCTGGTATTGGCCCCGATGGCCGCTCGAGCCGACTACTCGAAGTGCACCAAGGCTGTCAGGGCCCAGGGATACTTCATCACCGATGTCGATACCGATTGGGGGCGCCCCCTCGAACGCTTTGATGCAATTAAAAACGGTCGCGATTACGACCTTTATGTCGACAAGAATACTTGCAAGATCATTGAAGCGGTTCTGGATGATCGCTATGACAGGTATAATCGCGATTAGTCTTCTTGTGGGCTTCGGGCTGGGTCGGCTAGTCGGGATCTCGTTTGGTTCATGTTGAATTTTCTCAAGGCCCTTGGATGAATTTCTACTTGTACTAGCCGCTTATCTGAGGGTTTTTCTATTGGCGGGACTATCGGAGCAGAACCACCTGTAGATCATGCGCAAGCAATTCGAAGCTGATCAAAGGCTTAATCAAATTCTAGTTGGCGGGATGGACTTTGTTCAAGGGATCCACCGGCGGCTTGCCAAGGTTGATCCCTTTGACTTGACCAATTGCCGACCATCTTCGCGAAGAGGTGAGGCCTCACTTGCTTTTTCCTTCCCCCTAGGATGATTGGCCGAGCTCGATATCCGAACACCAGTCTTGTTCCCAAGGCGCACGTTCTCGGACATCCCCTCGGGTCGTCTAGCCCCTGGCTGTGGATCGACCTTCTGGAGCTTGTTGATGGGAGGGGTGAGCCGATGGCCGCCTATCGCAACGCTGCTGTTGGCCTTTCAGCTAGAAAAGTTGTTACGTCGATGACCTGGGACCCTTCAACGTTCAGCTGCACCCTTGCTGTTGATGTATCGCCCAACCTCGATGGCCTTGTGATTCCGCGGGGCAACGATGTCGGTGCTCCCCGGGACGCCACTCTCTCCTTTCCTAGTGAAGCTCCATCTGTGTGTGTTTAATGTCTTTCCAAAGGGTTCCTGGCGTAGCGGCGATAGATCATCACGGCCATGGCTTTACGGCCAACTAGCTATGGGTTTAGTCCTTAGGCTTTATGGGTAAATAACTCCATTGATGTAGAGATCTGGATATGGGCCTGTGTTGAAAGATTTGTAGTTGATTGTTGTGAGCAAATTAGTGCCACTTCCGGTAACCGCAAATGTGGAAACGGGTGAACCTGTGTTATTGACCAAGTCAGCTTCAATGAAGGGGCTAATCGTTGGGCCAAATGTATTGCCGTATAGGGATATGTTGGAGACTCCTGGCTGGTTTGTAAAAGGTGTGTTTTGAAGGCTAAACCCAATGGCGGCATCGCCTGCATTTTCGATGTGATTATTTGAGATGCCAAGGCTAATCAACGCGTTGCCCCGGAAGTCAAAGGTCAGGCCATTGTCCCCCATAATTCCCGTGTGAACCGAGCCAAGACTGTTGATCTTATTGTTGTTTACTTGTGCATTTAAAATCGCATTGGCTCCCACATTGAAATCAATGCCATCGCCGTCCTGGCGGATCAGGCCTGATATGGCTGGCAGGTTGATGGTGTTGTTGGCAACGTTGATGGTTATTGAGGCCGGCGTGACGCAATTGCCGGAAAAATCGGCGCTCGCGTAGAGGTCGGCAGCCCTTGGGTAACTGGTTGTGCCCCTGCAGAGTCCAATTTCAATAGGGTCGATAACATTTTTACCGGACGTAGCAACATTGACGGTACCAAAGGCTGCGGCAACGACGGGATAGATGCCCGGGCTATTGTTGGTGATCGTGTTGCCGATGATTTCAACCAAGGCATCTCCTTGGTTCTGGCCGACAATAATCGCTGAGCCGATATTGCTGTCTGGACCCATGCGCATATCGGAAATAGTGTTGCCGCTTATGATTAGCTTGCCAGTGGGATTATTGATGCGGAAAGCTTCATCAAGGGCGCCTACTACCGTATTGCCCGAAATGGTTCCATTCCTCACGTTGTTGAAGCGGATTGCGTTGGCGCTGAGGCATAGGCCTGATGTATTTAAGCTATTCTGGTTGCAAACGTAGCCAGTTCCACCGCCGTCAATAGGCCCCTGTTGCGAAACGTAGGTTTGCGCCTGGGGATAGCTGAAGCTGTTGCCACTGATGGTCACGTTGCTGGCGTTGCTGAGTTGAATCACCGGCAGGGCAAGGGCCGACACATTAATTCTGCCGAAGGCCTGGGCATCAGCTAAATCTGTGGGATTATCGGTGTATGACCCCGTAAAGCTATTGCCGGTGATCAGCACATTGCTGGTGCTGTAATTCGTGATTGAAACATTGGTAAAGCTCAGGCCAGCGATGCTGGTATTGCTGCCAATACTGATTATTCCATTGCGAATACTGGGCTGGTTGCCAATCGCCGTTCCAAAGATGGGGACCAAGTTCGCGCCGCCGAATTGGGTAGCCAAGGTGGGTCCATAACCTGCCCCCGCCAAGCTTGCTCCAACGGGGAGGCGCCGGGTGGTGAGTGCCATGTTGTATTCGGCCAGGCCACCGCCGAGCAGCAGGACATCGTTGCTGGCCGTGGTTGCTGCTAGCGCATCGGCCAGGCTGCCGTAACCGCAGGCCACCGATGGGCCGGTGGTGGCCCCAGCACAGCGCACCACCCAGGCCTGGCCTGTAGCTGGGTTGATTGCCGTTGATTGGGGTCTTGCCACCGTTGGCAAGGCAAATTGCACCTCCCGTTGGCGCTCCACAGGCAGGCCCCGCAGGGAGAGGAACTGCTCTTCTGCTGAACGGATCGCCGCCGCCGCTGCTCCCGCGGAGGCCTGGCTGCGGCTGCCGAGGCGCACGTATCCGGTCGCCCGGGATTCAAACAACGGGTCGTAGGAGACCGTGGCACCAAAGGCGAAGGTTGGCCCCAGACGCACCTCAGCCCGCAGCCGCACCCCGGAGCTCGGGCTGACGTACTCGCCATTGAGGTAGTAATAGGAGCCATAGCCCCAGAGGGAGCCCCCGTTCCAGCGGCGGATCGGCAGGCCTAATTCGGCGTTGATCCCAGAGAGCGCAACGGCGTATTGCTGCCAGCCATCGAGTATCAGGCTGTTGTTTTGCAAGCTTGCATTGGTCCAGCCGCTTTGAAGGATGGAGCTGCTGTTCGAAAACGGCACCGCACCGTTGAGCCGAAGCTCCATGGAGCGATTAAGCAGCTCGGCTCCAAGCCCCGCCTGCCAAACATAATTACTGTTAACCGGTTGGGTGTCAATGCCACCATTGAACCCATAGATCCAGCGCCTGTCTTTACTCAACCAGCGCTGGCCGAGGCGGCTGCTGACGCCGAAGGTGTTTTGGTTGAGGGTGCCCCCGAAATTCCAATTGAGGCTGCTATCGAGGAACAACACGGAACCATCACTGCCAATCCTTAGGGGCGCAAATAGGGTGCCGCTGAGGACATTTTGGCTGCCTGCACCCTGGGAGTCAAAGCGCATGCTGCCATTCAGCAGCGGTTTCGGTAGGGGGCCTAGGGTTTCCGCTGCCCATGCAGAGTTGCTGATGAATGGCCAACTCCAAAGCGCAAGTGCACTCACCGCTGAGCATGAATTCCGGAGCAGTGAAGCTGGAGTAAGCAAAGATTTTTGGGCTATTTGATTTTATGATATTAATTGGATTGACGGTTTTGACACCTTCAATCATCATTATATTAGCACAATGTCCCTATCGCTCCGTTGCCAATGACCCAGCGCTTGCCGCTACGCCAGCTCTGGCCCCGCCAGATCGGCAACCAGTGCCTGGTGATGCTGGTGATCGGTGCCCTGCTCGGCTGGCTCCTGCCAGGCCAGATCGGCTGGTTGACGCCCTTGAAAGTGGTGTTCCTACAGGCCTCCCAAATCGTGGTGATGCCGTTTTTGATCTGTGAGTTGGTGGTGGGCTTCGGTGGCTTGCGGCCCGGCTCGATCAAAGGGCTGCTGGCCCCAGCCCTGTCCGTCTTGGCCGGCCTCTGGCTCGTGGCCGGCACCGTGGTCACCCTGTTGCCCCTGGCCTTGCCCAAGTTGGTGACCTCCGAATTTTTCCATCGGGGTCTGTTTGAGCAGAATCAGCCCGTTGATCTCCTGAAGACCTACCTGCCAGATAATATCTTTTCGGCCATGGCAGCCGACAACTTTCCTGCCGTGGTTCTCTATAGCTGTCTGCTAGGTCTGCTGCTCCAGGGGCTGCCTGAACGGGAGCGTCTGCTGGAGCCTCTGGAGGTGATCCGCCAACTGTTTGGCCAACTCAATCGGCTCGTGGCAAGGATCATCCCCTACGGCATTCTCGCCCTTGTGGCTACCAATGTTGCCCAACTCGACCTGTCGGAGTTGCTGCGCATGCAGGCCTATCTGCAGCTGTCCCTGATTGCCTTTGTCCTGCTCTCCCTGCTGTGCTGGTTCCTGATCATCGCCCTGACACCCCTCAGCCCTAAGGACCTCTGGCAGATCGTCAAGGGGCCCCTGGCCCTCACCGCCAGCAGCACCAATTTACTGATTGCCTTGCCCTTGCTGATCAGCAACCTCAAGGAGGTTCTGGGCCGCTGGCAGCCGGCGCCCGGTGCAAGCCAAAACCGCAGCAATGCTGGCCTTGAACTGGCTCCCCTGGTGTCCCTTGGCTATTCCCTGCCCACCCTCGGTCAGGTCGCTTCCCTGCTCTTTTTGCCCTTTGCGGGCTGGTATGTGGACAAACCCCTGGGCTTGGGCGGCACGGTCCACATGCTGTTAACCGCCATTCCGGCCTCTGTGTCTGGCCTGAAATCCACCTTGCGCCAAGAGCTGATTGCCTTGGGTCTGCCCGTGGATCTCCTGCAGTTGGTCTATCTCAACGGGGAGTGGCTCTATCGCTTCGAGAAAGTGCTGGCCCTAGAGGGCTTGGTGGTATTAGCTGTGTTGGTGTATACCAGTGCCCTGGGCAGCTGGCGCCTACGCCTTTGGAGGCTCCTGGCCAGTGTATTGGCCAGCCTGGGCCTGGCAATGGGCCTGGGATGGGCGAGTCGCGTCTCCTTAGCCGCCACCTTAAAAAGCAGCTATCACAACGACGACAGGCTCTTGGCCCTTGTGGCCACCCAGCCCACGCCCCCGCTTGCACCCCTGACTGCCCTGCGCTCCGAGGCCGTCAGTCTGTCGGCGATCCTGCGGCGCCGGTCCCTGCGGGTTGGGGTTCGCGCCGATGGCTTGCCCTGGGCCTTTCGCAATCGCAAGGGGCAATTGGTGGGCTATGACCTCGACCTGATTAAACGTCTTGCCAGCACCCTCGGGGTTGGTCTCCAGGTGCGGGAAGGCTCGATGAGCGCCCTCGATTCCTGGTTGGACCGCCAGGAGATTGATCTGGCCATTGGCGGTATTCAGGCCACTCCGGAGCGGGCCATCCGCCACCAGATCTCCAGGGGATACCAAACGATTCACCTGGCCCTTGTAGTTCCAGACGACAAGGTATCCATGATTCAAGGGATCCAAGGGCTTGGCCGGCCAACCCTGGGTCGTCCGTTGAAAATTGCTGTCACCGAACCCAGTTTGGTGAATACCCAATTAGAGGATCAAATTCGCTCCTCCTTGGTGGGTGCCCAGGGGTCGTTGGTTCTTGACATGCTTCCCCTGGACTCCAAAAATGACTTCTTCTCAGCGGTTGGCCAGCGAACCTTTGATGCCCTCCTCACGAGTGCTGAGGGTGGATCTGCCTGGTCCATTCTCCATCCGAAAACCACCCTGCTCGTTCCCTTTGGCCGCGAGCTAGGGGGCCGGTTGGTGGTTCTTGTGGCCGGTGAGGATCGTCCCTTGACCGACTACCTCAATACCTGGCTGGCCCAAGAAGAAGCACGCGGCACCATGGCCTCCCTGTTCGCATACTGGATTGAACTGAAGCCCTGATCTTCCTCGGTCGGAGTAAGGGATACATCCGTTCCGATGGTCGCAACAGACATCGACTGACATCCCTATCGGCACATATCACGGATGGGGACCCGTGCTCGGCCCGTCGCACTGGCCTGCTCGTTGTGCACGTCACCTTCCCGGTGGCCATCACCACCCAAAACCCAGCGACTCCCGCCCTCGGCGCCCAATCCAGGGTGGTTAAAAACCCCGAGTCGGCGAAGGTTTGCCCATTCGCTGCTTAGACCTAGCCGAGGGTGCCTGCTGTTTTCCAGCCAGCATCGGCCTGGGGTTGCCCCGGGTGCCGCAGGGTGCGCCAGTGGCCGTTAGCGGTGGTCACCTCGATGCCAAATTCCTCGGCCAGGGCTGCCGGCATGGCGGCGGCACTCAGGCCCCGATCCCCTAGCCAAGCCTGGGCCGCTTCCCAGGCCCCATCGAGGCTCTCGAAGTGCTCATCGAGGATCGGGTGGGGCTGGCCGCTGCGGTCCACAAACCGATACCTGCGCCTGACTTCAGGGGCTGAAAACAGGGAGGTCATCAGGCCAGCCGCAGGACAGTCCCAGCCTGGCCACAGCCATGGGTCCTGGCCGTCGGCTTCACAACAGTTGGGGGTCGTGCCGATTACGGCGATTCGGTTCCCCTCAAGGCCCCGGCAATGGCCCATCCGAGGCCCTGCCAGCACCACCTTGAGCCCTGTTCAGCCCGCCGGCTCGAGACTGGGATAGTCGGTGTAACCCACTGGGCCCGGGCTATAGAAGCTGTTCGGGTCTGGGGCATTGAGGGCGGCACCGCGGCGGACGCGCTCGGGCAGATCCGGATTGGCCAGAAAGGCCGTGCCGAAGGCCACCGCATCCACGGCTCCGGCAGCGATGGCCTGCTGGGCTTCGTCGCAGCTGTAGCCGGTGTTCGCAACCAGCACCCCCTTA
>CAINZT010000158.1 GCA_903855705.1 uncultured Synechococcus sp.
GGTCAGGTCCACCGCCATGCCACGCCGGCCGAGCTGCTGGCTGATCAGCTCAGGGTTATCGCGCAGCAAACGCTGATCGAGCACGGGCCTCGGGGCAAGGAAGCCGCAGCCTAGGGGCCGCCCTTGGGCCCGCCATCAGGCTCGGCAGGATTGGCGAACCACCGGCGAACCAATGGCGATCAGCCAACCCAGGGGCGATCGCCTGGGCCGAACGGCTCAAGCAACCAGCCCAAGCAAGCGGCTCAGGAAGCGACTAGGAGAAGCACTTTCAGAGAAGCAGCAGAGAAGCAGCTCAGAGCACCTGGACAACTTCGTCGACTTCGGGGATGGCTTCACGCAGCTTGCGCTCGATGCCCATCTTCAAGGTCATGGTGCTGCTGGGGCAGGAGCCACAGGCGCCCTGGAGCCGCACCTTAACGATCGGGCCATCGATTTCCACCACTTCGACGTTGCCGCCATCGGCCATCAGGTAGGGGCGCAGCTCATCGAGGGCCCGCTCCACGTTGGCCAGGGTGAGGGCGCGGGGGTCGAGCTCAGCGGCGGCGTCATCGGCGGCAACCGGGGCTGTGTCGATAGCAGATGTGGCGGGAGCCGTGTCGGTGCTCATCGGTGTTCGGTCGGATTGGTATGAGCTTAGGAAGGCGGCCCTAGAACCTGGCCGCCCCTGGCCGCAGGTCGCCCGGCCCTCCTGAGGAAGCAGGGGCTGGTGCTGGGGCTGGGCCCGGATCCCAGTGGCGCCAGGGGTGGTCTCAGGCCCTCCTTAGGATCCAACCACTTGCGGCGGTCCATGGGGCCCGCCGGCCCGCAGCCTGTCCATGACCGACGTTCCCGTTCAGCGGATCCGCAATTTCTGCATCATTGCCCACATCGACCACGGCAAATCGACCCTGGCCGACCGACTGCTGCAGACCACTGGCACGGTGGCGGCCCGGGACATGCAAGAGCAGTTCCTCGACAACATGGACTTGGAGCGGGAGCGGGGCATCACGATCAAGCTCCAGGCAGCCCGGATGGAATACAAGGCCGCCGATGGTGAGCTCTATATCCTCAACCTGATTGATACCCCCGGCCACGTCGATTTCTCCTACGAGGTGAGCCGCTCCCTGCAGGCCTGCGAAGGGGCGCTGCTGGTGGTGGATGCCAGCCAGGGGGTGGAAGCCCAGACCCTGGCTAACGTGTATCTGGCCTTGGAAAATGATCTAGAGATCATTCCGGTGCTCAACAAGATCGACCTGCCCGGGGCCGATCCCGAACGCATCGCCGCCGAGATCGAAGCGATCATTGGCCTCGATACCAGTAACGCCATCACCTGCTCGGCCAAGACAGGCATAGGGGTGGCAGAGATTCTGCAGGCCGTGGTCGATCGGGTGCCGCCGCCGCCGGATCGGATCGAGGAGCCGCTTAAGGCCCTGATTTTCGATTCCTACTACGACCCCTACCGGGGCGTGATTGTGTATTTCCGGGTGATTAGTGGCGCCATTGCCCGCAAGGACAAGGTGCTGCTGATGGCCAGCGGCAAATCCTACGAACTCGATGAAGTCGGGGTGATGGCGCCAGACCAGCGCCAGGTGGAGTCCCTCCATGCCGGCGAGGTGGGCTACCTCTCGGCCTCGATCAAGGCCGTGGCCGATGCCCGCGTCGGCGACACGATCACCCTGCTGGCCAACCCGGCCACTGAGGCCCTGCCGGGCTACACCGAGGCCAAGCCGATGGTGTTCTGCGGCCTGTTCCCCACCGACGCCGACCAATACCCGGACCTGCGCGAGGCCCTCGACAAGCTGCAGCTCTCCGATGCGGCGCTCAAATATGAGCCGGAAACCAGTAGCGCCATGGGCTTTGGTTTCCGCTGTGGCTTCCTGGGCCTGCTGCACATGGAGATTGTGCAGGAACGATTGGAGCGCGAATACGACCTGGACCTGATCGTCACGGCGCCTTCGGTGGTGTATCAGGTGAACCTGATCGATGGCAGCGTCATGCTGGTGGATAACCCGGCAACCCTGCCCGATCCCCAGAAGCGCGAATCGATCGAGGAGCCTTATGTGAAGCTGGAGATCTATACGCCCAACAGCTATAACGGCGCCCTGATGGAACTATGTCAGGAGCGCCGCGGCGAGTTCATCGACATGAAATACATCACCACCGACCGGGTAACCCTCCACTACGAGATGCCCCTGGCTGAAGTGGTGACCGACTTCTTCGACCAGATGAAGAGCCGCACCAAGGGCTACGCCTCGATGGAATACAGCCTGATCGGCTATCGCAAGAACGAACTTGTGCGCCTCGATGTGCTTATTAATGCAGAGAAGGCCGATCCGCTCACCACGATCGTGCACCGGGATAAGGCCTACAACGTGGGTAAGGGCCTGGTGGAAAAACTGAAGGAATTGATCCCCCGCCAACAGTTCAAAATTCCCATCCAGGCCTCAATCGGCAGCCGCATCATCGCCAGCGAAAGCATCAGTGCCATACGCAAAGACGTGCTGGCCAAATGCTACGGCGGTGACATTTCCCGTAAGAAAAAACTGCTGCAGAAACAGGCCAAGGGCAAAAAGCGCATGAAGGCCATGGGCAAGGTGGATGTACCCCAAGAGGCCTTCATGGCCGTGCTCAAACTCAACCAATAGGGCTCTCCAGCTGATCCCCCGGGCCCAGGGGCAAGGGCCCGCCTGGGGGGATGGCCTGATCCAGGCGCCGGAGCTTGGGGATTGGGGTTGGGGGATCGGAACGCCTAGGCCCGGGAACCCTCTGACTCCAACCGTTGGAGGCTTCCTTGATGGCCCAGGAACACGCTGGCCGCTGGAGCAGGCGATCCCCGTGGAGCCTGCCGCACCGGCGCTGCCCGGACGAGCCAGGGTTTGTGCTGCCCCTGGCCCTGCTGGCTGGCTTGGTGCTCTCGGCCAGCAGCCTGTCCCTGTTGGGCCTGGCCCTGGCCTCCCACCAGGCCCAGGCCTCCGAGCATCGCCGCCGCCAGGCCGACGACGGCCTGCGCGACCTGGCCCAACTGCTGGCCCAGGGCCTGGTGGGGCATCGCCCCGAGGACCTCAACCCCGCCAGCCTCGGCCCGGACCAGCTGGACCTGGCCCTGCCGGCCGGCTGGCAACTGGGCGGCTTGCAATGGCAACCGAGCGAGCCGTCGGACCTGGGGCTGGTCACCCTGCAGGTGACGCTGAAGGGCCGCGGCGGCGAGCAGCGCCAGGGGCTGGTGCATTTCGATCGGTCCCTGCCGGATGGCCTGATCAGGGCCCTGCACCAGGAGGGGGCATGAACCTGGTGGAAGTGCTGCTGGCGGGATTGGTGTTCAGCCTGGCCAGCGCCGGCTCCCTGCAAGTGATGGCCGGCCTGGGCCGCTCTCTGCAGGGGACAAGCCAGGCCGAGGCGGCGGCAGCGCAACTGGAGGCGGAGTTGCGCCGCAGCCAGGCCCTGGTGCGGGCGGGGGCCCAGCAAGAGCAGGCCACCGATCTGGCCTGTGACCAGCCCGAACTGCTACTCAGTCGCCTGCTGATGGACCCCGCCCCAGGCGAAGCCAACGCCAGCCCCAGCGCCAATGGCGACAGCACGGCCAATGGCAACGACGACAACCCAATCGGCACCGGCAGGGCCACGGCGCCCAGCTCAGCGGCTCCTGGCCCCCTGGTCCGCCAGGTGAGCGTGCTGGCCCCTGGCCTCGTGCGCTTGCAGGTGGCGGTGGATGGGGGCCGCTGGCAGCGGCAACGGCTGTTCAGCGCTGCGGGCTATGGCCTCTGTCCGCCCGTGGGGGGGCCGCTGGGATGACCCTGGCCGAACAGCTGGTGGTGGTGGGCCTGCTGGGCGGCCTCGGCTGCTGGGGCCTGACCTGTGGCCAAGAACAACGGCAACGCCAAAAGGTGGAGGCGGTGGCCAGCGAACTGCTGGCCGGGATCCAGCTGGCCCGGGCCGAAGCGGAACGGCGCCAAGGGGCCTGCGGCCTCAGCCTCGATCTGGAGGGCTGGCAGAAGCCCCTGGACGGCAGCTTGCCGGCCTGCTCCACGGCCCTGAAGCGCTTCAGCGAGGAGGTGACCCTGGCCCACAGCTTTCCCGCCACCCTGCGCTTCAGCGCCAACGGCCTGGTGATCGATGGCGGCGTGGTGGTGCTGAGCCAGGCGGGCACGGGCCTGCGCCGCTGCCTGGTGATGGCCCTACCCCTGGGGTTGGTGCGTCTGGGTCGCTACGACGCCGATCCCGCCGGCCCCCCGAGTGCAACCCATTGCCAGGCGGAACGATGACCAAGCCGGTTCGGTTCAGCCCTCCCAATGTCAAGCCAAGCCTGGGCAAGCCACTCCCAGGCGGGCCAACCAGCCAGGGGCTCCCGGCGACCCTGAAAGAGGCCAGCCGGCGAGCGGCCCGAAAGCCCGATTCGCCTTGGGGATTCACCCTGGTGGAACTGCTGCTGGCCCTGGGCCTGGGATTGCTGGTGGCCGCCTGGTTAATGGAGGCCCTACTTGCCCAGGGCAACCTCAGCGCCAAATTGCTGGACCGGCTGCACCATCGGGAGTTCGAACGCCGGGCCCGCCGCCTGATCGAAGACGACCGCCGGCTGGCCAGCCTGGCCACCAGCGAGCCGGGGACCCAAGCCCCAGCTTGCAACCTGGCGGGCCGTCAACCGCTGCTGCATCTCCAGTTGCCCAACGGCAAACCAGCGATCACCTGGAGCCTGGGGTCGGCGCCATCGGCCATCTGGCGGGGCCAGGTGTTGATGCGCTGCGGCCCGGCCTACGGCCTCGATGGCCAGCCGAATCTCGCTGGCAGCTGGCAAAACCGGGTGGTGCTCGATCAGGCGGAGGGGTTTGGGATTCCGCTTTGAAGTGCAGCGA
>CAINZT010000159.1 GCA_903855705.1 uncultured Synechococcus sp.
CCAGCGCATCATCGAAGCCCTTGCCCCAGAAGGACACTGACATCAGCGGCCGCAGCCCCAAGCGTCGGCGGCCCCAGGCGATTCGCCGCCTGGTGATTTGGTATCGCCGCAATGCGGCGGTGACGAGCCTGGTGGGCACGGCCTCGGCCGCCAGCTCCGTGGCGGGCTCCATGGCGGGATCGGTGGTCTCCACCGCCGGCAGCGTCGCTGGTGCCGCCGGCAATGTGGCTGGCAATGTCGCCGGCGTGGCCGGCTCGATGGCAGGCAATGTCGCCGGCGTGGCCGGCTCCGTGGCGGGCGCAGCGGGCTCGGTCGCCGGCTCCATGGCCAACTCGGTGCTCCAGCCCCTGGTTTTTGATCCCCTGCGGCGGCTGCAGCAGGGCAGCAATCCCGATGGCGAGCTGGCCATCGTTGATGCCCAGCGGCTCTGGGTGGCCGTTGATGGCATGGGCGGCGACCATGCCCCCGGCCCGATCCTGGAAGGCTGCCTCAGGGCAGTGGCCCTGCTGCCGGTGCGGGTGCGCTTCGTGGCCGAAACCGCCGCTGTCGATCAGGCCGTGGCGGCCCTGGGCCTGGGCGAGGAGCTGGCCGCCGCCATCAGCGCCGGGCTGATCGAGGTGGTGGCCAGCGGCCCATCCGTGGGCATGGACGAGGAAGCCACGGTGGTGCGGCGCAAGCGGGACGCCAGCATCAACCTGGCCATGGACCTGGTCAAGGCGGGCGCGGCCACGGCGGTGTACTCGGCGGGCAACTCCGGCGCCGTGATGGCCTCAGCGATCTTCCGGCTCGGCCGGCTCAAGGGCATCGACCGCCCCGCCATCGGCGCCCTCTTTCCCACCAAGGACCCCAACCAGCAAGTGCTGGTGCTCGATGTGGGCGCCAACATGGATGCCAAACCGGCCTACCTGCACCAATTCGCCCTGCTCGGCAACATCTATAGCCGCGATGTGTTGCAGGTGCAGCGGCCCCGCATCGGCCTGCTCAACATCGGCGAGGAGGAGTGCAAGGGCAACGAGCTCTGTCTCAAGACCTACCCCTTGCTGGCGGCCGAAGACCGCTTCGTGTTTGCCGGCAACTGCGAAGGCCGGGACGTGCTCTCGGGCGATTTCGATGTGGTGGTGTGCGATGGCTTCACCGGCAACGTGCTGCTGAAGTTCCTCGAATCGGTGGGCAGCGTGCTGCTGGACGTGCTGCGGGCCGAGCTGCCCCGGGGACGCCGGGGCAAGGTCGGCTCCGCCTTCCTGCGCAGCAACCTGGTGCGCATCAAGAAACGGCTCGACCACGCCGAACATGGCGGCGCCCTGCTGCTGGGCGTCAATGGCATCTGCGTGATCGGCCACGGCAGCAGCAAGGCCCTCTCGGTGGTGAGCGCCCTGCGGTTAGCCCATTCCGCCGCCAGCCATGGCGTGATGGACGACCTGCACAAGCTCAGTGACAGCACCGGTGCGGCGGTCGCCTGTGGTTGACTGACCGCCAACTGGGGTCGTTCAGGTGTCGCTCAGCCCAATGGCGGAGGCCGTCGGCATGGCCCTGGTGGGCTGCGGCAGCGGCCTGCCAGCCGTGAGCCTCAGCAACGCCCAGCTGGGTGAGCGGGTCGAGACCAACGACGACTGGATCCGTAGCCGCACCGGCATCGGCGCCAGGCACGTCGCCGGCCCGGGCGAAACGGTCACCAGCCTGGCCAGCGAGGCCGGCCGCCAGGCCCTGGCCCATGCCGGCTGGCAAGCCAGCGACCTGGACCTGATCCTGCTGGCCACCTCCAGTCCCGACGACCTGTTTGGCACCGCCCCGCGGGTGCAAGGGGCCCTGGGGGCCAGCAACGCCGTGGCCTTCGACATCACGGCCGCCTGTAGCGGCTTCCTCTTTGCCCTGATCACCGCCAGCCAATACATCCGCAGTGGCAGCGTGCGCCGCGCCCTCGTGATCGGCGCCGACCAGCTCAGCCGTTGGGTGGACTGGGACGATCGCCGCACCTGCGTGCTGTTCGGCGATGGCGCCGCCGCCGTGGCGGTGGAGGCCTGCCCCGGGGCCGACAACGGCCTGCTGGGCTTCCGCATGCGCTCCGACGGCAGCCGCAACGGCTGCCTCACCCTGGCCCAGAGCGAGGAGCACACCACCGTGGTGGCGGGCAGCCAGGCCCAGCGCGGCGGCTTTGAACCAATCCAGATGAATGGCCAGGAGGTCTACAAATTTGCGGTGCGCGAGGTGCCGGCGATCCTCAAGGACCTCCTAGACGGCACCGGCACCAGCCCAGGCCAGCTCGACTGGCTGCTGCTGCACCAAGCCAACCAGCGCATCCTCGATGCGGTAGCCGAGCGCTTCGCCATTCCCAGCGAGCGGGTGCTCAGCAACCTGGCCCGCTTCGGCAACACCTCCGCCGCCACGATCCCGCTGATGCTCAACGAGGCCGTGCGCGATGGCCGGGTTCAGCCGGGTCACCTGATCGCCAGCAGCGGTTTCGGCGCTGGCCTGAGCTGGGGCGCGGCCCTGCTGCGCTGGGGCGGTCCCCAGGCCAACTGAGCCAGCGGCGGGGGGGGAGCGGGTGGGCCGAACTGGCCTGGGCCCTTGGCTGCCGGGCTGGCTGGGCTGGCTGGGCATGAGCCAGAAATCTCCGGCCAGGCTTGAGCCAGCCAGGCCCAATCCGGGCTGGGGCCCAACAGCCGCGCCCTAGTCTCCAGCCCACAAAAGCGCAAGCGTCACCATGGGGATCGCCTGGGTGTTTCCGGGTCAGGGATCACAGAAGCTCGGCATGGCCACAGCCGTGCTTGATCTGCCTGACGCCCGCCAGCGTTTTGCCCTCGCCTCCGAGCTGCTGGGCCGCGACCTGCTGGCGATCTGCGCCGGCGAAGGCCTGGGCGCCATCGCCGCACCCACCGACCTCAATGACACCCGCAACACCCAGCCAGCCCTATTCGTGATCGAGAGCCTGCTGGTGGATGGCTTGCGCCAGCAGGGCCGCAGCGCCGACCTGGTGGCCGGCCACAGCCTCGGCGAACTGGTGGCCCTCTATGCGGCCGGCGTCTTCGACTTCGAGACGGGCCTAGCCCTGATGCACCGGCGCAGCAGCCTGATGGCCGCCGCCGGCGGTGGCGCCATGACCGCCGTGATGGGCTTCGATCGCGGCGAGCTGGACGCCCTGGTGGCTGTCACCGAGGACGTGGTGATCGCCAACGACAACAGCAGCGCCCAGGTGGTGCTCTCCGGTAGCCCCGAAGCCGTGGCCAGCGTCAGCGCCCAGCTGACCTGCAAACGGGCGATCCCCCTGGCCGTGTCAGGGGCCTTCCATTCGCCCTTCATGGCCGGGGCCGCCGCTGCCTTCGCCCAGGAGCTGGAGCCCCTGCCCTTTGCCGATGCCCACATCCCGGTGTTGAGCAACACCGACCCCACCCCCGAAACCAGCGGCGAGCGCCTCAAGGCCCGCCTGGTGGGCCAGATGACCAGCGGCGTGCGCTGGCGCGAAACCATGGACCAGTTCGCCGCACTAGCGATCGACACCACCGTGGAGATCGGCCCCGGCAACGTGCTCAGCGGCCTACTCAAACGCAGCCTGGCGGGGGTCACCACCGCCCAGATCGCCTCCGCCGCGGACCTGGGCCTGTGAGCAAGCCGGAGGATCGGGCTGGTACGAGCAGCAGCAATGCCGAGGCGAGCCAAGGCCCCAACGGGCCTGAGCTCGGGGCTGGCGGCCCAGGGGGAGCGCCTAACGCTTCTGGGTCCTCGGGCGCGATCGTGCCGGCCGAGGGCGGCCGGATCAGCGGCTTACGCCGGGCCCTACGGCGCCGGCGCAAGCCGCCCGAACCGCCGGCCCTGCTCAGCAGCCCCAAACCGAGCCTCACCTACCGGATCATCAGCTACCTACTGGTGTTCCCGATCTACCGGCTCCTGTTCCGCGGCCGCACCGCCGGCAACGGCAACGTGCCGATGGAAGGGGCCCTAGTGGTGGTGGCCAACCATGGCTCCCACCTGGATCCGCCCCTGCTGGGCCATGCCCTGGGCCGGCCGGTGGCCTTCATGGCCAAGGCGGAGCTGTTTCGGGTGCCCCTGCTGGGGCCGATCATCCGGGCCTGCGGCGCCTATCCGGTGGCCCGCGGCGCCAGCGACCGGGAGGCAATCCGCACCGCCACCGATCGACTCGACCAGGGCTGGGCCACGGGCGTGTTCCTCGATGGCACCCGCCAGGCCAATGGCCGGGTCAACGCGCCGATGCCTGGGGCTGCCCTGCTGGCGGCCCGTTCCGGCGCACCCCTGCTGCCCGTGGCGATCATCAACAGCCACCGGGCCATGGGCACCGGCCGCCAGGCCCGCCTGGTGCCGATCCACATCCGCATCGGCACGCCGATCCCGCCGCCGGCCTCCAGGCGCCGCGCCGACCTGGATGTGGTGACGGCGGCCTGCCAGGCCCAGATCAATGCCCTGCTGGATCTGGGCCCGCTGCAGGCGGATGAACCGGTCGGCCGGCTCCATCCAGCAGCGGAGCGAACCGCCCTGCCACCCACAACCTGAGGTCCCGGCCAGTCAGCACCCACAGGGCCGCCCGCAGGCCATCGCCCCAGACCTTGCCCTTGCGCTCGGGGATGCAGGCCTGGCCGCAGGGCACGGCAACGGGCGTGAGGCCAATGCCCCGGCTGCCGGCCACAATCCGGCCCACCAGCAGGGCCCGGGGCATGTGGTCGCTGCTGGTGACCAGCAGCACGCTGCGCACCTTGGAGCGCTTGAGGTCGTCGGCGACGGAGGTGAAATTGCTGAGGGTGTCGTGGGCGCGGTAATCGAGCAGCACCTGGCCGGGATGGAGCCCCTCACGGCGGAACTCCCAAGTGGCGTATTCGGGATTGCTGCCGCCGCTCACGAGCAGGGGCAGGCCCAGGCGCCTGGCCAGCCGGGCCGCCTCCTGCTCCCGGGCCACATCGCCGCCCAGCACCAAAATCAACTGGGGGGGCGGCAGGGGCGGCAGCCACAGTCCCCGCGACAGCCAGAGCAAGCCCGCTGCCCCTAGGGCCAGGGGCCACCAGCGCCAGCGGGAGCCCCTGGTGGGGCGGCGGCGGGAGCGCCCCGGCCGCAACTGGCGGCGACGGCCCGGCCCGGGCGACCGCTTGGCTAGGGACGCGGACCGATCGCTGCGAGGGCCGGGGCCAGCCATTAGCCCCCCCCGATCCCAGCCCCTGGCTGGGAAAGGTTCGGCTGGGAAATGGTTGGCAGGGGAGAAGCAGGGACCTGGCTGGGGCTCTGGGGCGTGAAGTCCACCGGACTGGTGGGATAGAGCGGCAACACGGGCTGCCAGGGGCCGGCCAGGCCCAGGGCCGCAGCCGCCTGGCCCAGGGCGAGCAGCTCCAGGACATCCAAGGGGGCATCCACCGCCGCCGGCAGGATCAGCTCCGGCGCCAGGCCCTCGGCGAAGGCTTCACCGGGGCGAAACAGCCGGGGTTGCTCCAGTTCAGCAATGGCACCGAGGCCAGCCGGGTCTGCGCCGTAGCAACCCGCCACGGTGCCGCGCCGGGGCAGGTCCTGGACCAGCCAGAAGCGCTCGACCCCGGCCAGCTCAGGCCGCTGGCGCAACAGCCGCCGCGCCACGGGTAGAAAACTGCCAAAGCCATGCAGGGGCACGGCCAGCTGCTGGGCCAGGGTGCGGGCCATCACCACCGTGAGCCGGGTGCTGGTAAAGCCCCCCGGCCCGGTGGCCACCACCAGCCGGCCGATCTCGGGCCAGCGCGGGGCTGGCAGCAGCTGCTCCAGGCAGGGCAACAGGGCGTTGGAGAGCTGACGGCCGAGGGGAAAGGCCAAAACCTGGGGGGGTTCGCTGCCGGCCAGGGGCTGCAGGCCCACGGCCAGGCAGTCACTGGAACTGTGCAGGGCCACCAGCAAGGACGCTCTGGCGCTCATGTCGGCTGAACCTGACCCGGACGCAGCCGCAGCCAGCGGCCGGGCTCGGCCTCAAAGCTGTCGCAGCCGCGCACATCCCATTCCACCCCCGCCTGGGCGTCGCCGAGATCAATCACCGACACGTGGATTCGGGGGGACTGGGGCACAAAACTGGGGGCGGCGCAAAGGTGCTCCACCCCATGCTGCCGCTCCACCGCGTGATAGGCCTGGCAGCGGTCCACCCAGTGGCAATCGACGCAGATGCACATGCCACCGCCTGACCACCCCCCATCATTCTGGCGCGCCCTGGGGCCCGTCCCCCCGTGCTGGGCCTGGCGCTGCCAGGGCGCCTCCCGCTGGCCGTTTCCGGGCCTGAACCGATGACGCCCCCGGTGACCCCAGCGCAGCGGCCGCCCGACCCGCCCCTGGGCAGGCCTGTCGACTCGCTAGCCCTGGCCCCCGAGGCCGCCGCCCAGTTGCTCTGGCAGCGGCTGCGTCCCGAGCGCTGGCCGGTCCCCCGGACGGCCCTGCCCGCCGATGCGGCCCTGGTGGGCGGGGCCGTGCGCGATGGCCTGCTCGATCGGCTGACGGAGCGGCCCGACCTGGACCTGGTGGTGGGCACCGACGCCATCGGCCTCTGCCAGCGCCTGGCCCAGGAGCACGGTGGCTGCGCTGTGGTGCTGGATCCGCAACGGGACATCGCCCGGCTGGTGGTGCGCGGCTGGAGCCTGGACCTGGCCCGCCGCTGCGGCGAGAACCTGGCGGCCGATCTGGCCCGGCGGGACTACCGCATCAATGCCATCGCCCTGCCCCTGGGCCCGGGCGAGCCGCTACTGGATCCCCTTGGCGGCCTGGCCGACCTGCAGGCGCGCCAGCTGGTGGCCGTGGGCGAGGCCAACCTGCTCGACGATCCCCTGCGCCTCTTGCGCGGTATCCGCCTGGCCGCCCAGCTGGACTTCAGCCTGGAGGCCTCCACCTGGGGCTGGATCCAGCGCCACCACCAGAGCCTCGCCACCGTGGCCGGCGAACGGGTGCTGGCGGAACTGGAGAAACTGGCTGAAGCCCCCCTCGGCCACCAGGGGCTTGAGCAAGCCCTGGTGGCTGGTCTGTTGCAGCCCTGGGGCGCCGACCCCCAGGCGGGAGCGGCCCTAGGGCGGCTCTGCCCGGAACAGGCCCAAGCCTGCGGCCTGAACCCCGAAGAGCAGCACCAGGCCCTGCCCCTGGCCAGGCTGGCCCGCCTGTTTGACGCCAAGGCCCTGGGCGGTTTGCGGGCCAGCCGCAAGCTGCAACAACGCTGCCAGCGGCTGCGCCATTGGTGGCAGCGGCTGGAGTCTGGGGCCCCTGGGCCGGAACCAGGATCGCAACTAGGGGAACCCTGGGGCGTGGATCCAGGGCCCGCCATCGCCGCGCTGACAGAGCCGGAACGGCTGGCGCTACAGCGGCAGCTGGAGGACGACCTGCCCGCCCTGCTGCTGGCCTGGCCTGGCCCCCTGGCCCGCTCCTGGCTGGAGCGCTGGCGCAACCCCAGCGATGTCCTTTTCCATCCCAGCCCCCCCCTCGATGGCCGCAGCCTGCAGACGGAGCTGGGCCTGACGCCCTCGCGCCGCCTGGGCGAACTGCTGGACGAACTCATGCTGGAGCGGGCTTTTGGTCGCATCGGCGACCGCGCGCAGGCCCTTGCCTGGTGTCGCCAGGCGCTCGGGCAGGCAACCACGCCTGGTGAAATGGACCTGCGCCGTGATTAACTTCACAGGCACAGTCGTTGCTAACGACCTGAAACGCGCCTGTTAGGGCAAAGCTCTCGTTCTGAAAGCCTCCGTTCCGGATCCTTCCAAACAGACGGTGATCCCCGGACATCAGGACAACGCAGAAACGGACAACGGCTCAAAGGTCGGGTCCCAGCTTCTCCGCGTCAGCTCGCAACCCCGACCTGCCCATCCCCCCAGTTCCTTTCTCTCCCGATCCCATGAGCGTTCGTCTTTACGTCGGCAACCTGCCCCAGAGCTTTGATGCCAAGGAGCTCGAAGCCCTCTTCGCCGCCGTCGGTGAAGGCGTGCGCTTTAAGGCCGTCCAGGATCGGGAGACCGGCGCTAGCCGCGGCTTCGGTTTCGCCAACGTCGAAGAGGAAGCCCTCGCCGACCAGGTGATCGAGCAGCTCAACGGCCGCGACTTCGGCGGCAACAATCTGCGCATCGAGCGCTCCGAGCGCCGCGACCCCCGCAGCGGCGGTGCCGGCAACGACCGCCGTGTCGGCGCTGGCGCTACCCCTTCGACAGTCGCCCGCAAGGCGATCAACAAGGTCGTCCACAGCGACACCATCGTCGAAGGCGCCCCTGACCCCCGCTGGTCCGGCGAACTGGCCAAGCTCAAGGCCCTGCTGGCCGATCAAAAGGCCGCCGTCTGAGCCAACCTGCACCCCTCCTGATCCCCCAGGCCCCAGTGGTCGTCAACAAACTCTGGACCTGGCGGGGTCAACAGATCAGCTACTGCTGTGCCCCCTGGGGCGCGGCTGGCAGCCCAGCAGGGCTTCCCCCTGCTGAAGCCCATCCAGATGATGCCTCCTTGAACGGCCTCCCTCCCGGGGGGGCCGTTCTTTTGATTCATGGCTTCGGCGCCTCCAAGGGCCACTGGCGCCACACCCTGCCGGCCCTGGCGGCCGTGAGCCGGGTTTACGCCATCGACCTGCTCGGGTTTGGGGCCAGCAGCAAGCCCCGCTCGCGCCTGGCCGATGAGCCCCAGGAGCCTGGCTCGGTGCCCTACGGCTTCGACCTCTGGGCCGCACTGGTGGTGGACTTTTATCGCCAGGTGATCGCCCCTGACGCCCCTGGCCTGCGCCTGCAGCTCGTCGGCAATTCGATCGGTGGGGTGGTGGCCCTCAATGCCGCCCGCCTGCTGGCCGCCCAGGGCCAACCCCCCGCCCAGGTGATCCTGATTGACTGCGCCCAGCGCACCCTCGATCGCAAACGGCTGGCGGAGCAGGCGCCCCTGCAACGCTGGAGCCGCCCCCTGCTGATGGGCCTGGTGCGCCAGCGCTGGTTGATCGGCAGCCTGTTCAGCCTGCTAGCCCGCCCGGCCGTGGTACGCCAGGTGCTGCACCAGGCCTACCCCAGCGGCGCCAACTGCGATGACGACCTGGTGGAGATCCTGGTGGGCCCGAGCCGGGATCCCGGCGCCAGGGAAAGTTTCCGCGGCTTCGTCAACCTGTTTGACGACCACCTGGCCCCGGAGCTGCTGGCCCAACTCCAGGGCCCGGTGCGCCTACTTTGGGGCGAACAGGATCCCTGGGAACGGGTGGCCGAAGCCCGGGAGTGGCAACAGAGCTTCCCGTGCATTCAGGAGCTGCGGGTGTTACCGGGCCTGGGCCATTGCCCCCACGATGAAGCTCCCGAACAGGTCAATCCGATCCTGATCGAGTGGCTGCAAAGGGTCTAAATAGCGATCGCCCAGCCCCGGCCAGGAGCCCCAACTAGCGGGCCTGGGATATCACATAGGAGAAAGGAAGCTCCAGCAACTTGCCGATTCGGGGCACATAGGCCCGGTGATTGAAAACGTCGTAGTTTAATTGCTCAATCGCATCAAGAATGCCCCGATAGAGCCGTAGGGACGTCCAGACGGGCCAGCGGGCATCGGGGGCCAACCAGCGCACACCTGCCTCGGAGCGGGCAAACCAATAGCGGGCTCTCTCCAGCTGGAACGCCATCAGGGCCCGCCAGTTGTCGTTAAGGGTGCCGGCCAACAGCTCTTCCTCGGAATAATTGAACCGCTTTAAATCATCCAAGGGCAGGTAGATGCGGCCCCGACCCCGATCTTCACCCACATCGCGCAGGATATTGGTGAGCTGGTTGGCGATACCGAGGGCAACGGCAGCCTCGGACGTGTCGGGGCGCTCGCTCCAGGGCGCGGTGGTGTAGGCGGGATCCACCCCCATCACCTCCTGGGTCATCAGGCCGACGGTGCCGGCCACCCGATAGCAATAAAGCTCCAATTCCGAAAAACTGGCATAGCGATGCTGGAGCAGGTCCATGCGCTGGCCCTCGATCATGTCGAGGTAGGGCTGCAGGGGCTGGGGATAGCGCTCAAGCGTATCCACCATCACCCGATCGAGGTCATCACTGACATGGCCTTCAAATAGACGGCGAGTGCGCCCTTCCCAGGCATCGAGGCGCTCGGATAATTCAGCCACCGGGCGCTGCTGGGCCTCCGGGCTGTCCATCAGCTCATCGGTGCGGCGACACCAGACGTAAATGGCCCAGATCGCCCGGCGCTTGGCCGGGGGCATCAACAGGGTGCCGAGGTAGAAGGTTTTAGCCCACTGGGCCGTTTCTTGACGGCAGGCCTCATAGGCATGCTCCAGCGCCGCAGCCAGGCCGGCTGATCCCACTGCTGATCCTGCTGATGAAGCCGGGGCCACGCCTACACCGCCGCCAAACTGGCCGGGCTTGCGCCCCCCGACTGGGCCGCTGGCTGGTCGGATGACGAGCGATTGATCGCCTCGGCGCATTGCTTGCCACTCAGCACGGCCCCCTCCATCGAGGCGAGGTAGCGCTGCATGGTGAAACAGCCGGCCAGGAAGAAATTCGGGATCGGCGAGGCCTGGTCGGGCCGAAGTTGCTGGCACCCAGGCACGGTCTTGTAGACCGATTGGGGCGTTTTAACCACCTTAGCCTTCAATAATTGGGCCTGATCGTTGCCGCTAAAATGCATTGGGAACAGGCGTTTGAGCTCCTCCAGCGTGGCCGCCACAATCTCGGCATCGGGCCGGCCAATCCAATCCTTGGCGGGAGCGAAGACCAGCTCCAGCATGGATTTGTTGGGATCTTCGTATTCGCGGCAGGTGTTGCTCATGTCAGCGTAGACACTGAGCAGATCGGAGCGGCTGAACAGGAGGTGATCGATCTCAGTGAGCTTGCGATCAAACCAGAGGTGGATGTTGATCACCGGCACGCCAACTAGGCCATCGAGCTTGCTGAAATAGGGCATGGCTTTCCAGGGCTCAGGCAACAGCAGCTTGAGCGGATCCACCGGCATGGCGCTCACATAGGCATCCGCCTGGATCAGCTGGGGCTCCTTGCCCTTGATGCCACCAATGCGGAAGCCAGAAACACTGCCGTCCTCGGCCAGCTGGATCTCGCGCAGGGGGCTATCGAGGTGGACTTCACCGCCACGGGCCCGCACGTAATCCACAATCGGCTGGCAGAGTCGTTGGGGCGGGTTGCCATCGAGGAAAGCCATCTGCGAGCCATCGGTTTCCTGCAGGAACCGGTTCAAGGCCGTCAGCACAACGGTGCTTGAGATTTCGTCGGGGTTAATAAAATTGAGGGCCTTGCTCATGGCCAGGAACACCTCATCGTTGACCCGCTCAGGGATATTGTGCAGGGCCAGCCACTCACTCCAGGAATACTGATCGCATTCCTCCACATAGCTTTGGCCCCGCAGGATCGCCGGCACCAGGCCGATGCCGAAGGCAATCTTCTCCGGCCAGGTGAGCATGTCGTTATTGCCCAGGATGGCGGCCAGGCCATTGAGTGGGGCGGGCAGGTCCGGAAAATCAAAACGGCTGTAGGTGCCCGGCACCTCCTTCTGGTTGAAGATCATCGAGTGGGACTTCCACTGCAGCCGATCTTCAATATTCAGCTCGGCGAAGAGCTGGCGCATGTTGCGATAGGCGCCAAAAAAGATATGCAGGCCGGTTTCATACCAGTCGCCATCCTCGTCCTGCCAGGCCGCCACCTTGCCGCCAAGCACGTCCCGGGCCTCAAGCACGATCGGCACATGGCCGGCGTCGCAGAGGTATTTGGCGCAGGAGAGACCCGCCAGGCCAGCTCCAGCGATGGCGACGCGCATGGCACAAGGAAAACCAGGGGCAACCATAGGGGGGCCAGCGGCTTGGCGTAAGGAAACCGCTTCTGCCACGGACTCCTTCCCGCCCGGACGGCCAAAACCGATGACCGGTTCAGCGCCCCAAGGAACCAGGCAGAAGGCAGGGTTCCTAAACTCAGCACAAGCCCACGATCGGGCGCTGCCCTGGGGCCATGGCTGACACCCTGATCAAATCGACCACCCGCCACATCCGGCTGTTCACCGCCAGGGTCGAAGACGGCCAACTGGTGGCCGATGCCAGCCAGCTCACCATGGATGTGGACCCCGACAACGAATTCCTCTGGGATGGCCCGGTGCTGGAGAAGCTGCAGCAGCGCTTCCGCGATCTGGTGGCCAGCCACGCCGGCGCCGACCTCACCGACTACACCCTGCGCCGCATCGGCTCCGACTTGGAGGGCACGGTGCGCCAGCTGCTGCAAGCCGGGGAGCTGCGCTACAACCCCGACGCCCGGGTGCTGAATTACTCCATGGGCCTGCCCCGCAGCCCGGAGCAGGAGCAGGCATGAGCCGCTCCTATCGCAACGACCCACCGCCCGCCCGGGGCGGCCGCTCCGCCAGCTACGGCCCGTCCCGGCAGGCCTATGGCTACGACGAACGCGATGCCTATGGCGACCCCAGCCGCTCCGGCCCTCGCCAGCCGGGCCGTTCGGGCAATGGCAACGGCTCTGGCGGTGGCCCAGGCGGACCGGGCGGGGACGGCGGCCCCTTTCAATTCAACGTGGCCCGGATTGCGGTGCTGGCTGGGGTGCTGGTGCTGGGAATCGGGGTAGGCGTCACGATTTCCAGCAACACCCAGGGCAACCAGGGCAACATCGCCAGCAGCCAGCAGCTCGACATGGCTGTGGCGGACCCGGAATTCTGCAAACAGTGGGGGGCCAGTGCCTTCGTGATGGATTTGCAGATGTACACAACCATGAACCCCTCCACCAGTTTCGTCACCCAGCCGAAACTGCAACCAGGCTGCGTGATTCGCCGCGAAAACTGGGCCGTATTGCAGAAAGAAGGGGCGATCACGGCCGAACAGATGCGCGAGTGCAAACAACGCATGAACACCTTTGCCTACACGGGCTCCGTCAAGGACAAACCCGAAGTGCGCTGCGTCTACCAATCCGACATCGTCGATAATAAATTCCAGACCAAAGGCTCCGCCGATGACACGGTTGGGGTCACTCCAGAAGCCGATAAGTTCTAACCAGCTTCAGGTCAATCGAAACGAGCTTATGGGCAAAGGATCCACTCCCATGGGGCCTTTGCTTGTTTTGTTGTGGCCAACGCTTCAGTTTCAGCCCAAAGCCTGGGTCTGGGGCTGGCGCAGGGGGCTGTCGGGGCTGGCGAACACGGGCAGGATTTCGCGCCGGAAGGCCTCCGCCGCCCGGGAGCAATAGCGGGCCGGATGGGTGATCAACTTGAGCTGGCGGCGCACCTGCAGGTCGGCCAGGATTGGCCGGAAGATGCTGCCCGCCGCCAACTCCCGCTCAATCGAGACCACCGGCAGAAAGGCGGCCCCCAGGCCGCTTTGCACGGCGTTCTTAATCGCCTCAAAGGAATTGAGCTCCATCTCGATCTTGAGCCGGCCCACGTCCAGACCCGATCGGGCCAGCAACTGGTCCACCATCTTGCGGGTGGTGGACTGGGCATCGAGGCAGACAAAGCCAAGCCTGTAGAGGTCGTCCTTGCTGAGCTCGCCCAACCGGGCCAGGGGATGCTTCACCGGCAGCACTAGGGCCAGCTCATCACTGGCATAGGGCACCACCTGGAGTAGGTCGTTGAGGTCGGCTGGCAGCTCACCGCCGATGATCGCCAGATCCACCTGGCCATTGGCCACGCTCCAGCCGGTGCGGCGAGTGCTGTGCACCTGCAATTGCACCGCCACATCGGGATACTTCTGGCGAAACAGGCCGATCATGCGCGGCATCAGGTAGGTGCCGGTGGTCTGGCTGGCGCCCACCACTAAAGAGCCCCCGCGCAGGTTGTGCAGGTCGTCGAGGGCGCGGCAGGCCTCCTGGCACTGGCTGAGGATGCGGTCGCAGTAGCTCAGCAGCAGGTGGCCCGCTTCGGTGAGCTGGGCCTTGCGCCCGCCGCGATCGAACAGGGAAACATCAAGCTGTTTCTCCAGGTTCTGGATCTGGAGGCTGACCGCAGGCTGGGTCACATACAAGCTGTCGGCCGCCTTTTTGAAGCTGCCTTCACTGGCAATGGCCCGCAGAATGCGCAGCTGGTCAAGGGTGAAAGGCAGATCAGCCATGGAGTGGCCCGAAGGAGGCTCGCACCGGCAGGCGAACGGCAACTCTAAGCGGGGATTCCCGTTCGTCAGAATCTGACACTGCTTGTCATCACCATGCCGCCTCTCGCCTGCATTGCCCCCGCCACCCCGCCGGGGGCGCTGCACCACAGCAGCCTGGTGATGCTTGCCCTGCTGCTGGCGTTTGCGGTGATCCACAGCGGCGGGGCCGCCCTGCGCAGCTGGGGGGTGGAGCGCATCGGCGA
>CAINZT010000160.1 GCA_903855705.1 uncultured Synechococcus sp.
CTGGCCAATTGTGAATTTTGGCACGATCTCGGCGCTGATACCATTTTGATTTTTCAAAGCGACACCCTGCTGCTGACGCCGCTGCCAGAGTCGTTTCTAACGGCCCCTTACCTGGGGGCTCCTTGGCACATCAATGGCTCCCTCGATATCGACTTTCCCTGCAATCAAGACGACCTGCCCCGCGGCCACGCAGCTGATGAGACGCTGGTCGCCCGGGCCTCGATTGAGCTGAGCCCAGGCCTTGCCGAAGTGGTGCCCCATGGCTACGGCAATGGTGGATTATCGCTCCGCAATAGAGCGCTGATGGCCTCAATTGCTGCAGAGCAAGCCCGCGCCGATGGCGAGCCAGAAGATGTGTTTTTTAGCCGCCATCTGCCGTCCTATTGCGCTGAACTGCCACCGCTTGAGCTGGCCCAGGCGTTTGCCACCGAAGCGATCTATTCCGATGCCATCGGCATCCATGCATCCTGGAAATACTTGCCCGCCGAGCAACAGGCAAGCCTCTACGAAAAGCATATTAAAAACCTAATCGCCATGGCTGAAGGGCTAATCGCTTAGACCGCCCAGCCCAATAAAACTACCCCTCAAGTAATGGGCCCCGTTCTTCGGGTCAAGGCAAGAAATCAATAGCGATCCAGGATCAATCATCGAGCCAGGCTGGGCCTATGGCGGTAACTTTCCAGGGCACACTGCCACCACACTTGACCACTGTAAACAACTTCGAGGTGCCTTTCAGCAGGAATAGAAGAAAGCAGGGCCATCATCTTGTCGCAATGGATGAGCTCCGGCGTGGGATGGTGGCGCACGTCCATCCCATTGGCTTGATAGCCAATCGACACATAGGGGAGCGAAACGAATGCCAGCAGGGAAGCAAGCAAGTAGCTTGCGAGTAGGCCCTGTTTGGATAGTGACTTTCGCTTGCTAGTTCCAGGTTGGCTGACTAACGCAGCCGCCCCTATGGTGCCTTGAACAGGCATGGACTGAAGCTGTCCAGGGCTGGTTAGGGCCTCCCAAGAACAAATCACAATCGCCATCATGGCTGGCACCATCAAGCGATTGCCCCAACTCTCCCAGCCAAAGGGATTCCACCACAGGCTTAGGCCAATCAAACTGATCAAGGCCCAAACTGTGGCAGCCTTGACAGCTGCAAATTGGCAGCGATCAGAATGGATTCGCCTTAGCCCGTAAAGCCCTAGGACGGCAAAGCAGAGCCCCCAAAACACGATTAGCCCCCCATTGGGAGAGGCCAAACTCCAAAAAAAGCTTTGCAGACGAAAAAAGGTTGGAGTTGGTGTTAGTCTTGCCTCATTCAAGTAGGCCTCGGGAAGCAGGCTGCGATAACGAATCAGGTTGAAGCTCACTTCGGCCAATGCGGCAGCGAAGAGAGCGGGCATGGTCAGCCAAAGTGCCCTTAACTGATGCTTTGAGAGCAAGGAAGATTGAACCTTCTTCTTGGTCTCAATGTCTTCATCTGGGTCGCCATGTATAAGCCGCGACAGACCTTGTCCTGTCAATTCTAGTCTTGCTTGATAGTAAAATAAGAGCAGCAGCCCAGCCAGTGAAAAAGTGATCACCGAGGTGTCTTTATACAGGCAAGCCAGGAACCACAGGCCATTGCAGAGGAAGAAGGTTCTTCTGCTTGGCCGTGGGGCGGTTCTGATTTCGCCATCCCTAACGACCAAGGCCCTAAAACTTAGAACAAACGCAAGACCAATGATGACGCCTGCTTGAACTTCGAGCGAGCCCGTGAAAAGATAAAATCTGGGGATGGGAGTCAGTAGCCAGAGGAGCACATAAAGCGCCCAACTCTTGAACAACTCTCTGCTAGTTGGTGAGGAGGACCGCAGTAGCGCGATTGGCAGCGCCAGCACCAGGCTATTGAGGGCTGCGAGGAACGCCGGAATCTTGATGGCATGGCGAGCCGCTTCAATCAACAGAGACGCATTAAGCGTGTAAGCAAGCGGGAATTTGCTGATGGCGCTGCAGGATTGCGCCTGACCGCCTAAGCATGGGCCCAATGCCAAGGGATCCCCCAACCAACTACCCAGATCACCAGGGAACAGGTCGTTGGCTGTTGTAGCGACCAAGAAAAAAATCAATCCTGCCAGTAGGATCAATAAACCAATGTCCAGCCACTTGATTGCTGGAGGCGCCTGTTGGCTTGCTGAAAGAGGGAGTTGCATCGAGGTTCAGGGGATGGGAGCTTGGGCCCCAGCTGCCGCCCTATCCAAGCCTTCCGCTTCGCTCACGGGATGAAAGAGCTGGAGATTGCGTAACATCCAAAGATAGTCACATGCAGCTAGAGACTCAAGGCTCCATAGGGTACTCATCGAGGCCAGTGGGTCGATTTCCCGTGGTTTTTTTGCCCGCCATAGCAGGGTCTGGGGATTGCCTTGATCCATGATCGTGCAGTATTGATAGGCCGTGTGAAAAAGGTTTATCAATGGCATGATTTTATAGGTGTCCCCATGCCACATTAAGTTGACAACCCCCGTGGCCTGTTCCCTTAATCGGACAGCCTCCTCTTGGTTGCGACTACAGGAATAGACGTCAAAGGGTATGGTGTCATCAATCAGGATGACAGTCCCTTGGTGGCTATGGAGTAGGGCGTTTTGCAGGTCGCGATAGGTTTGGTCGTAGGTGTGGAGCCCATCGATAAAGATTAGGTCAAAGCGACTGTTCTCTGACTCCTGGGCAAAGAAATCATCACTGCTGAGGGGCAGTAGCCGGATGGTTTCTCCATCGTTAAGGGCCTGCCAATCAAATTGAAAGTCTGGGTCGACACCCGTTTTAGTGTTGACGTTGACAGCGTTGAAGGTGATTCCCTCGCTGACACCAATTTCGAGATAGGTCTTGCAATCAAGGGCCTCAGCGAGTCGGTTGAGACGGCGGGGTGAAGTGGCCAGCCAGTTGTCCAGGTCCATGGGCTCTAGTTCATGGATCCCAGTATCAACCCTTTTGCCGCTCGCCATCGCCCCTCTCCCAGAGAAGAGTGGCTCCTGCCCCCTGCCTGCTTGTGGTGAACAGGACGAGCTGACTGCCTCGCCTAAGGTTTAGGGCACTACTGGTCTTGTCGCCAATGTCCTGGGGGATCACCCTCATCTTGCTGGCCGCCGGAGTGGGGCTCTGTCTGCTAGGGGGGGTGAACCGCGATGATGTGTTCGGTCTACTGATGCGCATTATTGGGGTGGTGCTCTTGCTGGTTGTCAGCATTTTTGGCCGGCTTCTTTGGCTCGACTTGGCCGGCATCGCCCTGGCCCTCTGGTTGCCCAGTGCCGCCAAAGGCCAGCAGATCTAAGTCCTGCTCTGCAGACCGCCTCAATACCGCATCTTCAAGCTGCGCGGCAGGTTTTCGGCGATTTCGCCCTCGGCGGTAAGGGCTGGGTATGGGCGGCTTTCCCGTTCGCACCAGTCGGCCACCTGGGGGTAGGCCCAGCGGAACAGGATCCGGTCGTAGGCCTTGGGGCCGCCGGGGATGCCTTCGCCCTGCTGGGGGATCAGGCCTGCCGCTTGGCGTTGGCGCAGGGCCTCGAACAGCAGGATCGCCGTGGCCACGGACACGTTCAACGATTGCACCATGCCGGTCATCGGGATCACGATCGCCTGGTCGACCGCAGCTGCGGCCGCCTCGCTCAGGCCCCATTTTTCCGCCCCCAGTAGGAAGGCGGTGGGGCCGGTGAAATCGCAGTCGCGGTAGTCGATCGCCGCCTGGCTCAGGTGGGTGCCGAAAAGGCGGAAGCCCCGGGCCTTGAGGGTGGCAATCGCCTCCTCGGTGGTGGCGTGGGCATGGAGGGGCACCCACTTCTGGCTTCCCAGGGCCGTGTCGTTGAAAATCCTGGGCCGGCCCGGCAGGCTCACCACATGGCTCTCCAGCACCCCCACCGCATCACTGGTGCGCAGGATCGCCGAAAGGTTGTGGGGCTTATCCACCTGCTCGAGCAGCACGGTGAGATCGCCCATGCGGCGGTTGAGCACGGAGCGCAGCCGCTCGTAGCGTCTCGGCAGCAGGGGCATGGGGGGATCGGTGGCAGC
>CAINZT010000161.1 GCA_903855705.1 uncultured Synechococcus sp.
CACCAACACCGACTCACCCCGGCCGACCCGATCGCCTGGTTTCTTGAGCCACTCGACGATCTTGCCCTCCGTCATCGTGGAGCTGAGGGCGGGCATGAAGATCTCGTGGGTCGCCAAAGTGCTGTCTCCGCCTGGGGTTTGGGGTGGTCGCAACCCTTGCCCCAGCCAAGTCCCAAGGGGGACAGGCCTGCAAGAGCCGATGTGGAGGGCAGTCTAAGGCGCTGAGCGGCCAGTCCCTGACAGGGGAAAGCTGGGCGCCGGGGCTGGGTGGGAGGCCGAATCAGGCACCACCACAGAGGTGCCAGGAATCAATGCCTTCGGCCCGGGAACCGGTTTGCAGATCCACGAAGCGATAACGTTTGCCCCGCTGATCTCCGGGCGGACAATCGCTGGGCAAGGCCAGCAGGCAAGCCTGGACCCGATGGCCGGCCGCAAAGTTGGCGGAAAGGATGAAATCATCGCCATCGCCCGAATAAATGCTGAGCCCATTGGTAAGGCTGATGATCACCTCCTTGCCAAAGGGATCCCTGCTGCGTTGATAGCCCGGATCACCCGGGCTTACCACCATGCGAAACCGCTTGGAGAGCACAAACGACACCGAACAGCTGCCAACGCGGCTGGGGGGAACGGCGGCCGCCGCCGGGTGCACCAACACCAAGGAGACATTCGCAACCATTAATCCAAGCCCAAGCAAGCCGGCGAGGGGTAAACGAATCGGCGAGGCATGAACCGGGGCCCCTAGGCCCCTAGGCAGGCAATCCATCCAGGCAAGGCATGGGATAGCCAGGGTAAATCCCAACCGGATATTGGCTGCAACTGGGGGAAATCGTGGGAAACGATTCCATAGCTCAGCCTTGAATCAATTCGGGAAACTCACCGCCCAGGAAGAGAGGTCTTGGCGAGCCCCAGCACCCAGCCAAATGCCAGAACCTGGAACGGCCGGCGCGCCAAGAGGAACAGCGCCCCACCAGCAGCGTGAAACGCAATAGCCTGCACAGCTCCAGGCCGATCGCAGCCCAACCCCCTGGCTCTGGAACCAACCCAACCTCGGGGCGCGTCGACAGGCTCAGACGCACAAAGCGGCATTGCCTATGGCAACTACCTGCAAGCAGGCTTCTCGGAATCGGGCGGTGGACCCTTGAATCTCAACGTGGCTGGCAACACTGCCAGCAGCCTCATTGGCACCATCGGCCTGGAACTCAACTCAGCCCCCATCCCCCTGAATAAGAGCAAATCCATCAGCCTGGTTCCCAAACTGGCCCTGGCCTATCAGGTGGATGCCCTCGCCAGTGAAACCGGCAACAGTTCCCTTTCGGCCACCATGCCTGCTTCTGGTTCGGGATCCTTCCTCACCCAGGGGCAAAACCGCGGCGTCAACGGTTTCACCATCGCGGGCGGGGTTGATCTGACCTTGAGTCAGTCCACCGCCCTCTATGCCAATCTCAATGTCGAAAGCTTTTCCACTGGCAGCCAATTCGGCTATGCAGGGGGAGTGAGATTTAAGTTCTGATTGAATCGTTGAACAAGTGCATGGCTATGCTTTAGCTAGATCATTGATCAGCAACAAAGCTTCCTTTCCTCCCACCACCGCATCGCCATTGAGGCGACGATCAACACTCACCAATCGTCCGCATTGCGACACCGCCAGGGCGAGCAGGTAGGAGTCGGTGCGTTGGCCCGATTCGAGCAGCCTAGAGGCATCGATAACGGACTAATTAAGGAGGTAAATGCTATCGGGCCAGAACTGGTGATTGGGGTGGCGGGTCAAGTCCGCCACCAAAAGCATCACCACCGCCGGTGGTCCCGGGCTATTGGGGTAGCGGGGCTGGCCCAAGATACCCACTACCGCGTTTTGACTCAGGGGACAGATGGCCCAGCCATCCGCCTGGGCAGTTGTCAACCACCCATGGGCCTGCTCATGATGGATGTGGAGCCGGTCAAGCGGCGATCAACACATTCACATCCAATAAGGCCCCACTCATGGCAACTCATCCCGGAGGCTATTCACTCGCTCCAGATCCACTGGCGCGCCCTGGGGCATCCAGGGCAGCAGGGGCAGGCCGTTGCGATGGTTCGCTCCAGCATTGCTGTTGCTTGAGTGGGGAGCAGGCTCAACCAACACCTAGCGCGCCAAACCACTGATCACGGCCCCCAAGCTGCAGCGCTGCTGCCGGGCCACAACCCCCGGGCCGCCGCCAATACGTCGTCGTCGAGTTGCAGGGTGGTCCGCATCTGATGCCCTGACATCACGCATCAAGCCTGGCTCTGCAGGAAGACCCTGATCCAACTAAGAGCGGAACCACAGGCCCAAGGGCAGCTCTGCGGGCGATAAGACCGCAGAGCTGATGCAACAGCTCGTTGACGGCCCCATGAATTTGGCGTTGCCTGCTGATCCAGCAACAAACTGGCAAATACTTTGGGATGCCACAAGTTATAACCTCCTCATCTGTAGGCCCATTTGGGTTCAAGCCTGGTGCTCGCTATAGCGATATCGACGCAAAACCATTAAAAAACCCGACCTATCGGCCGGGTCATAAAGAATGATCGAGATCTTGGGATCTTGCGAAGGCTCTTAACCCATTGGAATTGAAGGCCCTAAGCGCAATCCCGAGGGTGCCTAAACCCCAGCAGCCGCAAGCTCGGGCTGGGGAGCAGCTCCATCCTTGCGGATCACCACCTGCTTGCTGTCATCGACATCGACGAGGGCTGAATCGCCGTCGCTAATGCGGCCGGAGAGGAATTCTTCGGCGAGGGAATCTTCGAGCAGGCGCATCACGGCGCGGCGCAGGGGGCGGGCACCGTAGCTGGGGTTGTAACCCTCTTCGACAAGCCGCTCCTTGAAGGATTCCGAGACCGAAAGGGTGATGCCCTTTTCTTGCATGCGGCCAAAGACTTCGCGCAGCATGATCTCGGCGATCAGCTTCACCTCGTCGCGGCTGAGCTGACGGAACACGATGATTTCATCGAGCCTGTTCAGGAATTCGGGGCGGAAGTATTGCTTCAGCTCCTCATTCACCAGCGAGCGGATGCGGGTGTACTGGGTGTCTTCGACACTGCTGCCGGAGAACTCAAAGCCAAGGCCGCCGCCGCCCTTCTCGATCACCTTCGAACCGATGTTCGAGGTCATGATGATCAAGGTATTCTTGAAGTCCACCGTGCGCCCCTTGGAGTCGGTGAGGCGACCATCTTCAAGCAGCTGCAGCAGCAGGTTGAAGACATCGGGGTGGGCCTTCTCGATTTCATCGAACAGCACCACGGTGTAGGGACGCCGGCGCACCGCTTCGGTAAGCTGGCCACCTTCGTTAAAGCCCACGTAGCCCGGAGGCGAACCGATCAGCTTGCTGACCGTGTGGCGCTCCATGAATTCCGACATGTCGAGGCGGATCATCGCCTCTTCGCTGCCGAAGAAGTAAGCGGCTAAGGCCTTAGTGAGCTCGGTTTTACCAACACCGGTGGGGCCGGAGAAGATGAAGCTGGCAATCGGCCGGTTGGGGTTTTTCAGACCAACCCTTGCCCGGCGGATCGCCTTGGACACGGCCTTGACGGCCTCGTCCTGGCCAATCAGGCGCTGGTGCAGGGTTTCCTCCATGTTGAGCAGCTTCACCGATTCGCTTTCGGTGAGTTTTTGCACCGGCACGCCAGTCCAGGAGGCAACGATCTGGGCGATGTCCTCCTCGGTGACCACGGGGGTGCGCTCGCCGGAGGCGTCATACACCGATTGGCCATCGCCAAAGGCGGCGCCGCTGACGGGCTCCGCTTCCGAGCCTTCGGCCCCAGTGCTGGGCTCCTCGTCGCGGCGGGTCTGAAGAATGGTGCGGATCTGCTCGCGCAATTCCACTTCCTTGTCGCGCAGTTCGCCGGCCTTGCCGAAATCCTGCTCGCGCACGGCGGCCTCCTTGCGCTTCTGCACATCGCGCAGCTGCTTATCGACTTCCTTGGCAGCCACAGGCAGCTTGGAGTTGAGCAAGCGCACGCGGCTGCCGGCCTCATCGATCAGGTCGATGGCCTTATCGGGCAAGAAGCGATCGGAGATATAGCGATCGCCAAGGGTGGCTGCCGCCACCACCGCTTCGTCGCTGATCTTGAGGCGGTGGTGTTGCTCGTAGCGCTCCCGCAGACCCCGCAGAATTTCGATCGTTTCGGCCACGGAGGGCTCGCCCACCATCACCGGCTGGAAGCGACGCTCTAGGGCCGCATCCCGTTCGATGTGCTTGCGATATTCATCAAGGGTGGTGGCGCCGATGCATTGCAGCTCGCCCCGGGCCAGGGCCGGTTTGAGAATGTTGGCGGCATCAATGGCCCCTTCAGCAGCGCCCGCACCGATGAGGGTGTGAACCTCGTCGATCACCAGGATCACATTGCCGGCGCTACGGATCTCCTCCATGATCTTTTTGAGGCGCTCCTCAAATTCACCCCGGTATTTCGTACCCGCCACCAGCAGGCCGATATCGAGGGTTAGAACCCGTTTGTCTTCGAGAATGTCGGGAATTTCACCCTGGGTGATGCGCTGGGCCAGGCCTTCGGCGATGGCGGTTTTGCCCACACCAGGCTCGCCAATTAGTACGGGATTGTTCTTGGTGCGGCGGCCGAGGATCTGGATGACCCGTTCAATTTCGTTCTGGCGGCCCACCACCGGATCCAACTTGCCGTCTGCGGCCAGCTGGGTGAGGTTGCTGCCAAATTCATCCAGAGTTGGGGTCTTGGTGGAGCCCTTGCTGCCACCACCGGAAGCCACCTCGGCCGTTTCGCCGAGCATGCGAATCACCTGGGTGCGCACTTTGGCGAGGTCAACGCCGAGGTTTTCCAGCACCCGGGCGGCCACGCCTTCACCCTCGCGGATCAGACCCAGCAGCAGGTGTTCGGTACCGATGTAATTGTGGCCGAGTTGACGCGCTTCTTCTAGGGA
>CAINZT010000162.1 GCA_903855705.1 uncultured Synechococcus sp.
AGTTCGGCCTGCATGTCGGCCACGGACTGGTCGAGGATTTTGCCGGGATCTTCGGCGCTGCTCAGCACCGCATTGGCGTTGGCCCGCAGCAGACGGCTAAGGCGAGCAAAGAAACCCATGGACTCGGTGCAGGCGCAGGATCTGACGTTAGCCAGCCCCGGGGCGGCATTACCAGTTCCGATCACCAACCCCTGGCAATGGGGCAGTCACGAGGCAGTTAGGCGGTTCAGGGCCAATCCCCAAGCGAGCCCAGGCTCCTGACCCGGCCGGTCGGCCGCCGTAGCCTGGGCCCATGGCAATCGCCCCCCGCAACCAGAGTCGCCGCCAGGGTTCGGTCACCCTGTTGATGGCGGCCCCGCCGGCGTCCGCCAGCCCCCTGGCCAGTTGCCTGGCCCAGTTGCAGGGCGAATGGCGCGCCGCCGGCAACCTGGCGGCCCTTTGGCAGGCCTGGCCCAAGATCGCTGGCCCCCAGCTGGCGCCCCACTGCCGGCCCCTGAGCCTGCGCTCGGGCCGGCTGGCGGTGGGAGCCAGCCATCCCCAGTGGCTCCAGGCCCTGCGCTACAACCGCCACCAGCTGCTGGGGGCCCTGCGGGGAGCGGGTTTTAGCGTGCGCGATCTCACGATCCAGCTGCATTATCCCGCCGCCGGCCAGACGGCCGGGGCCCTGAGTGAAGCGGCGATCTGGGCGGTCCATCCCAGCCGGGTCGATGTCCATGGCCTGGGCACCTGCCCCCACTGCGGCCGCCCGGCCCCGAATGGCGAAATGCAGCGCTGGGGCCACTGCAGCTTCTGCCAGCGCCATGAACCCGGAGTGCTGCCCGAGCCGGCTCCTGTCGCCTAACCGCCTGGAACTGGTGAAGGGCCCGGAACGACCCAGGGGCAAGTCGAATCTCTGATCAAAGCCAAGCCTTGATCAACCCCAAGCCCTGATCAACCCCAAGCCCTGATCCAAGCCAAAGGCCTTGATCCAAGCCCAGTCGATCGAGCAAGCCCAGGGCCTCAGCAGGCTTAGTACCGCTCGGGCCGGGGAACCTGCCAGTTGGGCCTCACAGCGGCCCTCGCCTCGAGACCCTTGGCTTGGCGGGCCAGCTCCAGGCGATCGACGCGCCAGAGCTGGTAGAGCCCGTGTTGGGCCAGGGTGTCGTGGGCCACGGGTTGCCAATAGGGCAAGCGGCTTGTGCCCTGATCAATCACCACCAGAACCGTTTTGCCTGGGCTGGCAGCACTGGGGCGCTGGCCCCGCCGCCATTCGCGCTGGAGCCGGTCCGCCAGGTTGACCAGCCCGAAGGGCTTAAGGCCCTCAAAAATCACCACCTGGCGCGTGTAGTAGTGCAGCGAGGGCTTCAGGGTGCCGACCATGGCCAAGGGTTCGCCGGGGCGGCGCAGGCGCAGCACCTCGGCGGCGATCTGGCGGACCGGCAGCTGGCGCACCCGATCGCCCAGGTCCATGAGCGGCTCCAACGCCGACACCCCAAACAGCACCAGGGCCAGTTGCATGGCCGCCAGCCAGGCCGGCCGCCAGCGGCTCCAGGCCAGGGCTAGGGCCAGGCCCACGGCCAGCCCAAAGCAGAGTCCAGCCCGCACGACCAGACCACTGGCGAGCATCTCCGCCGGCAGGGTGGGCATCTCCGGGTCCTGGATCAGGGGAATCCAGCGGGCCGAAAAGAGCAGCCCAAGGGCCAGCACGGCCGTGAGGGCCAAGGTGGCGAGCCACACCAGCCGGCCCCGCCAGAGGGATGCCCCCGGATTGGCCGGATTGCGCCAGGCGATGAGGTCTTGGGCGGCCAGGGCGATCAGCACTCCGGCGGCGGGGGTGGCGGGCAGCCAGTAGCTGGGCAGTTTGGTGGCGGCCAGGGTGAAAAAGCCAAACACCACGAGCAGCCAGCAGGCGGCAAACGGGCC
>CAINZT010000163.1 GCA_903855705.1 uncultured Synechococcus sp.
CGCAAGATCCAGGTGGGCGACAAGATGGCCGGCCGCCACGGCAACAAGGGCATCATCAGTCGCATTCTTCCCCGCGAAGACATGCCCTACCTGCCCGATGGCAGCCCGATCGACATCGTGCTCAACCCCCTGGGTGTGCCCTCACGGATGAACGTGGGCCAGGTGTTCGAATGCCTGATGGGTTGGGCCGCATCCCACCTCGATTGCCGCGTCAAGGTGGTGCCCTTCGATGAGATGCACGGCCCCGAGAAATCCAAGGAAACCGTGCAGGCCTTCCTGGAAGCTGCCAAAGCTTTGCCTGGCAAGGATTGGGTCTACAACCCCGATAACCCCGGCAAAATCCAACTTATCGATGGTCGCAGTGGCGAGCCCTTTGACCAGCCCGTGACCGTGGGCTACGCCCACATTCTCAAGCTGGTCCACCTCGTTGACGACAAGATCCACGCCCGCTCGACCGGTCCCTACTCCCTGGTGACCCAGCAGCCCCTGGGTGGTAAGGCCCAGCAGGGCGGCCAGCGCCTCGGGGAGATGGAAGTCTGGGCCCTTGAGGCCTATGGCGCCGCCTACACCCTGCAGGAACTGCTCACGGTCAAGTCCGATGACATGCAGGGTCGCAATGAGGCCCTCAACGCCATCGTCAAGGGCAAGCCGATCCCCCGTCCTGGCACACCGGAATCCTTCAAGGTGCTGATGCGCGAGCTCCAGTCCCTTGGTCTCGATATTGCCGTCTACACCGATGAGGGCGTGGAAGTGGATTTGATGCAAGACGTCAATCCCCGCCGCAGCACCCCCAACCGGCCCACCTACGAATCCCTCGGCGTCGCGGATTTCGACGACGACTGATCGCTGTTCCCCGTTCATTCGCCCCTTCGTCCGTCCGCGCGCTCCTAGGCCATGACCAACAGCAACCTCCGCACCGAAAACCACTTCGACTACGTCAAGATCACGCTCGCCTCGCCCGAGCGGATCATGCAGTGGGGCCAACGCACCCTGCCCAACGGGCAGGTGGTTGGTGAGGTGACCAAGCCGGAAACGATCAACTACCGCACCCTCAAGCCCGAGATGGACGGGCTCTTCTGCGAGAAGATTTTCGGTCCCTCCAAGGATTGGGAATGCCATTGCGGCAAGTACAAGCGGGTGCGGCACCGTGGCATCGTCTGCGAACGCTGCGGCGTTGAGGTCACCGAGAGCCGGGTGCGGAGGCACCGCATGGGCTTCATCAAATTGGCGGCGCCGGTCTCCCATGTCTGGTACCTCAAGGGGATCCCCAGCTATGTGGCCATCCTGCTCGACATGCCCCTGCGCGATGTTGAGCAGATTGTCTATTTCAACTGCTATGTGGTGCTCGATAAGGGCGACCACAAGGATCTCACCTATAAGCAGCTGCTCACTGAAGATGAGTGGCTCGAGATTGAAGACCAGATCTACGCCGAAGATTCGGAAATCGAAAACGAGCCCGTGGTGGGCATCGGCGCTGAGGCCCTTAAGCAGCTGCTCGAAGATCTCAACCTCACCGAGATCGCTGAGCAACTGCGCGAGGACATTGCCGGCAGCAAAGGTCAGAAACGGGCCAAGTTGATCAAGCGCCTGCGCGTGATTGACAACTTCATCGCCACCGGCGCCAAGCCCGATTGGATGGTGCTGGATGTGATCCCGGTGATCCCGCCCGACCTGCGCCCGATGGTGCAGCTCGATGGCGGTCGCTTCGCTACTAGCGATCTCAATGACCTTTATCGCCGCGTCATCAACCGCAACAACCGCCTAGCCCGGTTGCAGGAGATCCTGGCCCCCGAGATCATCGTCCGCAACGAAAAGCGGATGTTGCAGGAGGCCGTCGATGCGCTGATCGACAACGGACGCCGTGGTCGCACAGTGGTCGGTGCCAATAACCGGCCGCTCAAATCCCTCAGCGACATCATCGAGGGCAAGCAGGGTCGCTTCCGCCAAAACCTGCTTGGTAAGCGGGTCGACTACTCCGGCCGTTCGGTGATTGTGGTCGGTCCGAAGCTGAAGATGCACCAGTGCGGCCTGCCCAAGGAAATGGCGATTGAGCTGTTCCAGCCGTTTGTGATCCATCGGCTAATCCGTCAGAACATCGTCAATAACATCAAGGCCGCCAAAAAGATGATTCAGCGGGCCGATGATGAGGTGATGCAGGTGCTCCAGGAAGTGATCGAAGGCCATCCGATCCTGCTCAACCGGGCACCAACCCTGCACCGCCTCGGCATCCAGGCATTTGAACCCAAGCTGGTGGATGGTCGGGCCATCCAGCTCCACCCGCTCGTCTGCCCCGCCTTTAACGCTGACTTTGACGGCGACCAAATGGCCGTGCACGTTCCCTTGGCGATCGAGGCCCAGACGGAAGCCCGCATGTTGATGCTCGCCAGCAACAACATCCTCTCTCCTGCCACGGGCGAACCGATCATCACCCCCTCCCAGGACATGGTGCTTGGGGCCTATTACCTCACCGCCACCCAGCCCGGCTCGACAAAGCCTGACTTTGGTGATCGCAGCCGCACCTTTGCCGGTCTCGATGATGTGCTCAACGCCTTTGATGAGAAGCATCTGACCCTGCATGATTGGATTTGGGTGCGCTTCAGCGGCAGTACCGATGACGAAGATGAAGACAGCAAGCCCCAGAAGGAAGAGACCCTTAGCGATGGCACGCGCATCGAGCAGTGGAAATACCGTCGCGATCGCTTCGATGACGATGGAGCCCTGATCAGCCGTTATTTGCTGACAACCGTGGGCCGTTGTGTGATGAACCGCACAATCATTGATGCGGTGGCCGCCGCCTGAGATCCCGGACGTTTTTTTTCTTCTCTTTATCCCGCTTCGCGAGCAGCCATGACCGCCACCCCCGCCAAGAAGACCACCAAGAAAATCAGCAAGAAAGCCGCTGCTGCGGCTGCCGCTGCTGAAGCTGCCCTGCCCGTGCTCGGTGCTGTTGCCCCCTTGAGTAAGGCGCCGGCCCCGTTTCGCAACCGGGTCATCGATAAGAAAGCCCTGCGCACCTTGATGGCCTGGGCCTACAAACACCATGGCACCGCCGCCACGGCGGCCATGGCCGATGACCTCAAGGACTTGGGCTTCCGCTATGCGACCCAAGCGGCCGTATCGATCTCGGTGGAAGATCTACGCATTCCGGGCGAGAAGGCCCGCTTGCTGGCGGAGGCGGAGCAGCAGATTACCGATACGGAAGAGCGCTACCGGCTTGGTGAGATCACCGAGGTCGAGCGCCACACCAAGGTGATCGATACCTGGACCGAAACCAACGAGCGTCTGGTTGAGGAAGTTAAAAAGAACTTCAACGACAACGACCCGCTCAACTCGGTCTGGATGATGGCCAACTCTGGGGCCCGGGGCAACATGTCCCAGGTGCGTCAGCTGGTGGGTATGCGCGGCCTGATGGCCAACCCCCAGGGGGAAATCATTGACCTTCCGATTCGCACCAACTTCCGCGAAGGCCTAACAGTTACTGAATACGTCATCTCCTCCTACGGCGCCCGCAAGGGCTTGGTGGATACAGCCCTGCGCACGGCTGACTCGGGTTATCTGACTCGCCGTCTGGTGGATGTGGCCCAGGATGTGATCGTGCGCGAGGACGATTGCGGCACCACCCGGGGTATCCCCATTGATGCCGATGAGAAGGGTCGTTTCTTCGCCAAGCTCGTCGGTCGCCTGGCCGGTGAGCGGGTGGTGGATGCCAACGGCGAAATCCTGGTGGATCGCGATGGTGAAATTGATCCACCCCTGTCTCGTCGCATTGAGGAAGCTGGCGTTAAAACCGTGGTGGTGCGTTCGCCCCTCACCTGCGAAGCGGCCCGTTCTGTATGCCGCAAGTGCTATGGCTGGGCCCTGGCTCACAACCAGCTCGTCGATCTTGGCGAAGCAGTCGGCATCGTGGCTGCCCAATCGATCGGCGAACCGGGTACCCAGCTCACCATGCGGACCTTCCACACCGGCGGTGTGTCCACGGCCGAAACGGGTGTGGTGCGCTCCCTGATCGAAGGCACAGTCGAATTTGATGCCAAGGCCCGGGTGCGTGCGTTCCGGACCCCCCATGGTGTCGAAGCCCAGATTGCTGAAACCGATTTCAACCTGCAGGTGAAGCCCTCCGGCAAGGGTCGGCTGCAACGGCTGGAGATTACCACCGGCTCAATTCTGTTTGTTGATGATGGGGCTGAAGTCCCTGCAGATCTGATTCTGGCCCAGATCTCGGCAGGTGCTGCTGTTAAGAAGAGCGTTGAAAAGGCGACCAAGGATGTGATCTGCGACCTGGCAGGCCAGGTGCGCTACGAAGATGTGATTCAGCCTCGGGAAGTCACTGACCGCCAGGGCAACATCACCCTCAAGGCCCAAAGACTGGGTCGCCTCTGGGTGTTTAGTGGCGATGTCTATAACTTGCCGCCGAATGCCCAACCGGTTGTCAATGGCACCGTGCCCGTCCACACCGGTGATGTGCTGGCCGAAAGCCGGCTGGTGAGCGAATACGGCGGTGCCGTGCGCCTGCGCGATTCTACCGGTGATTCTCGCGAAGTGCAGATTGTTACCTCCAGCCTTACTCTGAAGGACTGCAAGTTGGTGGGTGAATCCACCCATTCTGGTGAAATCTGGCACCTGGAAGGTAAGGAAAACATCCGCTACTTGCTCAAGACTGCCCCTGGCAGCAAGATCGGCAGTGGCGAAGTGATCGCCGAATTGGCCGATGACCGCTTCCGCACGCAGACGGGCGGCTTGGTCAAGTACGCCCCGGGCCTGTCAATCAAGAAGTCCCGCTCCGCTAAGCATGGTTTTGAGGTGAACAAGGGTGGCACCCTCCTCTGGGTTCCCCAGGAAACCCATGAAATCAACAAGGACATCTCCCTGTTGATGATCGAGGACGGCCAGTGGATTGAAGCTGGCACCGAAGTGGTCAAGGACATCTTCAGCCAAACCGCTGGCATTGTCACGGTGACCCAGAAGAACGACATTCTTCGCGAGATCATTGTTCGTTCCGGCAGCCTGCATTTGGTAGCCGATAGCAAGGTGCTTTCTCGCTATGGCGGCGACGGCAAGATGGTCAATCCTGGCGAAGAGATCGCCCCGGCTCTGGTTGCAGAGGCCATGGTCTTTGTTGAGGCGGTGGATACACCGGAAGGCGGTGCCGTGTTGCTGCGGCCTGTGGAGGAATACAGCATTCCCGATGCGGCCCATTTGCCCGATCTGGGCAGTGTCAAGCAGAACGGTGGTCCTTCCCTCGGCCTCAAGGCTGTCCAGCGCTTGGCCTTCAAGGATGGCGAACTCATCAAGTCTGTTGAAGGTGTTGAACTGCTGCGCACCCAGTTAATTCTGGAAACATTCGACACCACCCCCCAAATGACGGTCGATGTTGAGGCTGTGCCTGACAAGCGCGCCAAAACCATTGAGCGTTTGCAGCTGGTGATCCTGGAAACCCTGCTAGTGCGTCGCGACACCCTCTCCGATGCCAGCCACGGCTCCACCCACACTGAATTGCAGGTGGAAGATGGTATCGCTGTGAAGAGCGGTGATGTGGTGGCCACCACCCAGATCCTCTGCAAGGAAGACGGTGTCGTCCAACTGCCCGATCTGGTCGATGGCGAACCGATCCGGCGCCTGATTGTCGAACGCCCAGGCGATACCCGCACGATTGATCTCGGTGGCATTGCACCCCTAGTGCAAATCGGCCAACGCTTGGTGGATGGCGATCCCCTGGCGGAGGGTATCGATTCTCCCTGCTGCGGCCAGGTCGAAGCGATGGAGCCAGGTTCGATCACGGTGCGCCTGGGACGCCCCTACATGGTGTCGCCCGACTCGGTGTTGCACGTGCGCGACGGCGAACTGGTGCAGCGCGGTGATGGACTGGCCCTGCTGGTGTTTGAACGCCAGAAGACCGGTGACATCGTCCAGGGTCTGCCCCGGATTGAGGAACTGTTGGAGGCCCGTCGCCCACGGGAATCTTCCGTGCTTTGCCGCAAGAGCGGCACGGTGCAGATCAAGCAAGGAGAAGACGACGATTCGATCACGGTGTCCGTGATCGAGGAAGACGACGTGATCACGGAGTATCCGATCCTGCTCGGTCGCAACGTGATGGTTAGCGATGGCCAGCAGGTGACCGCCGGCGAATTGCTCACCGATGGCCCCATCAACACCCATGAATTCCTGGAGTGTTTCTTCGAAGATCTGCGCCTGCGCAAACCCACCATGGAGGCAGCCCAGGAAGCGATTTCCAAGTTGCAGTTCCGCCTGGTGCAGGAAGTGCAGAACGTCTACAAATCCCAGGGCGTCACGATCGATGACAAGCACATCGAAGTGATCGTGCGCCAGATGACGAGCAAGGTCCGAATTGAGGATGCCGGCGACACCACCCTGCTGCCGGGCGAATTGATCGAACTTCGTCAGGTGGAGCAGGTCAATTCCGCCATGGCGATCACCGGTGGTGCCCCTTCCGAGTTCACCCCGGTGCTACTCGGCATCACCAAGGCCTCGCTCAATACCGACAGCTTCATCTCGGCGGCTTCCTTCCAGGAGACCACCCGGGTGCTCACCGAGGCGGCCATCGAAGGCAAGAGCGACTGGCTCCGCGGCCTCAAGGAGAACG
>CAINZT010000164.1 GCA_903855705.1 uncultured Synechococcus sp.
GTGATCAGTTTTTTGAAGACCTATCCGATGTTTGACGGGGTCGACTTCGACTGGGAGTACCCCGGCGGTGGTGGTTTGGCGGGCACTAGCGCCTCGCCTGCCGATGGTCTCAACTACACGGCCACCTTGAAACTGCTGCGCGAAAAACTCAATGGCCTCGGCCAAGAAAGCGGCCGCACCTACGAAATCTCCGTAGCTTCTCCGGCCGGTATTGACAAGATTCCCGGCATGAACCTGGGGGAGTTGGCCCAGAGCGTCGACTTCTTCAACCTGATGGCCTATGACTTCCATGGCACCTGGGAGGGCACCACTGGCCACCAGGCGGCCCTGACTGGGGACGCCATTGGCTACGACATCTCGACGGCCGTGAACGCCTATCTGGCGGCTGGTGTTGATCCCGGCAAAATTGTGCTCGGTTCACCGATGTACAGCCGGGCCTGGAAGGGCGTTCAATCCAGCCCAGACGACTATGGCCTGGCGGATTACGGCTACAAGGATGCCAGCGCCGGAGCGGCGCCCGGCAGTTTCGAGGCCGGGGTGTACGACTACAAGGACCTCCTCAACCAGGTCCGCGCCGGCGGCTGGCAGTTGGTCTGGGACGACAACGCCCAGGCCGCCTACCTGTGGAACGCCAGCACCAACACCTTCAGTTCGTTTGAAACGCCGGCCACGGTGGCGCTCAAAAGTGCCTGGGCCCGAGAAAAGGGCCTCGGCGGCATCATGTTTTGGGACCTGTCCAACGATGCCGCAGGTGACAAGGACAGCCTGGTGAAAGCCGGCGCTGACTACTGGTTGGCCGGCAAGAGTTTTGCCGAAATCGCCGCAGCCTCCGGCCTGGTGTTCGACCGGATCGTGGGCGGCAACGGCGCCTTTGACCTGGCCCAGGTGTTAAACGACCCAACCTTTGGCCAGGGAACGGCGCGCCCCAGCGATCCGCTAGGGCCCACACCGGTGCCAGCGGTGCCGGAACCGACGCCTATTCCCACCCCGACGCCCGAACCAACCCCAGCTCCCACACCGACACCGACACCGATACCCACTCCAACACCAACCCCCGCTCCGACTCCCACCCCGGCGCCCACACCAACACCAACACCAGCACCAGCAGTGGATCCCGGCCAGCTCTCCGGCGGCGTGACAGCCAGGCTCAGCTTGAGCAGCCAATGGAGTGGCACGTTTGAAGGCCAACTGGTGGTGACCAACAGCAGCCCTGGGGCCTTGACCAGCTGGAGCGCCAGCTTGATCAGCCGCTACCCATTGCGCAACATCAGCGATTTCTCCGTGAGCCAAAGCCAGCTCGCCGATGGCAGCTGGCTGGTGACCCTGAGGCCACCGAGCTGGGGCCTGGGCCTTGCCGCTGGCGCCTCGGCCAGCTCCTATGTGCAAGGGGCGATCCCGGTTGGCTCCACCGTGACGGCCGCCGATCTGCTGGTGGGGCCAGCCCCGGCTCCCACGCCAATCCCGGCGACAAGCCCATCACCCATCCCAACGCCCGGAACGGCTGACTCCGGCCCAAGCAGCCCCTCGGGCAGCAGCAGCGACCCCATCATTGGCGGGGGAAGCGGGGGCACCACAACTGGCTTTGGCGGCAGCACCAGTGGTGGAATGACTGGAAGCCCCCCCAGTGGCAGTGGATCAGGGGCGCTGACTCCAGCGGACCCCCTCACCAACCCGATGGGAGCGCAGGTGATCAGCGTGGCCAGCGGTGTGACCCGCTTGGTGGCCAGCGAGTCCCTCGCTGAAACCTTCAAGCTCTCCTACGCCTGGGGCCGCCAGCTGACGATCGAAGGCTTTGACAGCCGCCACGATCTGATCGACCTACGGGGCTTCTGGGGTGAGGCCAATGGCGCCCATGCGGTGGCTAGTCCCGCCGGGGCGCTGATCGAGTTGGGCTTCAACGCCCAGCAGGTGCTGCTCGCCGGAGTGGAGGCCAGTCAACTGGGCACCAACGGAAACTTGATCGTCTGAGCGAGTGCCTGAGGCTCCGTTCGGTTCGCCAGCGCCCCGTCGGTGGTCCCTTGCTTGAGGGGGCACTGGCGGGGCTTTTTCCTGGCTGGGGTTATAGGCTCAATTGGAACTGCAGGCGCTCCCAAGGACGACCCTACATAAATGTGCTGACAAAGCCGTTCCGCTCCACGCTTTCTCGCAGCAACAAAGCCCGTGGGCGGACGCACCAGCCTCAGGGAGCATCAAGGGCAGGCCAAATAACGCAACGGTGTCCGAATTCTTTCAGAAGCAACAAAAAGGCAGGACCAGGACCAGGACCAGGACCATGACCCTTTAACATGCCAACCACAAATGCAAACAAAATCCACTCATAAGGCTTGCAATTGCATCACCCTTACTCCGTAAGCGCCCAAAATAATGAAAAATGCAAACAATAAAGCTCAGACAAAGCGCCTACCATTAACCTCTTTTTATCACGCTGACCATTCCCTTGCAGGCCACAGATCTGAACGTGTCTTGATTCAGTAGACAGCTAGGGAGGCTCTGGGAAACGACCCTGCCGCGAGCCTCCTTAGGCAGCGATCTCCGGATGTAAAGGTGCCCCAACCCCGCCAACAAAAAGCCACCCCAAGGGGTGGCTTTTCGTGGCCTGCCGATCCAGCGGATCAACGCGGCATTAGAGCAAAAGTTTTACCTGGCATCGAGCTATTTTTGCAGGGGGCTACCCCCCAACTATCGTCGCCGCTGCTGCGTTTCA
>CAINZT010000165.1 GCA_903855705.1 uncultured Synechococcus sp.
GCCATGGCGTCGAAGTCTGTGGTGTAGAAGCGGGGGGTCAGGATCGTGTCCTTGACCGGCGCCTTGGTCACAGGGGCGTCGGGGGTGCCGAGCGTCGGGCCCGTGGTGGGCAGGGCGGTGGCGGTGGGGGGCACCATCGGGCAGCGCGGCAGCAGGATTTGGCCCCATGGTAGGGGCCGTCAGGTCGTCACTGGTGGCGCTGTTAAGCCTGGTTGCTAAGGGCTGGGCCCCACCCCGGTCAGTCGTCTGCCCGGGTGGGGCCTGGGCTCAATTGGCCCCCAGCCACTTCTGGCCATTGAGCCGGGACACCACCCTCGACACCAGCAGGGCCAGGGTCATTTTCTTTTCATCGATCAGGAACGATTCCAGCAGGCTGGCCTCGGCGCCCGTTTCGGCTAGGGCAATCGTCTTGGCCGAGCCGATGTCCTCGGCGGTGAAACAGAGCCAGAAGCGGCGGCCGCCGGGAAAGGTTCCCTTCACCATCGAACAGGGGCTGCCCACCACCGGCATGGGCCCCGGCTCAAAGCTCAGCTCGACCGCTCCGCCTCCGTAAGCCTGGATCTCCTTGGCCAAGGCAGGCAGTAGCAGTTGGGGTACAAATTGGCCGAAGGGCTGCTCCTCCGGGGCTGGCGGTTTGGGCTTGGCTGCGGGAGCGGCTGCGGCCGCAGGCCCAGTGGCCTGTGGGCCCTTGGCGGCCGGGCTGGCTTGAGGGGCCGGGCTGTCGTTCTGGGGCGCGGGGGTGGCGGAGTCAGTCACCGGCTCAGGCCTCAGGCATAACGCTGGCTGAACTGTAGGCAGCGGAGGCCTCCCCTCACCACCTCGGCCCATCCAAGTCCTCCATCCCGGGTCTGGGTCTCACCCCAGGGAGTTGGCTTCAGGCCAGGGATTTGGTTTCAAGCCAAGAACTTTGCTTCAAGCCACAATCTTTGCTTCATGTCAGGGTCTGGGTCTCACCAATCCGCGTCTTGGTCCAGTTGCCAGCTGCGATCAACGGCCGCCGGGTCTGAGGGGCTTGGGCCTTGAAGGGCCTGGTCCGGCTGGGCCTGGCGGCGGTTTCTCAGGGGCCAGAGGCCCTGGCGGGTCCCCGGCTCTGCGGCTTCGGCTGCTGGCTGGGGCCCGGCTTGGCTCCAGCCGTTGGTCCCGGCTGTCCTGGTCCCGGTGGCCCGGGTCTCGTCAGGCGCCCTGCCGGCATCGGCGGGAGGGGCCGTGCCGCGGCGGATCACCCGAAAGGGCACCGAGAGGGTGGGCGGCGGTTCGGCCGGATGGCGACTCGGCCCCGCCGAGGTTTGCCCCGGCCAGGGCCCCCCTGGCGCTTCCCGGTTGGCCCGGCCCCAGGCCGGCGCGGGCTCCTGGCCAGGCCCATCCACCCAGGCTTCCGCCGGGCCGTCCGCTTGGCTCTCGCCCCGGCCCCAGGGCCAGACTCGCCGAGAACGCTGCTCGGGGATGGGGCGATGCAGCTGGCGTCGGGTGCTGGTGGCGCCGGCCTGGAGCGCCAGGGCCGTGGCCGTGGCGCTGAGGGCACCGCCGCCCCCAGCGGCCAGGGCCAGCCAGCTGCCGATGGTCCATTCGGGCGTGCGCCAGATCAACAGCCGCAGCCCCACCCAGGGCCTGGGATTGATCGCCCCCACCAGCAGCACGGCCAGAAGGGGCGCCAGCAGGGGCAGTAGCAACAGACGGCGCAGCAAAATCGCGGGGGGCATCAAGGTGGTGAGCTTGCGTCGAGGGGCCCCTGCCAGCGCTGCAGCTTGCCGAGGTCGTAGCCCAGGCAATCGAACACCCGGATCACGAGGAAATCAACCATCTGCTCGATCGTGGTGGGGCGGTGATACCAGGCGGGTACCGGCGGGGCGATCCGGGCGCCGGCCTCGGCCAGGGCGGTGAGGTTGCGCAGGTGGATCAGGCTCCAGGGCAGCTCCCGAGGGGCGATCACCAGGGGGCGCCCCTCTTTGAGGTGAACGTCGGCGGCCCGCTCCAGCAGGTCGGTGGCCACCCCGGCGGCAATGCGGCCGACGCTGCCCATGCTCGCCGGCAGGATCACCATGCCCCGGGTGCGAAAACTGCCGCTGGCGATGGCCGCCGCCTGGTCGTTCCAGCGGTGGCAGTGCAGTTCGCCGCTCTCGGTGCCGGTGCGTTCGCGCCAAAAGGCTTCCTGGGCCCTGGGGTCGGTCGGCACCCGGATGCCCAGCTCTGCCTGCCAGACCGTGATCGCGCCGCGGCTGGTGACCAGCTCAACCTGTTCGCCGGCCTCGAGCAACAGCTGGAGGGCCCGTTGGGCCAGGGGTTGGCCCGAGGCACCGGACACGGCCAGCACCAGGGGAGCCATGGCCTCAGCCCTCGCTGAGGCTGACGGGCTGGACGCTGTCCTCGGCCTCAGGCCGCTCAGCCGGCGCGAGGTCACTGGCATCGGTGGCGGGCGACCCTGCCCCGAATTCGGCGGTTGATCCCGCTGATGGGTCGGCGTCAGCGGCCCCATCAGCAGCGGATTCCGCGCCATCGTCTTCGGCCAGCACCACGGCGAGATCGATCTGGTGTCGCAGCACATCCACCTTCTGGATCACCACCTCCACCCGGTCGCCCAGCATGAAGGTGCGGCGATTCTTGCGGCCCACGAGCCGGTTTTGGCGCGAGCGGTACTCGTACCAGTCGTCCACCAGGGAACTGACATGCACCAAACCCTCCACCTGGCTGGGGGGCACCTCCACAAAGAAGCCGTAGCTCTGGACACCGCTGATCACCCCCTGCAGGGTGTTGCCGACCAGGGGTTCGGCCTCCCGGGCCTGGGCCATGGCCAGGGTGTCGAGCCGCAGCTCCTGGACAAAGCGGGAGCGGGCATTGAGCCGCTGGATCAGGGCCTCGCTGCGGGCCTCCTGGAAGGGGTTGAGCTGGCTGGGGGCCAGCAGGGGCCAGTCGATCGTGCCGTGGCAGCTATCGGAGGCCAGGTCGACCCGGGTCTTGTGGCGCACCGAGGGCCGGTCCTTGCCTTCGCCTAGGAGCAACACCAGCAGTTGCTGGTTCCAGAGGTCGGCGTAATGGAGGGAGGCGAAACACCAGGGAGCAAGGGCCCGCGGTTCGCCGGCCAACTGGTTCGGGCCCGGTTCGGCGGCCAGGCTCACGGGCCGCACGGTGTCACAGAGCTGCTGCTGCAGCACCCGGGCCCGGTCCGTGCCGGCGAAGGCGCTGGCCAGCTCCTGGGCGCTGGCGTTGCCATCGGCAGAAAGCTCCAGGGGGATCTCCAGGGCCAGGGCCGCCTTGGCCACCTCATTGACGTCCTCCGCATCCGGCGCCGGGTTGATCGCGAACAGGGCAGGCAATTCCAGGGACGCCAGGTGTTGGCCTAGGGCCCGGTGGGCCGGCAAGGTCAGTTCCCGCAGCAGGGCCGTGGCCTGGCTGGCCTCGAAGCGGGGCAGCCAGCCTTCCCGGGCCAGGTCGGGATCGAGGGCCTGCAGGTCGCCCAGGCTTTCAATCGCCGGGGTTGGCAGATCGAGATCGAGGGAGCCGGCCGCCAGGCGCTGGTCGCGAAGCTGGCCGGCCAGGGCGATCAGGCTCTCAAGCAGGGGGAGTTGGTCCTTGATGCCTTTGAGGGCCGCCGGCACGGTGCGGCTCTTCGGTTTGCGCTCAGCGAGGGCCTGCAGCACTGCCCCGTCGACCAAGCCATCGGGGCGGATGCGGCTGCGGCAGAACCGGAAATGCTGCAGGGAGCCATCGGCGTCCAGATCGAGGGCCACCGACAGGGCCGCTTCGCTCTGGCCTGGGGCGAAGGCCGCCGCCTTGCTGAGGGCATTGGGTAACAGGGGCAACCAGGCCCGCCCGACGCAAAGGGCTTCAGCCTGCTCCCGCAGCCAGAGATCCAGGGGGCCGCCAGCGCTCAGCCGTTCCGCCACCGCCGGGGCATGGATCCAGAGGCGCAGGCCCGTTTCGCTCTCCTCCAGGGAGACGGCCGGCAGGATCGGCGCGTCGCTGCCCACCCAACCGCCCAGCACCAGGGTGGGCAGGCCGGTGAGATCGTCCCGGTCCTTGTCGGCCAGGGCCTTCGGGGTGGACCGCGGCGCGGCCGGACGGTCATGCAGCCCATGCTTGGTGAGCAGCAGGTCGCGATCGGCTTCCTCGCCGGCATGGATCGCCAAGCTGCGGGCCACATGGCCTTGGGGTGCCAGCTGGGCCACCGGATAGCGGTCTACCCGCACCTCCACCACCGCCTCCTGGGGTGGATTGAGGTGCACCCCATCGGCGGCGGGCAATTCCACCGCGGTCAGCAGGCGATCGTCGAGGGGCACAGCCACGAGGCGATCGTTTTGCTGCTCCACCTGGGCGAGCAGGCTGGTGGTGTGGCGCTTGAGGATGCACTGGATGCTCCCTTCGGGAGAGCGGCGCCGACCGCCTTCGCGGGTGATGCGCACCAGCACCCGGTCGCCATTCCAGGCATGGTTGAGCTGGTGATCGCGGATATAAATATCTTCTTCGCCGTCGTCACGCAGGGCAAAGCAGAAGCCCTTGCTGCTGCAGCGCAGGCGTGCCTCGATCAGGCCCGCGTCGCTCGTGCGGGCAATGCCGTCCTCCTCTTCCGTCAGCACCCCCACCCGACCCAGGCCGGTGAGGGCGATGCGCAGGAGGTCCTTGTCAGCAGCGCCTGAGAGGCCAAGCGCTTTTTCCAGCTTGGCGATGGGCAGGGGCTCCTGGCCTGGGAGCTGGTCGAGCAGGTCAGCGACCGAGAACTTCATCGGGAGACGGGGTGCAGCGGGGGAAAGCCCGCCCGCCGGGGCGTGCAGCGGGGCCCTGGGGGAGGTGAGATTTCCATGACTCTAGGCAGCCACCGGCTGGGGGCTCCCAAGGGCGGGGGGCTCCGGGCCCGTTTGCCCTCAGTCGGCTTCTTGGGCTTCGCTCTGGCCGGCCTTGATCACCAGCCGCAGACCGATCACCAGAAAGCCCACCGAGGCGGCCAGCTGCAGGGCATTGGCCGGGATCACGCTGGAGAGGGAGCCGCCGGCACCAGCCCCCAACAGGCTGGCCAAAACTAGGGCCAGGGCACTGCCGGCGAACACGGCGCCGCTGCGGTTGGAGGTGCCGCTGATCGTGACGATGGCCAGCTGGGTTTTATCGCCCAGTTCGGCCAGGAACACCGTGGCAAAGGTGGAGACCAGTAGGGGGAGTTCCAAGGGGCGAATGGGCGGAAGGTCTGGGGAGAGGGTCTGGGGTTGGGGCCTGGCGGCTAGGGAAGGGGCAGCTGGCCTATGGCCAGGTCACTGACGGGAAGGAAGCTCAGCACCGCCTGGCGCCCCAGCCAGAGGCCCAGCGCCACCATCAAAATGCCGGCCAGCCGTTCCAGCAGCTGGGCCGGGATGAAGCGGGCTAGCCACCGGCCCAGCAGCACCCCCACCAGGCTGGAGCAGATCAGGGCCAGGGAGGCTCCCAAGAACACGATCACCGGCCGGCCCGATTGCGCCGAGAGCAGCAAGGCGGCCAGCTGGGTCTTGTCGCCCAGTTCCGCCAGAAAGACCGTGCTGAAGGTGGCGAGAAACACCGACAGAAAGGTGGTCGGGTCGGCTTTGGCGCCCGGGTCCGCCTGGGAATCCCGAGCCGAGACCTCGCCCACCCCAAGTTCTGGCTCGGGATGGACCTCCCCAGGGGAGGTTTCTGCAGGGGGCTGGGGGTCCTGGGCCATGGAGCGGGCGTCGGGCTGGCGAGGGGCGGAAGGGCTCAGGCCAAAGGGGTCGGCGGCTGGCGCAAGGCCCGTTCGAACCGTCTGAGCACCTTGCCACGGCCGCCATGTTCGCTGCGGATCTGTTGGCGGCAGCAGGCGATGGCAAAGTCATTGGCCTCCGCTTCGGCTACCGCAAAGATGCTGGCCAAGTTGGTCACGCGGCAGAAGCGGGGCCGGTTTTCATAGATGCGACAGCGTTGGCCACCCGTGTCGTAGTGGCGACACCAGCCATCGGCTCCCACCATCGAGAGATAGAGCTCCTGGTCCTCGGCGCCTAAGGCTTCCAGGGCTTCGGGGCGTTCGCCTGGATCGAGCCGGCAGCAGGCTCCGCAGCCACTGATGCACTGCCAGCTCAGTCCCTTGCTGGCCTGGCTTGGGCCCTGGGGAGCTCCGCCGGCGGTGGCGTCCCGATCGCCGGCCAACGGCAGGCTGCTGCCCTGGAGCTGGGCCGGGTGATCGGGCTGCATCCCTAGGTGAGGCGCGGTTGGCCGCACGCTAAGCGTCGCCTTAGGCCCTTTGGCGGAGCCTGCGGCTGAACATCGCCCGCCGGCTGAATGGGCCAACAATCACGCTTGAATGGGTTCTGCCCCACGTTCCTACCCCTAATGGCCCCTTCCGGACGCCGCCCCTGCGAGCACCTCGCCGCGATTACGGAACTGCCGGAACCGGCCAACCATGTTTGTAAGGAATGCCTGGCCCTCGGAGATAGCTGGGTGCATCTGCGCCTCTGCCTGGAATGCGGCCATATCGGCTGCTGCGATTCCTCCAAGAACCGCCATGCCACCGCCCATTACCGCCACACGGGCCACCCGGTGATCCGGGGGATTGAACCGGGCGAGCGCTGGGTTTGGTGTTTCGAGGACGAACAGGCCATCCAGCTCTGAGCGGTCGCGTTCAGTCCGGCGGCTGGTTCTCCATCCCCCGGCTGCGGTCACCTGACCCTTTCGAGGTCGCCGCACCATGAAAAATCGCCAGGCCATCCGTTCAGGATTGCCTGGCGATTGCAATGGCTGGTGATTGCATTGACGGGTTGTTTTAGAGCTGCTTCAAGGAATCGGTTTTATCCTTAAATTCGCCGAGCAGCAATTGCAGCCAGGTCACCTTGCGCAGCTTGATGTTGGCCGTGAGAGACATGCCCACTTTTAACTCCAAAGGCTTACCGGTTTTCAACTTTAACTGCTGGGAATTGAGGGCAATCATGGCCGGGAATCGATAGGTTTTGTGTTGCTCATCCGGGGGAAGGGCATCCGATCCAAAGGATTTCACCGTTCCTTCCACCACGCCGAAGTCGTTTGAGGGGAAGGAGTCGATGCTGATGTCCACGGGCTTGCCCACTTTCACAAAGCCAATGTCCTTGCTCTCGATCTCCACCTTGGCCTGCAGGGCGTCATAGGGCACGATCTTCATCACCGGCTCACTGCCCTGGGCCACAAAGCCAACCCCCGTGGGCTTCAGATCAAACACCACCCCATCGACCGGGGAGCGGATGTCCTGGTAGCGGATGTTGACATCAAGCTCAGTGAGCTTGCTGCGCAATTCTGCCAATTCGCCATTGAGCTGCTCAACAGCCTGTTGCAAAATCGCCAGTTGCCTCAGGCGATCGACCCGGCTCTTAGCAATCTCTCCTTCAACCTCACGCACCTTGTTGCGTTGTTGCAGGTATTGCAATTCTGCGGAGGCGCCCACTTTTTTGAGGGCCTCGAGCCGATCGAGAATCTCCTTTTCTAAGCCGAGATTCTGCTTGAGAACGGCCTGCTCGGTTTCGTTGAGGTTGAGATAGCGATCCAGCTCAACCTTCTTGAGGGCCAGCTGCTGCTCCTTAGCGGCGATCGACTGCCTAGTGCGGGCCTGGCGATCAAGGCTGGCCTCGTTATCGAGCCGCAGCAACACCTGACCCTTCTTCACCCGTTCGCCGTCCTTGACAAGCATGGTTTGGAGCACGCCGCCTACCGGCATTTGCACGACCTTGACATCGCCGATTGGCTGGAGTTTGCCAGTGGCGATTAGCACCTCATCAGTTTTGGCAAAGGCCAGCCAGGCCAGGGCCGAGCCGGTGGTTGCAATCAGGGCCCAGGTGATCGTCTTGGCCAGAAAGTTGGATTGCTGCAACACCATTTCTTCATGGCTGCTTTGCACCCGTCTTTCCAGCGCATTTTGGGCAGCGCGCACGATGGCGCCGGGCTTATTCACTGGGGACATCAGGCAACCTCCTGTTGGCAATAAAGGGCGTAGTAGCGGCCGCGGCGTTCAATCAGCTCATCGTGGGTGCCGGTTTCAACGATGGCGCCTTCATGCATCATCACGATCAGTTGGGCGCGGCGAATGGTGGACAGTCTGTGGGTGATGAAGAACACCGTGCAGTGGTCAAGGTTGTCGAGCAGGTTGTCGCAGACCCGCCGTTCGGTGTCGTAATCGAGGGCGCTGGTGGCCTCATCGAGAATCAGTAGCCGGGGATTGCTGAGCAGGGTGCGAGCCAGGGCCAACCGTTGGCGCTGGCCACCGGAGAGGCCGGCGCCCCGTTCCCCAACCCCACTGCTGTAGCCGCTCGGCAATTCCATGATGAAGTCATGGGCGCAGGCCAGGCGGGCCGCCTGCATGATGGCGTCGCTGCTGGCATCGGGATCGGTGAGGGCGATGTTTTCTGCCACCGTGCCGCTGAATAGCAGGGGCTCCTGGGGAACCATGCCGATCTGGCGACGCAGGGAATAGAGCTCCACTTTATCGATGTCGTAGCCATCGATGAGAATGCGGCCGCCCGTGGGTGCATAGAGGCGCGGCAGCATCTTGGTGAGGGTGCTCTTGCCGCTACCGCTTTGGCCAACCACGCCCACAAAGGTTCCTGCCGGGATAAGCAGATCGATGTGGCGGAGTACTTGGGGCGCGGATGGATTGAAGGAGAAGCAGATATCCTCAAATTTCACTTCGCCTTGGATGGGGGGCAGTGGAATTTTCTGCTTGTCACTGTCGTCCGATTCTTCAGGGGTATCCACCACATCGGCCAGCCGCTCAAACGACACCTTCAGCTCCTGGATGTTTTGCCAGATGCCGGAGAGGCGCAGCAGGGGCTGGGTGACGTAGCCGGAAATGATGCGGAAGGCGATCAGTTGCCCCAGGCTCAACTCCCCCTTCAGCACCATGGAGGCGCCCACCCAAAGCACCAACAGCTGGGAGAGCTTCTGCAACACCTGGGAGGTTTCGGTGAGGGCCGTGCCGGTGATCGTTTTCTCGAAGGTGCGCGAGATGTATTTGCTATAGAAATCTTGCCATTTCCAGCGGCTGATCATCTCAACGTTCTGGGCCTTCACCGTTTGGATGCCAGTCAGCACTTCAACAAGGTGGCTTTGGGTGCGGGCGTTTTCTTGGGCGGCATCACGATATTGACGTCTAAACAGGGGCGCCCCGATGATCGTGAGGCCGATTTGGATCGGCAACACACTCAGGGCAATGGCCGTGAGTAACAGGCTGTAGAACACCATCACAACGATGTAGATCACCGAGAAGGCCGTATCCAGCAAGGTGGTGAGGGCCTGGCCGGTGAGGAAGCTACGAATCTTTTCGAGTTCGGCGATGCGGGTTCCCAGTTCCCCCACCGGCCGGCGATCGAAGTAGCTAAGTGGCAAACGCAGCAGGTGGTCGATCACCTCCGAACCCAGCCGCAGGTCGATGCGATTGGTGGTTTCGGTAAACAGGAAGGTGCGCAGCGCGCCGATAATGCCCTCCATCAGGGTGACCACCACCAGGGCAAATCCCAACACCTGCAGGGTGTCGAGGCTGCGCTGGTTGATCACCTTGTCGATGATCACCTGGATCAAAAGGGGGTTGGCCAGGCTGAACAGCTGCACCACAAACGAGGCGATTAACACCTGGGTGAGCACGCCGCGGTAACGCTTTAGGGCAGGCCAGAACCAGCTGAAATTGAAGCGTTCTTCCTGGCTGCTGTTGCTGCGCTCCAGCAGCAGTAATTCAATGCCCTCCGGGAAGGCCTCCTCAATTTGGTTGGGGGGGAGTTCGATCCAGCCCTCCCGCGGTGAGGCCAACAACAGGCCGCGGGCATTGGAGCTGCGAACCACCGCAAATCCCCCCTGCCAGGGAATTAGGGCTGGGGTTTGCAGCCGGGATCCCTGGTTGGCGGGCACCTTGACGCCACTGACATGCAAGCCCATCAGGGCGGCGATGTTGCCGCAGAGTTGCAGGTCGGGGGTCTGGCCGCGGCGCAGGGCATCGCGCAGGATCTTGTCGATCGCATCCCGCCGGAAGGGCAGCTTCAGTTCGGCGGCCAGCATCTGGAAGCAGGCCAGGGTTTCCTCGAGGGGGCCATTGCCCCGCAGCAGGGTGAAGCTGGGCCGATCCCGCTGGCCCAATTCCAGGCCGGAGGCCAGGGGCGGCAAGGCCACGGCTTCGGCGTAGGTCACCTCATCGGCCCTGGCCAGGTCGTCGCCGGAGGGCAGGCTGTTGGCGCCACTCCCCCCTTGCCCTGGAGCCGTGGCCTCAGCAACGGGGGCCGCATCGAACAGGTTGAGCGGCAGGGCGATCAGCCGGGGCGGCAAGGGCGGCAGGCTTTTGGGCACCCCACTGGCTGGATCGAGACGGGCGCCTAGGGGGTGGGATTCGACATTGTGGCTGGCGACGAGCAACTGCATCGATGGCGGCAGTTCGGCCAGGCCGGCCTCGGTGGCGGGCACCAGCCGGGCGCCCTGTTGGGCCCGGGCGAGCAGGGCGCTCAACGCACCCGTTCCCTGGGGGCGTCGCTCCAACTGGAGGGCGATCAGGCTCACCAACTCGGCGCTGAACAGGTGGTCGGCACACCAGGCTGCGAAACCCTGCTCGTTCTGGACCAGCTCCAGCACCAGATGATCGGGCAGCACGATCACCTCAACCCCCAGGGAGGCGCTCACTTCCTCACAGGGGGCGGCCCGCAGCAGGGAGGCCAGCCCCACCAGCTCGCCGGGCCCCAATTTGGCAACCGTGCGCAGGCGTCCATCCGAGCGCGCCAGCAGCCGCGCCTCACCGGACACGAGCAGCAACACCTCGCTGGGGATCAGGGCCCCACTGCAGAGCAGCTGGCCAGGGCCGTAGCTGCGTTGGCTGCTGGCCTCCTGTAGGCGCCGTTGTCCCGGAGCGGAGAGGGCGACAAACGCCGGATGATCGCTGAGCAGGGGATGGGAAGCGGCCTGGGTCATGGCATGGGTATGGGAGCTGGCGGAGTCGCCTTTTGGGCTGGAGCTGGAAGGGGATCGCTTCAGAGTCTGGGTGGGACAGGCTGGGGGGCGATTGGGGCTGGATTGACGAGCGTGTTGGCGAGCAGCTCGGGTGAGACCTGGTCCTTATGGGATCAGGTCAGCAGTGAATCAAGGGCCTCACGAGAGGCGGTAAATCTCTGATAGTGGCTCAGTAAGGGAGTTGTTATTTTGAATAGCTGATCGTCCGGAATGGGGTCGCTGAAGATAGGTTAACGCCCATGACGGTGACATCGGGATCGCTGCTGGAATCTGAGGCATTTTGCGGCATTATGCCTCAAGGGCAAGGTCGTTTCTAACCGGGTGTCACCGTTGGGGGATGGGGGTGACCGTCCATGGGGTCCCGCCGGCCCAGGGTTGTCACCTGAATCGAGCCTTTAGGGAAAGACCCTGTTGCAAGTCGAGCGCCTGGGAATGGACCTTGATA
>CAINZT010000166.1 GCA_903855705.1 uncultured Synechococcus sp.
TCATCAACGCCCTTCGGCACCTCAGAGATCCCGCTAACAGCAGCTCCAGGGGGTGAACCCTCTCGCTCCTGCGCAGTCCAAAACCTTACCACCTCCTCCTCGCACTTGGCTAGTAACCCATCAAGGCAGGGCTGGGTCGGGACCCAGGCAGCCACCCAGAGCGAACGCCCCTTTGCCAGCCCGGCGCTCAGGGCCCTTCGCCGAACTCCTCTTCGCCGTCTTCAAGGGCCGTTTCCAGGGTGGTCAGCAGCAACACCAAGGCCGCACGCCGTTCCAGGTACGTGCCACTGACCGTTTCCAGCCAACGCCTGGAGAGGCTCTCAATGCTCTTGAACAGGCCATTGCCGCCGCGCAGCAACTCCATGACGCGATCGACACTGGCCTCATCGCCCTCGGGCACCGGGCCCACCACATAGCGGCGACCGTCATCACCGATATAGGTGAGGTTGCCATCGGGATCGATGATCGGGCCCGCATGGGGGGTGATCGGGCTCTCCTCCACAGAAAACGTCCTGGCGGTCAGGTCTCTCCTTGATTAGCTCCGTCTGCAGCAGCCCGCCACGGATTCGCTGGGGACGCTGGCTGGTGACCAGGCTGGTGCACGGGGGCCGCTCCCTGGAATCTGGGGAAATGGAGCTAGCGAGCCAAGCCCCATCCCCCTCCTTGGGACGGCAGAACCAGGCTGGACGCTCAGCTGTGGCTGGCCATGTGCTCGATCAGGTCGAGGCACTTACAGGAGTAGCCCCACTCGTTGTCGTACCAAGCCACCAACTTGACGAAGGTGTCGGTGAGGGCAATGCCGGCACCCGCATCAAACACGGAGGTGCAGGACTCGCCAAGAAAATCGGTGGAGACCACCTCATCCTCGGTGTAGCCCAGGATCCCAGCCATGGGGCCCTCAGATGCCGCCCTCATCGCCGCCTTGATTTGGTCGTAGCTGGCCGGGCTCGCCAGGTTCACGGTGAGATCAACCACCGACACGTTGGGGGTGGGCACCCGGAAGGCCATGCCGGTGAGCTTGCCGTTGAGTTCCGGGATCACCCGGCCCACGGCCTTGGCGGCCCCGGTGGAGGAGGGAATGATGTTCTGGGCAGCGCCGCGGCCACCGCGCCAATCCTTCACCGACGGACCATCGACGGTTTTCTGAGTGGCGGTGGTGGCATGGACCGTGGTCATCAAGCCCGAGACAATCCCGAAGTTGTCGTGCAGCACCTTGGCCATGGGGGCCAGGCAGTTGGTGGTGCAAGAGGCGTTGGAGACGATCTCCTGGCCGGCGTAGGTGGTGTGATTGACGCCCATCACGAAGATCGGGGTGTCGTCTTTCGACGGCGCCGACATCACCACCCGGCGGGCACCGGCCTGAAGGTGGGCCCGGGCGGTGGCATCGGTGAGGAACAGGCCGGTGGATTCGAGCACGGTGTCGACCCCGACCTCGTTCCAGCGCAGGTCGGCGGGATTGCGCTCGCCGGTGATGCGAATCGCCTTGCCATTGACCACCAACTGGCCATTTTCGACCCGCACATCGCCATCGAAGCGGCCATGGGTGGAGTCGTACTTGAGCATGTAGGCGATGTAATCAACGTCGATCAGATCGTTGATCGCCACAACCTCCACGTTGGCCAGGGTGCAGGCCCGGCGAAAGACCAGGCGACCAATGCGACCAAATCCGTTAATGCCGACTTTGATGGTCATCGCTGCAACGACGGGTTGCCCCCTTGTGGTGGTTGGAGTTTAGGCCCCAGTTGGGGAGCGGACTTCGACCAGGGAAAGGCCCGCCTCAGGGAGTCGCGGGGATGGGGCAGGGGCAGAGTCCAGGGGCCGGATTCGGGGGGATTCAGGGGCGACTCAGGCGGGACTCAGTTCCCCGATCTCAGTTGCCGGACTCAGTTGCCGGACTCAGTTGCCCGATCTCAGGGACCCGACTCAGTGGCGCGTCCGCCGCAGGTAGGTCCACAGCTGGGCTGGCCAGGCTCCAGGGCCATCGCCAGGACGCACCGCCAGGCTGACGATCGAGCCGGCCAGGGGCCAGCCACCGCGGCGCAGCAACCCGGCCAGGTGGGCTAGCAACGACAGGCTGAGCAGCAACCAGCCGGTGAGATGGAGGCTGTAAACGGTGGCCTGCAAATGGCCCTCTTCGAGCCAGTCCCCCTCCATAAACATCCCGCTAACCAGGGTGAGCGCCAGGGCGATCAGGGGCATGGCGTTGCTGGCCCGGCCCAACCGCTGGCGACCGAGGCTGAAGGAGTAGAGGGCCAGGCCGATCGCCGGCACCAACAACACCAGGCCCAAGTGTCCGTGCCATTCGATCCAGTCGCCCGGGGGCTGGAAGGGCAACTTGCCCCAGCGGCCGTCGTAGGCGCTGTAGATCAGGACACCACTGACCCAGGCCCCGAGCACGCCGATGCCGGTGAGACCATGGACCAGCCGCAATAGCGACGGTTGGTAGGGAGACGCCATTTGTGCGGGTCTAAAAGCCGCTTCTATGGTGGTCCTTCATCCTGCAGGCGTCTATGGGCCCCCGCTGCACCCTGAATGCCATCGCTCCAGCCCGGGTGCTGCGCGGTGGCCAGGCCTGGCAGGAAGCCCAGGGAGCGATCCAAGGCCTGTGCACCCAGCCCCTGGTACTCGGTCGAAGTGTCGCCACGGCCCCAGTGCGGGCCGAACTGCTGGCCGACTTGGCAGCCCAAGGGCTGCAGCCCCTGGCCGCGGAGCTGCGGTTTGATTGCTGCGAGGAGGATCTGCAGGCCCTTGCGCCCCGGGCCAGCCAGGCCGCCTGCGATGGCGTGATCGCCATCGGCGGCGGCAAGGTGCTCGATGCCGGCAAACTCCTGGCCCATCGCCTGGGGCTTCCCTGCATCACCGTGCCCACCAGCGCGGCTACCTGCGCTGGCTGGACGGCCCTGGCCAATCTGTATTCGCCCCAGGGGGCTTTCCGTGGCGATGTGGCCCTCGATCGTTGCCCCGATCTGCTGATCTTTGACCACGATCTGGTGGCCCAGGCGCCGGCGCGCACCCTGGCCAGTGGCATCGCCGATGCCATGGCTAAGTGGTACGAGGCTTCGGTGAGCAGCGGCGAAAGCAGCGACGGCCTGGTGCAGCAGGCCGTGCAACAGGCCCGCCTGTTGCGGGACCTGCTGCTGCTTGAAGGCCAGGGCGCCATGAAGGCCCCCGGCAGTGAAACCTGGGCCCGGGTGGCCGAAGCTTCGGCCCTCACCGCCGGCCTGATCGGCGGCCTGGGCGGGGCCCGCTGCCGCACCGTGGCTGCCCACGCCATTCATAACGGCCTCACCCAGCTGGCCCAGACCCATGGGGTGCTGCACGGCGAAAAGGTGGGCTTCGGCATCCTGGTGCAGCTGCGCCTGGAAGAACTGGTGGGGGGCAACCTGCTGGCGGCCCAGGCCCGACGCCAGCTGTTGCCCTTCTTCCGTGAGCTGGCCATCCCGGTGGATCTGGCCGATCTCGGTCTGGCCGATGCGACCCTCAACGACTTGAGACAGGTGGGCGAGTTCGCCTGTCGCCCAGATTCCGACCTCCACAACTTGCCCTTTAGCGTCAACCGCGACGACCTGCTTACCGCCCTGGTCAGCACCACCGCCCTCCCGGCACCAGCCCCCCGTCAGGCCTAAAGCCCTTGGTTGCCGTTTCCCCGCCCCCCAGCCGCCAGCAGCAGCTGGTTCGCGACGCCGCCGCCCAGCTGCTCGATCCCCTTGGGCGCAGCCTGGCGGCGGCCGTGCAGTGGTGGGACCTGCCGGTGCTGGCTGGCTCCGCTGCCGAGAGCTGGCCCGTGGCGGTGGTCGGCCAGGGCCCGCCGCTGCTGCTCTTGCACGGCTTTGACAGCTGCTTTCTGGAATTCCGGCGCCTGGTGCCGCTGCTAGCCCCGGACCACCAGCTGGTCATCCCTGACCTCTTCGGCTTTGGGTTCACCCCCCGGCCCGCGGACGCCGACTACAGCCCCAAGGGGGTGCTGGCCCATCTGGAGGCCCTGCTGGCCCGGATCCGCGCCACAAACCCAGACCCGATCGGCCTGATTGGCGCCTCCATGGGTGGCTCGGTGGCCGTGGAGCTGGCCCGCCGCCAGCCCCAGGCCATTGCACGTCTGTTGTTATTGGCTCCAGCCGGCCTCACCGGCCGGCCCATGCCGGTGCCGCCCCTGCTTGATGGCCTGGGGGTGCGTTTTTTAGCCCTCCCGGGGGTGCGCCGCGGCCTCTGCCGCAGTGCCTTCGCCGATCCGGATCGGGACGTGGGGCCGGCCGAACTGGAAATCGCCTCCCTGCACCTGGCCAGTCCCGGCTGGGCCCACGCCCTAGGAGCCTTCGCCCGCAGTGGCGGCTTCGCAGGCTGCGGCAGCCCCCTGCCCCTCCAGCCCATGCAGGTGCTTTGGGGCCAGCAGGATCGCATCTTGAGGCCGCCCCAGAAACGGGCGGCCCTGGCCCTGTTGGGGGATCGGGTTCAGGAACTGGACGCGTGCGGCCACCTGCCCCACATCGACCAACCCGCTGCCGTGGCCCTGGCCTGGCAGCAGCTCCGAGATGGCCAGCCATGACAGCTACTCCTCCAGGAACAGCCATGCCTCCAGGATCGGGACCGTTGCTGCAACTGCTGGCCTCCGGCCTGCAGTTCTGGATCAAGCAGCAATGTGACGCGGTTGACCAGCTGGACCTCCAGTTGCATGGCTCCGCCCTGCAGTTGCTCAGGGGCCGACTGGAGGGGGTCAGCCTGGTGGCCGTCGGGGTGGAGTTTGCCGGCTTGCCGATGGAGCGGGTGGAGCTCCGCAGCGGCCCGATCCAGGTGCAGACAGGCCCCCTGCTCAAGGGCCACGGGGTGAAGCTGGACCAGGCCTTTGTGGTGCGGGGCCAGGTGCTGTTCAGTGGCGCCGGCCTCGACCGCGGCCTGGGGGATCGTCGCTGGCGAGGCCTGGCCGACGGGTTGGCCCAGGAGCTGCTCGACTCCCCCAATCTTGGGGAACTGGGCATCACTGATGGGGCCCTGGTCCTGACCTCAGGGGGCCCGGGCGACCAGCCCAAACGGGAGCTGGCCACCCGGGCCAAGGCCGTGGATGGGGCCCTGGAGCTCCACAGCCTCGATGGCCTGCGCCGGACGCGATTGCCCGCCGACCCCAACATCCGCATCGAACGGGCCAGCATCGCCGCAGGCAAGCTTGAACTGCACGGCGAAGCCCAGGTATCGCCTTAGCCCGGGGCCCAGGCCTGGGCCCCGGGCTCCAGGCCTCAACTCACCAGGGGCAGGAGCAATTTGACGCCATAGAAAAAGACCGCCGGGGTGAACAAAAAGCTGTCGATACGATCGAGGATGCCGCCATGGCCAGGGATCACATCGCCGGAATCCTTGACGCCCGCATCCCGTTTCATCATCGATTCGGTGAGATCGCCCACCAGGGCAAAGACCGCCACGCCCCCGCCCAGCACGCCGCCCAGGGCCCAGCCCCAGGGCCAGCCCAGGGCCACACCCCCCAGTCCGCCGACCAGCACCGCACAGGCCACCCCGCCTAGGGCCCCTTCCACGGTTTTGCCCGGGGAAATCGGCGAGAGGGGATGGCGACCCAGGCGCCGGCCGATCACATAGGCGCCGATGTCAGTGGCGACCACCAGCAGGCAGCCGAGCAGGGTGAGCGCCATGCCGGAATGGAGGCCAGGCCAATGGTCGGCCAGGCGCGGGGCCAGGAGGGGATCGGTGAGGTCGCGCAGCCGAATCCAGTGGCTGGGCAGGAAGCCCAAATAGAACAGGCCAAAAATCGAGGCGGCGATGTCGGCGATCGTGCCGGTGACCGGCTGGAGCAATAGCCAGCCACAGAGCACGGCGCCGGACACAGGCACCACCGCCGCCGCCAGCTCACTGGAGAAGCCCACGCCACTGGCATCGCCGTTGGCCCACTGGGTGGTGATCAGCAGCAATTGGCAGACCACCAGGGTGGTTTTCACCGCCGGGCGGATGCCCTTGAACTGGGCAAGACGAAAGAACTCGAGCAGGCCTAGGTGGACGATCACCCCCAGGGCGAGGGTGAACCACCAGCCCCCCAGGCCCACCACCAACAAGCCAAAGGCACCGGCGCCATAGCCGCTCAGCAACCGCTGGGGAGAGGTGCGGGCGGGGGCAGGCGGAACACTCAAGGGGCGGGCCGTTCGGCGGCGATCAGGAACAGGGGTTCGGCCGCCGCCAACCGGGCCTGGCTGCCCCGACGCTGCATGCGATGCACGGTGGCCTGAACAACCTGCAGATCCACGGCCTCTAACTGGCCCAGGGTATCGGTGGCATCGACCAGGCCTTCAAGGCTGGCGGTGCTGATCACCAGGCGCCCAGCCGGCTGGAGGGCCTCCCAGACCAGCCTAAGTACATCACTGAGGGGGCGGCCCACCTCGAGCAGCACCCGGTCCGGGCGAGGCGGCAGCTGGGCCAGGCCGTCGGGGGCGACGCCCTGATGGATATGGAGGTTGCCGATGCCGAAGCGGCGTTGGTTGCGTTGCAGCAACTCGATCGCATCGGGGTCCCGCTCCAGGGTGTGCACCTGGCCAGCGGGCATCAGCCGGGCAATCTCGAGGGCCAGGGCGCCGGTGCCGCCGCCCACATCCCACACCAAGGAATCGGCCCGGGGCCGCAAATGGGCCAGCAGCATCACGCGCAGTTCCATCGGCGTGGGGCTGAAGCCCGGGGCTTCGGCAAACAGCGCATCGGGCAGCCCCGGGGTGACGAAATCCCACTGGAAGGGGCCGTCAGGCGGCGTGTTCAAGGGCGCCGAGCTCAAGGGGCCACAACCCTCACCGTATCAGGGATCTGGCCCGGCCAGAGCCGTCGCTGGGCCAGCAGCCAGGCGAGCCTGGCTGCATCAATCCGCTCGCCTGGAATCAGCAACGGAATCCCCGGGGGATAGGGGCAGAGGGCTTCAGCGGCGACGCGCCCCTCCAGCTCCTCCAGGGGCAGGGCCATTGCTGGCGCTCGCCAGGCCTGGCCCAAGGCCAGCTCGGGTTCGGCCACTAGGGGCAGGGGCGGCGCCTGGAAGGGGGGCAACGGCGAGGCGCCGAGGGCGCGGCCGAGGGCCAGGAGCTGGCGGGGCAGGCGCCGTAGCAGGCCCGCCGGCGGCACCATGCCCAAACAGAAGGTGAGGCAACCGGGCTCGGGCAACTCGGCGATCACGCCCCGGGGCAGCAGCCAGTCGTCGGCAGCCAGGCCGGAGATGCCCAGGGCGGCGCTGTGGAGCACCAGCCGCAGGGGATCCTGGTTAGGGATTAGGGGCAAGCCCGCCTGGATCAGGCGCTGCCGCAGCCGCCCGGCCAGGGCCAGGGCCTGGCCCAACTGGCGGCGGCCCCGATCGCTGTGGAGGAATTGGAGGCTGGCGGCGCAGGAGGCCAGCAGCAGGGCGCTGGGACTGGAGGTCTGCAGCCAGAGCAGGGAGCGCTCCAGGCGGGCCGGCTCCACCCGCTCGCCGGCCTGGAGCAGCACGGCACTCTGGGCCAATCCCCCGGCGGCCTTCTGCAGGGAGAGCACCACCAGATCGGCGCCGCAGGCCAGGGCGGCGGGGGGCAGGCCCGGCGCCAGGCCGGCGTGGGCCCCGTGGGCCCCATCCACCAGCACCGGCAGGCCGGCCCGGTGGCAAACGGTGATCTGGGCCGCTAGATCGCCCGAGAGTCCCTGGTAGCTGGGCGACACCAGCACCACTGCCGCCAGGGGACCCGCCGCCAGGGCCGCCGCCAGCACCCGCTCCAGGTGCTCGGCCGGGGCCGGCAGCCACAGGCCCGTGGCCGGATCGAAGGGCAGGTCGAACAGCACCGGCTGCAGCTGGCCGAGCA
>CAINZT010000167.1 GCA_903855705.1 uncultured Synechococcus sp.
ATCGCCGACAACATCCTGTTGCAGAGCCGCCGCCTCAGCGACGCCGGCCGGCGCCTACTGGGGGAGCAGCGGCTTCGCGACGCCGAGCGAATTATCGATCGCTACATGTGGATCAGCGCCGGGGTGCTGGTGGTCACGCCCCTGCCCGTGGTGGACCTGCTTGGCACGGCGGCCGTGAACGCCCAGATGGTGATTGAGATTGGCCGCATCTACGGGGTGAGCCTCTCGAAGGCCTCCGCCCAGGAGCTGGCCCTCTCGGTCGGGCGCACCCTGGCCAGCCTGGGGGTGATCCAGGGGGGGCTGGGCCTGATCGGCACGGCCCTGAGCCTCAACCTCCCGGCCCTGCTGCTGGGTAAGGCCGTGCAGGCGGTGGGGGCAGCCTGGCTCACCCGCATCGCCGGCCGCAGTTTCACCACCTACTTCCAGCAGGACCAGGACTGGGGCGATGGCGGCTTGCAGGAGGTGGTGCAACGCCAATACGACCTCAACCGCCGCGATTCGGCCCTGCGCCAGTTCCTCGATCTAGCGATCCGGCGGGTGGTGGAACCGCTGCAGCGGGCCAAGGATCCCCAGTTGCCGCCCCGACCGGGACCTAGGTCTGGCCCTGGTCCTAGGTCTGGCCCTGGTCCTAGGTCTGGCCCTGGTCCTAGGTCTGGGCCTTCGCCGGGGCCGTAGGGGGCGCAGTCAGGCCAAGGGCCTCGGGAGGGGGGGGCTGCATCGGGCCGCGGGCATCGAGCAGGGTGATCAGCACCAAATACACCAGCCCAATCAGGATCGAGAGGGCGCCTGTGAGGATCGCCACCCAGCGGCCACGGCGATCGGCAAGCTTGGCAGCGCCCGGGGTTGGTTCAGCCGGAGTGGGAGTGGCCAGCTCGGGTTTGGCCTGATTCGGACCGGTCATGGCTACAGCTCACTCAGGGATTGGGCCACAAGACCAGCCAGCTGGTCGAGGTGGGTTGCGGTGGTGTGGGGATTGCCCAGCACCGCCTTGAGATGGTGGCGGCCGCCATAGAGGGGGCGCGAGAGCATCAGCTGGTGATCGAGCAACCGTTGGCGCGTCTGGGCTGACCAGGCTTCCGCCTGGCTGGGGGAGGTTCCGACTGGGGCAAAGGCCAGCAGGTGCAAGGGTCCGCCGCAGAGGACCAGGTCCAGGGGTTCGAGCTGCCGTTGCAGGTAGCGGCGCCGGCCAATGGCGCCATCAACCACGGCCTCTATGCCGGTTAGACCCAGCTGGCGCAGGCCCAGCCAGAGTTTGAGCACCTCAGCGGCCCGGGTGCCTTGCAGGCCCGATTCGCCGCCGTGGCCGCCGCCCCAGCTGGCCTCCATATAGGGCAAGCCAGTGCCGAAACAGGCGCCCAGCCGCTCAGGCTCCGCTAGCAACAACAGGGAGGAGGTCTTGGTGATGCCCAGCAGCTTCTGGGGGTTCACCGTGATCGAATCAGCCAGGCCCAGGCCCGCCACCCGCTGGCGGTGGCCCTGGGTGAGGCCGCAGACGGCGCCGATCGCCCCATCCACATGCAGCCAGTGGCCATGGGCGCGGCAGAGGGCTGCGATCGCCTCGAGCGGGTCCACCGCCCCCCGCACCGTGGTGCCGGCTGTAGCCACCACCGCCAGCACGGGCTGGCCCTGGCGGCGGGCCTCCGCCAGGGCCTCCTCCAGGGCTTCCGGCAGCAGGCGGCCAGCCCCATCCACCGGCAGGGGCCGCAGGGCCGCCGGGGGCAGGCCCATCACGGCCAGGGCCTTGCCCAAGGAGACATGGGCATCGACGCTGCAAAACACCACGGCCCCCTGGTGGCCGGCCAGGCCGGCCCGCTGGCGGGCCACCACCAGGGCCATCAAATTGCTGAGGCTGCCGCCGCTGGCCAGCACCCCACCAGCCTGGGGGCCCAGACCCAAGGCCGACGCCATCCAGCCGCTGAGCTGGCGCTCGAGGCGAGACAGGCTGGGGGCCAGTTCTTCGGCCAGCAGATTGTTATTGAGGCCGGCGCAGACCAATTCCGCCACCACCGAGGCGGTGAGGGGCGGCGGATCGAGGTGGGCGAGGGCGCCGGGATGGCAGGGGTTATAGGCCCCCTCCATCACCTGCTGCAGCTCCGCTAGCAGCTGGTCCGGCGCCAACCCCTGGGCGCCGGGGGCCACCTCCGGCAGCACGCTTAGGGCCGGCAGGGGCGAGCGCTGGGACGCCGTTGCCCACCACTGGCAAAGCTGGTCGCTGGCCTGGTGCAGAAAGGCGCCCAGGGCAGGATCCAGGCTGCCCGGATCCGGGAAGGCCGGCACCGGCTGCAGGGACTCGATCTGGGGGGCAGGAGCCAAGCTGTTCCGGTGGGGGACCCCATCCTCCCGTGCGGCCGGTTGGCCCCCGGGGCGGGAGGATGGGGCCAGCCCCCCGCTGCCCCCCGCGATGGCCTGGACGGGCTCAGACAGCCTTCACTCCTCAAGCTCTTCTCCAGCCAGCTTTTCTCCAGGCAGCCTTTGCGCTGACAGCCTCGAGTCCGAGAGGCTCTGGATGGCGCGGCTGCTGCGCCGGGCGGAGCGGGTGGGGGACGAGGGCGAAATTCCCGTGGCGGCGGTAGTGCTGGATGGATCCGGTCGGGCGATCGGCTGGGGGGTCAACCGGCGCGAGCGCGATCAGGATCCCCTCGGCCATGCCGAATTGCAGGCCCTGACCCAGGCGGCCCGGCTGCGGCAGGACTGGCGCTTCAACCGCTGCACCCTGCTGGTCACCCTGGAGCCCTGCCCCATGTGTGCTGGCGCCCTGGTGCAGGCCCGCATGGGTCGGGTGGTGTTCGCCGCCGCCGATCCCAAACGGGGCGCCCTAGGGGGCTGCCTCAACCTGGCCCTTGATGCCAGCGCCCATCACGCCATGGCGGTGCTGGGCGGCATTGAAGGGCCTGCGGCCAAGGAGCAGCTGGAGCGCTGGTTCAGGCGGCGGCGCCGACAGGCTGGGCGCTCGCCTGGTTCCGGAAAGCCGGCAGTTCCTGCTCCAACAGATTGAGCAAAAGGTCGACGTTTTCGCTGCGGCTGTTGTGGCCCATCAGGCCAACACGCCAAACCTGGCCGGCCAGGGCGCCGAGGCCACCACCGATTTCGATGCCGTGCTTGTTGAGCAGGTGCAGGCTGAAGGCCTTGCCATCCACCCCTTCGGGGATGCGCACGGTGGTGAGGGTGGGCAGGCGCCGCTCCAGGGGCACATGCAGCTCCAGGCCCAGGGATTCGAGGCCAGCCCAAAGGCGCTCAGAATTACTGCGGTGGCGGGCCCAGGCGTTTTCGATGCCTTCTTCGGCCAGTAAGCGCAGGGCTTCGCGCATGCCGAAATTCATGTTCACCGGCGCCGTGTGGTGATACACCCGGTTGGAGCCCCAGTACTGGTTGAGCAGGCTCACATCCAGGTACCAGTTGGGCACTTTGCCGCTGCGGGCGTTGAGCTTGGCCTCGGCCCGGGGGCCCATGGTGAAGGGACCCAGGCCAGGCGGGCAGCTAAGGCCCTTCTGGCTGCAGCTGTAGGCCAGATCCACCTTCCACTCGTCCAGCTTCAGGGGCACGGCCCCCAGAGACGTGACCGTGTCCAGCAGCAGCAGGCAGTCGTATTTCTGGCAGAGGTCACCGATGCCCTCCATCGGCTGGAGCACGCCGGTGGAGGTTTCGGCATGGACCATGGCCAGCACCTTTGGCTGGTACTGCTTCAGGCCAGCTTCAATCTCCTCAAGGCTGAAGGCTTCACCCCAGGGCTTCTCAATCGTGTGAACGTCTGCCCGATAACGACCGGCCATGTCGGCCAGGCGCAGGCCGAAGTAGCCCTTAATCGCCACGAGCACGCTGTCGCCCGGTTCGACCATGTTGGCGATCGTGGCTTCCATGGCCGCACTGCCGGTGCCGCTCATCGGAATCGTCAGGCGGTTATCGGTCTGCCAGACGTAGCGGAGCAGCTCCTGCACCTCCCCCATCAGCTCGATGTAGAGGGGATCGAGGTGGCCAATCGGCATGCGGGAGAGGGCCTCCAGCACGGTGGGATGGGCATTGGAGGGACCGGGACCCAGCAACAGACGATCCGGTGTCGCGATCGGCCCGAGGGAGAGGCGATGGCGATCACTCACAGAGATAGGAGAAGCGGTGGGGGCCAAATCCGGAGATGGTCAAGCGATGGAGGGGAGCCTAAGCAGCCGCCGGCTTGGGGGGCTGGGGCCTTGTGGACTAGGGGGAACCAATCGGCTGAGGAATCGTTAGGGAACCGGCCAGGCCCCTACTCCGATGAAACCCAGCCCCTGGGAGGGGCTTGCCTGGGGACGAAGAGCAAAACCCAACTGGACCTTGGGCCCAGGGAGGCGAAGCAACCCTGCAGGCGCCAGTCAGGCCTGGCGCGGATCTTCAGCGGGCGCGCACGTTGGTGTCAGCCAGCCCGCGGCAGAGGTGCTCAAAGGGGGCTCGCACGATGCCAACCGGACCGATGCCCGCATCGGTGAGCTGTTCGCAGACCACATCGGCCATCAGGGCAATGCTGCGCACCGTGGGGCCGGTGGGTACGCCCAGGCTCTTGTAGGTGTCATCGAGCCCGTTGAGCACCCGCTCATTGAGGATCGTGGCGTCATCGGCCACCAGGGCATAGCTGGCGTAGCGCAGGAAGTAATCCATATCGCGCAGGCAGGCGGCCCAGCGGCGGGTCGTGTAGGCGTTGCCGCCGGGCAGCAGCAGTTCGGGGTCGGCCTGCCAGAGGCGCTGGCTGGCCTCGCGCACAATCTCGGCGGCCTCCCGGTTAATCAGTTCCACGGCGGCCAGACGCACGGCCGACTCGTCGTAATAGTTGGAGATGCGATCGATGGCGGACCGATCGAGATAGCGCCCCAACTGGTCGTAGCGACCGATCAGGCCGGTGATGGCATCGCGCATGGCGGTGAAAATTCGACGCACCTGGCCGAAACGTAGCATCCGCAATCGCCCAGATCCCTTGCCAGGCGGAGGATCTGACGAAGTTGACAGAAACGGTTACGCAACCTGGGCGCAACCTGGGGCGCTGGACCCAAACGCGCCCAGCGCCCCAGGCGGCAATTTGGTTACTATTGATACAAAATCTGCCGGGCTGCGCTCCGTACGGTCCGAAATTGGCGCCTGTTCGGCACCCCAGTCCGTCCCGTTTCCCCCCAGATCCCACCGTCATGGCCAAAACAGCCCAGGACGTCCTTCGCCTGATCAAGGACGAGGGCATCGAACTGATCGACCTGAAGTTCGCCGATCTCCACGGCAAGTGGCAGCACCTCACGGTCCACAGGGATCTGGTGGAGGAGGAGAGCTTCACCGAAGGGCTGGCCTTTGATGGCTCCTCGATCCGCGGCTGGAAGGCCATCAACGAGTCGGACATGGCGATGGTGCCGGACCCGGACACCGCCTGGATTGACCCCTTTTACAGCCACAAAACCCTCAGCCTGATCTGCTCGATCCAGGAGCCCCGCAGCGGCCAGCCCTACGGCCGTTGCCCCCGGGCCCTGGCCCAAAAGGCCCTCAACTACCTCAATTCCACCGGCCTGGCCGACACGGCCTTCTTCGGTCCAGAGCCCGAGTTTTTCGTCTTTGACGACGTTCGCTACAACTCCAGCCCCGGCAGCAGCTTCTACAGCGTCGATTCGATCGAAGCCCCCTGGAACACTGCCCGCCAGGAAGAAGGCGGCAACCTGGCCTACAAAATCCAGCTGAAGGAGGGCTATTTCCCGGTGGCCCCCAATGACACCCTCCAGGACATGCGCAGCGAAATGCTGCTGACCATGGCCTCTTTGGGGGTGCCGATCGAGAAGCAGCACCACGAAGTGGCCACCGCCCAGCATGAACTGGGCATGAAATTTGCCGAGCTGATCAGCGCGGCCGACAACGTGATGATTTACAAGTACGTGGTGCGCAATGTGGCGCGCAAATATGGCAAAACAGCCACCTTCATGCCCAAGCCGGTGTTCTCCGACAACGGCAGCGGCATGCACGTGCACCAAAGCCTCTGGAAGGCTGGCCAGCCCCTCTTTTTCGGCGAAGGCACCTACGCCAACCTCTCGCAAACAGCTCGCTGGTACATCGGTGGCCTGCTCAAACACGCCCCCTCCTTCCTGGCCTTCACCAACCCCACCACCAACAGCTACAAGCGCTTGGTGCCCGGCTTTGAAGCGCCGGTGAACCTGGTGTATTCCCAGGGCAACCGCTCGGCCGCCGTGCGCATCCCACTCACCGGCCCCAGCCCCAAGGCCAAGCGCCTGGAATTCCGCTCCGGCGATGCCCTGGCCAACCCCTACATCTCCTTTGCGGCGATGTTGATGGCCGGCCTCGATGGCATCAAGAACCAGATCGATCCCGGTGATGGCACCGACGTCGACCTGTTCGACCTCTCGCCGGAGGAACTGGCCAAGATCTCCACGGTGCCGGCCTCCCTCAACGGCGCCCTCGAAGCCCTCGATGCCGACAAGGACTACCTGCTGGCCGGTGGCGTCTTCACCGAAGACTTCATCAGCAACTGGATCGCCCTCAAGTATGAGGAGGTGCAGCAACTGCGCCAGCGGCCCCACCCCCACGAGTTCAGCATGTACTACGACGCCTGATCATTTAGGCCCCGTCTAGGGGTTCAACAACTGCAAGTGACTGGCCGGATCAAGCGTTACTTGATTCGGCCTTTTTACTGGCATCGCTTTAGTGCCACAGCCTTGCCTCAGCGTTATTGCTACAGCTTTAGCACCACAGCTTTACTGCCAAATTTTTATGGCCTTAGTTTTATTGCCGTAGTAACGCTGGGCCAACGCTTCGGCGCCCACTCCCCGGCGCCAGGCCCGGCGCAGGCGCCAGTTCTGCCAGAGGCAGCCCCAAAGGCCCAGGCGCCGCCAGCGGCGACCCGCCACCAACAAAGCCGGCCCCAGGCAGCGCAGGCGCCGCCGGCTAGCGAGCCGTTCGACCAGATCCAGGTCCTCCATCAGGGGCAGGGGCTGGAAGCCGCCGGCGGCCAGGTAATCGGCGCGGCGCACCAGCAGGCCCTGGTCGCCGTAGGGGCGTTGCAGCCAGCGGCTGCGCAGGCCAACCCCCGCCTGCAACAGCTTCAGCCCCAAGCCAGCCCCCTCGATCTGCAGCTTGAAATACCAGCCCGCCGGCGGCGAAACCAGGGCCCTGGTCACGGCGCCAGCCCAGTCCGGCGGCAGGCGGGTGTCGCCATGGAGAAACAGCAGCCAGGGGGCCGTGGTTTGTTGGGCGCCCAGGGCCAGCTGGGCGCCGCGGCCGCCAGAAGCCCCCGCCACCCGGGCCCCAGCCAGACGGGCGATGGCCCCGGTGCCATCACTGCTGCCCCCATCAACCACCAACAGCTCGGCGAGAATCCCGGATGCCGCCGCCAGATCGGCCAGCACCAGGGGCAGATGGCTCGCCTCATTTAGAACCGGAATCACCACGGCCAGGGGCGGCAGCGGGAACGGAAGGGGCCCAGGGCCGCTGCCACCAGGACCTGACCCTGGGGACGGTCCTGTCCCCGGCATTGGGCCGGCCTCTGGTTCAGGACCTGAGCCTGGCCAATCGCATGGCCCTCGCCGATCCCTGGCCATCAAAGGAGCAACCTGGCTGGAGAAGGGCACTCCAGCCAGGGGGCCAGGTCGGCCCGGCGGTCGAGATCGCCCTGGGTGCGTAACAGGGTGGCTGCCAGCCCCCGCTGGCTGGCGGCCGCTAGGCAAGCCTGCAACACCTGGTCCGTCCCCCAGGGCTGGCCCGCCATCAGGGCGGCACCGGCCCGGTGGAAGCCTCTGCGCTGGAGACCGATCAGCCAGTAGCCCCCATCCAGCGCTGGCCCGAGCACCAACGGCCCGGTCTCAAGGGCCCCAAAGGCGGCCGCCAGATCGGCGCCGGCCAGGTCGGGCAGGTCCGTGCCAATCAGGACCACCTGCTGAGCCCCGGCGCCAAAGGCCCGCTGCCACTGCCGCTGCATGCGCACGCCTAGGCCACCGGGTCCCTGGTCGCCCAGGTGGGCCACCCCCAGCTGCTGGCCCCAGCGCCGCCGGCCGCCCGGTCCCAAGCCATCAACCGCCAGCACCAGCTCATACCCCAGCTCGGGACTAGCGGCCCGGGCCACGGCCAGGGTGTGGCGTAGCAACCGGGCCTGGATCCGGGCCGCCAAGACCGTGCCTTCTGGGCCTAGCCCGGCGGCCAGCCGCCGCTTGCAGCGCCCTGGGGACGGCCAACGGGCCAGCACCACCAACCAGCGCCGTCGCCCTTGGGGCCCCGCTCCAGCCCCGACGGCCGCCAGCCGCGACGCTCCTGGCGACCAATCGGGACCGAGCAAGGGGCCCCTCAGTTCTTATGGGGTAATTCGGTCGGCCGCAACTCCAGGGTGAGGCTCTGACCAGCCCGGCGCACCTTGAGGCTGAGCGGTTGGCCGATCTGGCCCTGGTCCACGGCCAGCTGCACATCGGCAGGGTTCTTGACCGGGTTGCTGGCCACGGCCTCGATCAGATCGCAGGCACGCAGGCCGCCCCTGGCCGCCGGGCTGCCCTGGAGCACCTCGACAACCACCACCCCGTTGGCTTCCGGCAGGCGGCACTCGGCATTCGTGGCATTCACCTCCCTGGCTAGCTCCGGGGTTAGGCCCTGAAGCCGCACGCCGATATAGGGATGGGAGGCGCGGCCCTGCTGCAGGATTTCGGCGGCCACATCCCTGGCCAGGTCAATCGGGATGGCGAAGCTCAGGCCAGCGCCGGGCGCCTTGCGGATCGCCGTGTTGATCCCGATCACCTGGCCCCGGTCGTTGATGAGGGGACCACCGCTGTTGCCAGGGTTGACGGCCGCATCGGTCTGCAGATAGGGCACCCGCTGGCCGGCGCCAATTGCATTGGTGCGGTGCACGGCACTGATGATGCCCAGGGTCACCGTGTTATCGAGGCCGAGGGGGTTGCCGATGGCAATCGCCCACTGGCCAGGACGCACCTTGTTGGAATCGCCCAGGGGGGCGACGGGCAGGCCCGTAGCGGCAAGCTTGACCACGGCCACGTCGGTGACGGGATCGGAGCCCACCACCTTGCCGCTGAAGCGGCGGCCATCGGGCAGGGTGACGCCCACCTCACTGACCCCATCGACGACGTGGGCATTGGTGAGCACCACCCCGTCGGAGCGGGTGATGAAACCGGAGCCCTGGCCCTGCTCCTGCTGCACCGATGGGCCGGATCCGAACAGGCCACCGAGGGGGTTGATCACCCGTTTGACCGTGTCAATCCGCACCACGGAAGGCCCGACCTTATCAACGGCATTGACGACGAAGTTGTTGCCCTGCTGCAGCGAGGCCTGGGGCGGGGCATCGCTAATCGGCACCTTCTGGGCTGCCGAGCGCTGGCCGGGCAGGGAGGGGAGGCCCGGCAGGGTGATCGTGGTGCAGCCCACCAGCAGCGATCCGAGCACGAGTGGACCCAGCAACGATCCAGCCAGGGGCCGCAGGGTGGGGCGACGGCGTTGGGGGGCCTGCTTGGGGGCTGCCATGGCGGGGGTGGGGAAGGCCAGAACGGATCCGCTTTATTTAAGACGGTTTGGCCGCCTGGACCCTGCCTATATTCGGGCCTCAGGTGCGGGCAAACGGTGCAGCAGGGAGAGGAGCTCTGGCACCAGGTCCAAGCAGCGCTGCAGGGCAATTTCAGCAAGCCCACCTTTGAGACCTGGATCCGGCCAGCCCGCTGCGCCGCCCTGGAGGGCAACCAGCTGCAGCTGATCGCTCCCAATGCCTTTGCCTGCGGCTGGCTGCGCAAGAACTACCTGGAAACGATCGCGGCGGTGGCCAGCGAGCTGGCCGGCCGGCCGATCAACGTGCTTGTCGAGACAGCAGCCGACGCAGAAGCGGCGGTCCTGTTGCCCCCCATGGCGGCAACGGGGGCGGGCCCTTCGGGGGAATCGAGCCGCAGCCAGGGGGGCGGGGCGGGCCAGGCCAGCCTCGCCAATGGACCCACCAACGGCACCACCGCCACGGGCGAAACACCGCGCAAGCTGGCGCCGGGCCTCAACCCCCGCTACGTCTTCAACCGCTTCGTGGTGGGACCCAACAGCCGCATGGCCCATGCCGCCTCCCTGGCGGTGGCCGAAGCCCCGGGGCGGGAATTCAACCCCCTGTTTCTCTGCGGCGGCGTTGGCCTCGGCAAAACCCACTTGATGCAGGCGATCGGCCACTACCGGCTCGAGATCGACCCGGAGGCGCGGGTGTTTTACGTGTCTACCGAAACCTTCACCAACGACCTAATCCAGGCGATCCGCAAAGACGGCATGCAGGCCTTTCGCGATCGCTACCGCGCGGCCGATCTAATTTTGGTCGATGACATTCAGTTTATCGAGGGCAAGGAATACACCCAGGAAGAGTTTTTCCACACGTTCAACGCCCTGCATGAGGCCGGACGCCAGATCGTGATTGCCAGCGACCGTCCGCCCAGCCAGATTCCGCGGCTGCAGGAACGGCTGATCTCCCGCTTCTCCATGGGCCTGATTGCCGACATCCAGGCCCCAGACCTGGAAACCCGCATGGCGATCCTGCACAAAAAGGCCGAGCAGGAGCGCATGAACCTGCCTCGCGACCTCATCCAATACCTGGCCGGCCGCTTCACCTCCAACATCCGCGAACTCGAGGGCGCCCTGACCCGGGCCGTGGCCTTCGCCTCGATCACGGGCCTACCGATGACGGTGGAATCGGTGGCGCCCATGCTCGATCCCACCGGGGTGGAGGTGGCGGTGACCCCCCAGCAGGTGCTCGCCAAGGTGGCCGAAGTGTTTGGCGTGGCGGTGGAGGACATGCGCAGCCCCAGCCGCAAACGGGCCGTGAGCCAGGCCCGCCAGGTGGGCATGTATCTGATGCGGCAGGGCACCAGCTTGAGCCTGCCCCGCATTGGCGAAGCCTTCGGCGGCAAGGACCACTCCACCGTGATGTACGCGGTGGAGCAGATCGAAAAGAAGCTGGCCGCCGATCCCCAGCTCGGCCGCCAGGTGCAGCAGGTGCGCGATCTGCTGCAGATCGATTCGCGCAAACGCAAATAAGGCGATCGATCCCCTGGTGGCCCGTCCTGTGCCCAACCCCCGTCTGCATCGCTTCACCCCGGCCGCTTTCGCCCTGGCAGCCCTGGGGCCGGCCCTGGCTCTGGCGGCTTGTGGCCCCAGCCGGGGTCCGGAGGTAGTGGCCGCCGATGGGGTGCTCTGTGACCTCACCCAGCGGCTCGCCGGCAGCGACCTCCAGGTGGCCTGCCTGCTGCAACCCGGCGACGACCCCCACCAGTTCCACCTCACGCCCCAGCAAAGCCAACAGCTCCGGGGGGCCCAACTGCTACTGATCAACGGCTATGGCCTCACCCCAGCCCTGGAGAAACAAGCCCAGGCGGTAGCTGTAGCCGAGCTGGCCGTGCCGAATAGCCCCAAGCTGGAGGACCCAGCCGGGACGCACGGCGAGGGCCGGGAGAGCCCCAGACCGGATGCCGACAACCACGCCGAAGAAGGCCATCACCACGGCGACCGGGATCCCCATGTCTGGCATGACCCCGCCCAGGCGAGCGCCATGGTGCAGCTGGTGGCAAGGCAACTTGAACTCCTCAAACCTGCAGCCAGCCCCCGCATCAGCGGCCGGGCGGCGGCAATGGTGGCCGTGTTGCAGCAGCTCGACCGCTGGAACCGCCAGCAATGGGCCACCCTGGCGCCTCCCCCCAGCCCCCTCGCCACGGGCCACCGCGCCTTCGCCAGCCTGGCCAGGGCCTATGGCCTGCGGGAAGTACCGGTGGTGGACTCGCTCAGCAGCAGCTTGAGCCTGCGGCCCCAGGCCTTCGCAGCGGTGCTAGCCCAGCTCAAGCGCGAGCGGGTGACGATGCTGTTCTCAGAAACCCTGCCCGCCAGCAGGTCGCTAAAACGGATCAGCGTCCTCAGCGGCGTGCCGATCGCGCCAGCCCCGCTGATCGCCGATGGTCTTGCTAAGGCAGACGGTCTTGCTAAGGCAAACGGTCTGGCAACGGCAAACGGCCTGATCAAGGCCAATGGCCCGGCCAAGCCAGGCAGTAAAACCAATCAGGGCAGCACCCTGGTCGCCACCCTCACCGCCAACACCTGCCTGATCGTCGACGGTCTCAAGGGTCGCTGTGACCAGGCCGGCCAGAAGCGCTTGATCCAGCAATGGACAGCGATTCAGTAGACAGCTCCCGCCAGCAAACCCCTTCCTGAGGCCCCCTCCCTCTGCCAAGCCATGGAACGGGCTTATTGGGTTAGCGGCGTACTGGGATCGAGACCCTCCAGTTCCCCGGCAAACACCCGACTAGCCGTGATGTCCTCCGCCTCGATCGTGATCAGGTCCCGCTTGGTGAGACCCGAGCCCATGGCATTGAACAGCCGGTTGGCCTGGCGCATGCGGGTTCGATCAATGGCATTGCGGATCGAGCGGGCATTGGCAAAAAAGGGGAGCAGCATGCGCCGCTGGATGTATTCCGCAAAAACCACCGCGGCCTCCTCGCTGAGCCGATAGTTTTCTGTTGCCAGGATCAGCTTTGCAATTGCCAGCAATTCCGAAGCGCTGTAGTCGGGGAAATCAATATGATTAGCTACCCGGGAAGACAGCCCTGGGTTGGACTGATAAAACACATCCATTCGGTCTTTGTAGCCGGCAAAGATCACCACTAGATCCTCCCGGTTGGCCTCCATCACCTGGAGCAGGATCTCAATTGCCTCGGCGCCATAGTCCCGTTCATTTTCAGGGCGATAGAGATAATAGGCCTCGTCGATGAACAGCACGCCACCCATCGCCTTTTTCAACATCTCCCGGGTCTTGGGGGCCGTGTGGCCGATGTATTGGCCCACCAAATCATCGCGGGTGGCTGTAACGACATGGCCCTTGCGCACATAGCCAAGTCGATACAAGATCTTGGACATGCGCTCGGCCACAGTGGTCTTGCCGGTGCCCGGCCGACCGGTGAACGACATGTGCAGGCTGGGGGCCGTGGTGGCCAAACCCACCTGCTTGCGGGCCCGCTCCACAACAAGCAGGGCGGCGATCTCGCGGATGCGGGTCTTCACCGGACGCAGGCCGATCAACTCCTGATCGAGCTGGTCGAGCACCTCCTTGACATGGCCTCCCTCATAGGCGGCTTTGAGATCAACCGGGGTCAGGTCGTCGCTGACCGGTTCAACCGTTCCCTCGGGATCAGAGCAACCCATCAATCGCCACCGCAAAGGCCTGATCGACCTCACCGATGGCGCCATCCTCCTCTTCGGAGCGCAGGGTGATATTTACGTAGGTGCGGCCAAAGCTGATATCAGGGAAGCGGCTTTGCTGCTCCGAAAGCGTGTTGAGGCGCTCCAGAAACACCCGGGTGGCTTCGTAATCACTGAATTCGATGCGGCGCTCAAGCCGATCGGGGCGGGGTCGCTGGGTCCAGGGCTGCTCCATGGCTTGAATTTAGAACTTCGTTGGGTGGGATCAGGGGATCTGGGATCAGGAAACGGCGCTGAGGCAATCGGTGCGAGCCGATGCCAGCCGGCTGGCCCAAGCGCGGGCATAGGCCTGGTTGGCCCCTAGGGCCTGGGGATCGCTGCTGCCGGCCGGGTGGGGGAAGGTGCCTGCGATGGCGGCATTGGTCACGCAGAACATCGCCTTTTGGAAACTGGCGCAGATCTTGACCCGCACATCGCCTTCGCCCCGGCTGCGCTGCAAATACCAATCGTGCAGAGCGGCTGGCAGATGGCGATACATGTCCTGCATCAACAGGCTGGGGGGGATGCCGGCCCCCATGGTGGGCAGGGGATCGGCAAACAGGGCGCCGTAGGCGAATTGGCCCTGGTCTGGCGAAATCTGTTGGGCCTGGGCGTTGAAGCTGACCGTGCCCAGGAAGGGCATGCCCCGCAGAAACACCGCTTCGACATAGGGCACGGCCACATCGGCCAGAAAGGTCAGCCCGGCTTCGGGCGGCAACACAGGGAAGCTCTGCTGAGCGATCGTCACCGCATAGGTGATCGGCTGGGCTGCCGCAGCCACCAAACCCTGCTTGAGGACGTCCACCACCTGGGCAATCGTGGCCACCCGTCCGGCCCGTTCTGCGGCGGCAAGGTCGATGAACAGGTCACTCATTACCCGCCAGAACTGGCCCAGGGCATGGGTGGTGGCGGCAGTGCGGATCAGCTCGGGCAGGAATTGGCGAAACAGGGGATCGAGCAGGGTCAACAGCAGGTCATTGCGGCGCTTGGCCTGGATAATCGGCGCGCAGAGATCGGCGAAGGCCTGGGAATCGAGGTAGGCATCGAGGCCGCCGGTGCCATGCCAGAGCATGGCCTTCATGCAATATTCGGCGTATTCAAAATTGATCCGATCGTGGTTGAGATGGCGCCAGATCTTGGCGGGGCTCAAATCGCCATCGAGAAACTTGAAGATCGGAAAAGGATTGAGAAACTGCTGCTCCGCTTGATAGATCAGGTTGCGGCTATAGGCATCGAGAACCTCGCCGTAACTCTCCAGCACCCCTACCACTTCCAGGACATGGTCAGGTGATTCGGCCAGCAGGGTTTCACCGGCAAGCAAGCGTCGCTCCAGTTCGGTGGCTGAAGGCATGCCCCCCTGGCGGGTGAGATCGGCAGAAATGACTGGCATCAGCCCACCCCCCCAGCAGGGATCAGCGCCACCAGCCCAGGCAGCTGGGCCATGGCCGTGGTGGTGGCCTCACTCCAATGGCCCAGGAGCGCTGGGACCAGGCCCAGGGCGAGCACCCCCAGGGCGAGGGCCAGGGCCGGCAGGGTTTCCCGGGGAGCTACTGGCGCCAATTGAATGTCCAGGCGGGAGTCTTCCACCGGATTGTCACTGGCTGGGGTAATCGCCAACCGACCAAAGAAGGCGCGGTTCACGAGCAACAGAAAATACACAGCCGTGAGGGCGGAACCCACCATGCAAAGCAGGGTGGCGATCGGGTAGGCCAAAAGACTGCCGCGGAAAACCAGGAACTCGGAGATAAATCCGACCATGCCAGGCATGCCAGCGCTGGCCATCACGCCAACAATCATCAAGGTGCCCGTAAAGGGCAGGCCCCGCTCCGGGTTCAGCAGACCCCGCAGGGCATCTAAATCCCGGGTGCCCGTCTTGCGATACACCGTGCCAACCAATAGAAATAGCAAGGCTGAAATCAGGCCGTGGCTCACCATCTGGAATTCGGCCCCGAGTAGGGCCACAGGAGTGGCCGCCGCCCCAGCCAGTAACACATAGCCCATGTGGCCCACGGAGCTGTAGGCCACCATCCGTTTCATGTCCCGCTGGGCGATGGCCGCCAGGGAGCCATACACCACCGAAATGGCGGCCCAAATCGCTAAGCCAGGCGCCAACTGGGCCCAGGCCTCAGGGAATAGCCCCATACCGAAACGAAGAATCCCGTAGGTGCCCAATTTCAGCAACACCCCGGCCAGCAACACCGACACGGGAGTGGATGCTTGGGTGTGGGCATCTGGCAACCAGGTGTGGAAGGGCACCAGCGGTAATTTGATGCCAAAGCCCACCAGCAGGGCCGACAGCAGCACGATCTGGCTACCCATGGCCAGCCGCTCGCTGGTGATCGGTGTGAGGCTGAAATCGACGGTGCCTGTAAACAGGGCCAGGCCAAGGAATGCCCCCAGGATCAACATGCCCGATACGGCCGTGAAGATCAGGAACTTGGTGGCGGCATAGGCCCGCTGGCTGCCACCCCAGATCGAGATCAGCAGCCAGAGGGGGATCAGTTCAAGCTCATAGAAGAGGAAGAAGAGCAGCAGATTTTCGGCCAGAAAGGCACCATTCACCGCCCCACTGATCAGCAGCAGCATCGAGAAATAGATTCTCGGCCGCTTGCTGAAATCCCTGGTGCAGATTGCCGCCACCAGGGTGAGGGCGGCATTGATCAAGACCAGGGGCAAGGAGAGGCCATCCACACCCAATTGATAGTTGAGGCCAATGCTTGGCACCCAGCTGTGCACCTCTTCCAGTTGCATGCCCGCATGACCGGGATCAAACACCAGCAACAGGGCCAGGCTGGCGACCAACTGGGCCGACAGAACCGCAATCGTGATGCCGCGCAGCCTCCCTGGGCTCGGTTCCCCCGGCCAAAGCAGCAGGGCAAAGGTTCCCAGGAATGGAATGGCGAGCAACAGGCTCAACCAGGGGAAGGCCATCAAGGCGGAGCTCGTCATCAGCGAACCGCCTCACCCACAATCCAGGTCAGGGAGCTGAGTAACACCACGATGGCGATCACCACCGTGAGCACATAACTCTGTAGCTGGCCGCTGACACTGAGCTTGAGATTTTCGGCGCTCTGCAACGACAAACGCCCGATCCCATCAACCACACCATTCACCACCTGGCGATCGATGGCATTGGTGAAGCGGGCCAGTCCGGCCACAAAGGCCACAATCGTGGCTCGGTAAATCTTGTCCGTATAAAAATCAAGGGCCAGCAGATCCTGGATGCCCCGCAGGGGTTGCTGGATCGAGCGGGACCAAAACTGATCTAGGCGAATCAGGCTGCCAATGCCAACGCCCACCAGACCAGAGCCTGCCACGGCAATCGCCACGGGCAGGGAGAAGGCGCCGATGCCAGGCACCGGATTGATTCTCGCCATTAGGAACGGGGTGAGCAGCACCAACACGGTGAGGCTGACCATGGGCAGGGCCATCAGCCAGTTCACCTCCGGGGCACGTTTGGTCTTGGGCGTGGCGGCTCCCAGGAACACGGAGCGAAACACCCGGGTGAGGTTCAAGGCGGTGAGCAGGTTGGTGAAAACGATCACCCCGGCAAACAGGGGATGGGCCTGCCAGATGGCCTGCACACCGAGGCCAAAACACCAGTAGCACCCAAGGGGCAGCAGGCCGACCAAGCCTGCTGCCGCCACTAAGAAAGCCGAGGTGGTGGCGGGCATGCGGTTGCCGAGGCCACCTAGCTCGGTGAGGTCCTGGCAGCTTGTGGTTGCAATCACGCTGCCCACACTCATGAACAACAGCGCTTTGGCCAGGCCGTGGGAGAGCAGCAACAGCAGGGCCACGGCCGGTTGCTGCAGGGCGATGGCAATGAAGACCAGGCCCAGATAGGAGGTGGTGGAATAGGAAAAGGCGCGCTTGAGATCCACCTGGGCTAGGGCCACTAGGGCCCCGGCGATGGCGCTGATCGTGCCCACCACAAGCAGCACGGTGGTGGCCATCGGCGACAGCCGCAACAGGGGCATCAGCTTCAGCAACACCAGGGCGCCTGAAGTGACGACCACCGAATTGCGCAAGATTGAGGCCGGGTTGGGGCCCTCCATGGCCTCATCGAGCCAGAGGTGCATGGGGAACTGGGCGCACTTGCCCATGGGGCCAGCAATCAGGCCCAGGCCAATCAGGCTGCCCGCAAGGGGGGCCAACTGGCCAGTCCCCTGGGACGGGTCCTGGGCCTGGGCGGCCCATCTGTAGAGATCAGTGAACTCCATCGAACCGGCCAGGGCCGAGAGGGCCACCACCCCCATCAGCAACAGCACATCACCGACCCGTTTGGTGAGAAAGGCGTCGCGAGCGGCGGTCACCACCAGCGGTTGGGCATACCAAAACCCCACCAACAAATAGGTTGAGAGGGTGAGCATCTCCAGCAGGAAATAGCTCATAAAAAGATTGCTGCTCAGCACCAAGCCGCTCAAGGCTCCCTCAAAGAAGCCCACTAGGGCATAGAAGCGGGCCAGGGACCATTCCTTATCGAGATAGCCCAAGGCAAAGAATTGGGCTAGCAGGCTCAGCAAGGTCACCAACTCCAGGGCGGCCAGGTTGGTGAGCGACAAATCAAAGCCGATGGACAGGTGCAGATCAGCCGCAGAAAACCAGTTGAAACTGAGGTGCTGGGCGCCCCGCTTCCAGATCTCCAGGGTGATCAAGCTGCCGTGGCCAAAGGCCAGCAGGGTGACGAGCAAATTGAGATAGACCGCTGGCCTGGGCCCATTTCGCTTCACCCAGCCCGTGGCCCAGGGCAGGGACAACAGCACGCCGCTGAATCCGTACACCGGGATCAACCAGACCAGCTGGATCGGCAGGGGAAGGGCTGCGGTCAAGGGGAAAGGGAAGGCAGGCAGCCGTAGGGAAACGGCTGGCGGCGGAATCTAGGAGGCCAGCCAGGCGGCTGCAGAGCCCCAAGCGGGACTCGGCAGCCAGGGACAGGCTGGGGTCGCCTCAGAAGGTGACCCGTTGGTTGGCAAAGGAGGGAGCGCCACTCAGCTGGCGTAGCCACTGGGTTAACTCTTCGCCGTGGTGCTGTTCGTCCTCAAGCAGGGCCTGAAAAAAGGCAGCATTCTCCTGATCCCCAACTAGCAGACAAAAGCGCAAGGCGTCGTCGTAGTGGTGGATGAGGTCCTGCTCGAGAACGCTGTTGTGCCGCAGCAAGCCCACCAGATCGGCCGCGTGGGTGACGGGCCGCAGCTGGGAGGAGGCGGGAGCGACCCCCAGGGCCAGCATCTGTTTGACGATGCGCTCGGCGTGCTGCATCTCCTCCACGGTTTCGTGGCGGAACCGCTCGGCGGCCTCAGCCAGACCCCAGAGCTCCACGAGGGAGGCTTGGGTCATGTACTGCTGCACCGCCGAGAGCTCCAGGCTCAGGGCACGGCCCAGATAGCCCAGGACGCGCGGATGGGTGAGCGCGCTGGCCATCAGCCGCGACGGGTGGAATCGACGCTGGCGAGCATGGGCTCGAGTTCGTTATGGGGGCGGGCAATGATGTGGGCCGCCACCAGGCCATCGCCAACGCGCTCACAGGCATCGGCACCGGCACGCACGGCCGCATTGACGGCACCGGTTTCGCCGCGAACCATCACGGTGACATAGCCGCCACCCACGAATTCCCGGGAGACCAGGGTGACTTCAGCCGCCTTGGTCATGGCATCAGCCGCTTCGATCGCAGGCACCAGGCCACGGGTTTCGATCATGCCGAGGGCAATGCCCTGAATGGGAGAAGCCATGGTGTTGGAAGAAGGGGAGGTGGAAGGGGTGTTGCTGCCGCCGCCGGAGCGGCTGGAGCCGGTTGAGGCAGGAGCGGACTTACTTGAGCGGCCGCCAGTGGCACGGCTGCTGCTGGCCCGACTGGGCACCGCACGGCTGGGGGCCGAACGGCTGGTGGCGGCCCGGCTAGGCACGGCACGGCTAGGGGCCGACCGACTGCCGGAGCGCACCGGTGAGCTGCTGCTCACGGGCGTGGCCACCACCGGGATGACTGCCGCAGGGCTGGCCACCGGCGTTGGCGCCGGTGGCTTGGCCGCCGCGGGCACCACGGTTGCCGAAGCAACCACGGCAGCCGCCGCAACAGCAGGCTTGGCCGAATCCGGCAGGGGCTTGGCGCCCCCGGCGGCAGGCTTGCCCTGAGCCCCAGGCCCCCCCGCCGAGACACCACCAGCAGAGGCGGGCGCCGCTGTTGATGACTTCGCTGCCGAATCGGCAGGGATGCTCGTGCCCTTAGGGCTGGGATCGGGGGGGGTGGAAGAGGCCATGGCTGGGGAGAACAGGACGCGGAAAGGGAAGCTGGGGGCAGGGCCCCTAGACCTCATCCGTCCGGCGACCAGTGGTCAATGATGCCGGCGATGGTGAGGTCGGTGTAGATCTCCGGATTGCCGCAGGCAAAGCGGGCTGCAGACCCGCTGGAGGTGAAGACCCAATTGCCGGGGGAGGCCCCGACCGGGTCCACCGCCACGTTCAACTTGCCCTTGGGGGTGCGCAGCACCCGCAGCTGCATATGGCCAAGACCGCCAACTCGATGGCTGCAGACAAGGGAGCCGGTGACCTGCATGATTTCCATCAACTTGCCATGCCGCCACTAGCCGGTTTCGCGGCGGCAGGCGTTGGGGCTGGGGATCCTGCGGCAGTGGCCTTGGCCGCCTCTGGATCCCAATGGTCAATGATGCCAACAATGGTGAGATCACTGGGATAGGACTTACTGCCGGCAGCCTCGCGAGCAGCCGAACTGCCGACGCAAATCACCCAATCGCCGGGCACACAGCCCACCGCATCTACAGCCACCTTCTGGGTGCTGCCATCCAGCACAACCTGCAGATGCTTGTGCTCAAAATCGCGAATGCGATTGGTCGAGACCAGGGGTTTGACAACCTTACAAATCAACATCTCAGTGGGCCCCTCCCGTGGCGAATGTGATCGACGATCCCACCGCTTCGGCCGGGGAATCCCGATCCTGGTCGCGGATCGTTAACAGAGTATGGAGCAGCCCATCGCGGCAGAACTCGGCGTAGCGGACGCCAATCGCCTGCTGCAGCCGCTCACAGCGATGGATCGCCCGCTCGCGGGCCCCGGGCACACTGCTGCGGTAGTCAAAGCGCACCACCACCGGAATCGGTAGACCGCGGGATCCATTGAGCCCCTTGAAGATCTTCACGCCCACATCCAGGTCGGCAGCGCCTTCCTCCAGGGTCTCGAGATAGGCGAAGTAGGTGAGATTGCGCAGATGGATCTCCTTGAACCCAATCCCCACGCCAATGAACCGTTCGGCGTGGCCGGCATCGCCGTAGGCGCCGCCATGGAATTGGCGCACGTAGTCGATCTGGGAGATGTTGTGCTCGAGCAGCCGGGCCACCAGCTTGACCATGCCGGGATCCGGGGTAGAAGCAGCCGCCTGCTCCACCAGGTCCAGGAGCTGGGCCCGGCCCTGGGCCGCTGGCAACTGGGCCGTGGCGTCGTAGACAGCCTGGGCATCCAGCCAACGCTCGAGGTTGGTGCTGCCATCGAGACCCGGCACATGCACCCGGATCCCGTCGGTGTCGGTGTCGAGGCCGATCAACAGCAGATCAACAGAAGCTCCGCAGCAGAAGCTGTTTTCAATGGCGGAACGGAAATCCTGAAGGCAGCCCAGGCCGCCGGACGCCGCGGCGGCGTCATCACTGGCGTGGGCGGCGCAGCCTTCGTGCTTCGGATCCAAGGAACTGAAGTGATACACCACAACCTTGAGGTAGCGGGTATCGGCCTGGGCGGGATTGGGCTTGGCTTCGCGATAACGCAGATGCTCGGTTTTGACCCAGCGATCCACCGTGTTCTTGATATCGAACATGGCGCCCGCATGGGGCCGGCGGCGCACACTGCTGTAGGGAATCCTTAGGGCGTAGGCGATGGCATGGGCTAGGCGACCATCGGCGCAGGGAGTGACATCGAGCAGGTGAAAACCACACTCGAGCAGGAAGTCATTGAAGGCCTCCGCAGCCTGGCTGCCCTGGTGGCCGCCGAGGGGATCGGAGCCAAAAAAGCTATGGCTGGCCTGGCCATAGGCCTCAAACACACACCAGGCAAACAGGGTGCGCATGTCGAGCTGGGTGACCCAGGCCGATTCCAGAATCGGCAGGGGCAACGCATAGCCGAGTTCCTGTTGGGCCAGCTGTTGGGCCTGGGCAACGAAATCGGGCTCATGCTGCAGGGCCGAGAGGCGCTTGAGCACCGGCACGATCCGGTCGAAGGAGGCCTTGGTGCGCTGGTCGTAATTGAGCAGGCAGGCGTTAGCTGCAGGGTCGGTCAGGGGGTGCAACGGGGCACTCGCACCGCGGCGGCCCCGATCGGCCAGCCGACCGTTAAGGGACAGGCCCGACCCCAGGAAAGGAGTGGGGGCCCCCAAGCCTGCTGCTGCCGGTAGGCCTGAACTGGACGTTGAACCCGAAGGCCCGGGGCGGCGACGGGGGGCTGTCGGCGCTTGGGGCCTGGGGGAGGCAGGTGGTCTGCGGCGGGGAGGCATGGCGCTTAGCCCCTGGCGCCGCCGGACACCGTGATCAGAGAACCCTTATCAGTGTTTCCACTGGCTCCGGTGACACGGCTGACCGGTTGGGCCACTTCGTCATTGCGCTTGGGCTGGGTGCCGGGCATGGCCGACATGGGACCCGTGCGGGTGGGGTTACGGCGGCGGGCCGAACTGCCCTCCGTTCCGGTGACCCGATCGCCCCGATCCCAATCGTCGCCGGTGATCTTCAGGCCGGCGGAGATGCCTTCGCCGGTGACCCGGGAGACAGGACGACCCGCCTCGGGCTCGCCAGCAAGCTCGGCCTGGGGCTCGGCATTGGCCAGCCGGGCGCGGGCGGGAGATTGCAGCCGGCCCAGTTGGGCGCCACCGCGATCAAAGCGGAACTGCTCGGTGCCGGTGACCTTGTCACCGGCCAGGTCAAAAGGGCCGGTAACCCGTCCTCCACCCAGTTCGTAGCTGCTACCGGTGACCGAACCGCCGGCATCACGCTTGCCGATGGCAGCGCGGGCAGGGGATTGGACGCTGAACTGCTGCCAAGGGGCACTGGTCAGGGGCTGGGGAAAATCGGGTTGGTGACTTTCGGCAGGAGCGCAGTTGGCGTTCACAAACTGGTCACCACCGATATAGGGGGTGCCGGTGACGTTTTCACAGGCGCCGCGGTCCCCGCCGGTCATGACACCGCCGATGCCCGGTTGCTGGCCGCTGAGCCGGGGGCCGGGGGTACCGGCGCGGGCGGGGGTGCGTTGGCGAATCGCCTTCACCTGGCCAGAGGAGCACCAATCGGCGGCCTGGTCGATGCCGGCGTAGGGGGTGCCGGTGACCAGCTTGCAGGTGCCGGGCTCATTGCCGGTGACTTTTTCGGAGCGGCCGGTGCGGGTGCCGCTAACCACCTGGGCCTTGTTGGTGACGCTGAAGCCCACCTTGGCCGCCTCGGGGGCAGGCCGGGTGCCACAGAAGCGGTCGTAGTGCTGGCTGCCCACGTATTCGTCGCCGGTAACCAGGCGGCAGCTGCCCGGCTCATCACCGGTGACCCGCTCGCTGCGGCCGACGCTGGTGCCGGTGATGCCGGTGCCACGCAGGGTGTTGAAGCTGTCGACCTTGGCCGGAGCCCGGCCGCCCACGGGGGCCTCATTGCCCAAATATTGGTCGCCGGTGAGCTGGAGGCCGGAGCCGGCCTCATCACCGGTCACCTTTTCGGAGCGTCCCACCATCACACCGGAAACGGCGCGGCCGCCCTGGGTCTGGCTGTGGGCCACCTTGCGGGGCGAGGGAACCACGGCACCGCAATAGGCGGCAGTCTGGTTGGCGGAGATGTATTCGGTGCCGGTCACGGATTTGCAGGTGCCGGGCTCATCGCCGGTCACCTTTTCGGAGCGACCCACTTCATTACCAGTGACCCGGTTGCCGTGGCTGGTGGCGCTGACCCGCACCTTGGCGGGCTGGGAGGGGCCCGGTTCGCTCTGGCAGAACGTGCGGAAGATTTCGGCGCCCATGTATTCGGTGCCGGTGATCTCGCGGCAGGTGGCCGCCTCGTTACCGGTGGTCTTGGTGGAGCGGTTGGCCTGGGTCCCGGTCACCAGTTGACCGCTCAAGGTTTCGCTGAAGCCCACTTTGGAAGGGGCATCGGCGGCAGCAGCGGCCTTGGCGCCCTTGCGATTGGGACCACTGGGGCGGGTGCCGCCCGTGCGGGATGTGCCAGCCGAACCGGCCTTGCTCTTCAGTTCTCGCACCTTCTGGGCCAACTCCCGGGTGGTGAGATCGGGATTGCTGAGGCGCACCACGGCTGCAGACCCGCGGCTGGAATCGGTGCTGGCCGATTTGCCGCGCTTGCTCAAGGCCTCACGACGGGCCAACACCAGGGCCCGGCTGGGGTTGTGCTGGGAACTCACCTTCTTGGCGCTACTGCGGTTGGCGGTGGCGCTGCTGCCGTTCCCCAGGCTGGCGCTGCTACGGCCGCTAGCACGGGCACTCGACAGGGATAGGGACGCGCTGCTGCTGCGGGCCGGGGCCGGCTCAGTGTCATGGCACTTGCACTTGTGCTCGGCCTTGGCGCCGGTTGCGGGCGCAGCTGCCGCGGCCTTGGCGACGTCGGTGCGGGTGCGATCACGGGAGGTTTCCGCCCGTTTGCCCCGCTTGCTGAGGGCTTCGCGGCGGGCCCGACCCAACTCGCGGCTTGGGTTCGACACCGGCTTGGCGGCACTGCGGTGCACGCCCTGGCTTGGCGCGGCCAAGGATCGGCTGGCCTGCGGACGACTCACGGGACGACTGATCTCAGCAGCCGCCACCGAAGCCACTTCAGGCGCATTCGTGCGAGAGGGCTTGGCATCGCTGGCCGAGCGCACGCGGCTGGGGGCCTGGGAGTAACGACTGACGGCATTTTTGCCGCCAGTCGTTAGGGCCCTACGGCGTTCCAGAGCTGCTTCACGACTGGATGTACTGGCCATGTCCGCCCGACGAAAGGAAGGTCTAAATAGGGGTGCAAGCAATTCGCCCAGCCTGGTGCTGTGTTGGCCAGCCCAGATGACTGGGGGCCACAGGTGCCAGGGGGCTGTGCTGCTGCAGAAAAAAGGGTGGGGCCCGGTGAAAATCACCGGAACCCCGGATTAAACCGCTGATCAGCGGGCTTCAAAAACCACGAAGCAAGCGCCTTGGCTCTGGGTGTAGGCGTCGTAGCCCACCAGACGCACATGGTGATCGGGGTAGGCCCGATGGCAGGCTTCGAGTTCGTTGACGATCACACCGAGGTCCTTCTCACCGAAGAAGGGCAGCTTCCAGTAGGACCAATAAATGGCCATGGAACGGCTGGGGTGGACGTGCTCAACCACAGGGCTCCAGCCCTGGGCAATGATGTAAGCGATCTGGTCATAGATCTCGTCCTGGGTGAACGGCGGCAGAAAGCCGAATGTCTCCAGGGTGGCGACTGTTTGATAGTCACCCACGGTGCTCTTGAAGGGCATGGGGATCCTTGGGGGATGGGATTGAACGGTCGAGTCGATGGTGATGATTGGGGAGACCAGCAATCGCTGGCCCCACCCAATCGTTCACCGCTAATCAGGCGACGTCGAGCTTGTCGACGGTGTCGAACTCGAACTTGATCTCCTTCCAGGTCTCGAGGGCGATCGCCAGCTCGGGGCTGTGCTTGGCAGCCTCCAGCAGGATGTCGCGGCCTTCGCGCTCGATTTCACGACCGGCGTTGCGGGCTTTGACGCAGGCTTCGAGGGCGACCCGGTTGGCAGCAGCGCCAGCAGCGGAACCCCAGGGGTGACCGTGGGTACCACCACCAAACTGGAGTACGGAGTCGTCGCCAAAGATGGCAACCAGCGCGGGCATGTGCCACACGTGGATACCGCCGGAGGCCACGGCGAACACGCCGCCCATGGAACCC
>CAINZT010000168.1 GCA_903855705.1 uncultured Synechococcus sp.
CCGATCCCTTCCATCCAACCGGTCAGGGCATCGCCTGGTCAGCGGACTGGTCAGCGGCCTTGACACCAGGACCTTGCCCCCCAGCCCCTGGCATCCGGCCCCGCTCGAATCAGCCTGAGCTGTGGGCGCTCTGGCCTGGCAAGCTGCAGCCACGCCCTTTCCCGGAGCGCCAGCCGATCGGGGAATAGCTCCAGAGCGTTATTCACTTCCGTCCCTGCCCGTTTTGGCCGTTGCCCTGTTTCAGCGCCTGTTCGGCAAGCCGTTGCCCCGCTCCCAGGCGGCCGCTGAACGGCTGAGCGGCTTCTATGCCCTGCCGATTCTCTCGTCGGATGCCCTCTCCTCGGTGGCCTACGCCACGGAAGCCACCCTGGGGGTTCTGATCCTGGCGGGCAGTGGCGCCCTGGAGCTGTCGCTGCCGATCACCCTGGCGATCATCGCCCTGATCGTGGTCGTGGTGTTTTCCTACCGCCAGACGATCAAGGCCTATCCCGATGGCGGCGGTTCCTATGTGGTGGCCCGCGAGAATCTGGGGGTTTGGCCCAGCCTGGTGGCGGCCGCCTCCCTGTTGGTCGACTACGTGCTGACGGCGGCCGTCAGCCTGATGGCGGGCACCCAGGCCCTCACCTCGCTATTGCCGGATCTGCTGCCGTTTCAGGTGCCCATTTCCCTGGCCCTGTTGCTGGTGGTGGGCTGGGCCAACCTTCGGGGTGTCAAGGACGCGGGGCGCATCTTTGCCATTCCCACCTATGCCTTTGTGGTCATGGTGGCCCTGCTGGCCATCGCTGGCTTTGCCGATCTGATCGGCTCCCATGGTTTTCAACCCGATCCGCCACCGCTGATCAAAGCGGTGGAACCCCTGGGCCTGTTTCTGATCCTGAGGGCCTTCAGTTCCGGTTGTTCAGCCATGACCGGCATTGAGGCAATCGCCAATGGCGTCAAGGTCTTCCGGGAACCCGCCGTGCGGACGGCCCGGAACACCATGCTGGTGATGGGCCTGCTGCTGGCGGCGATGTTCGTCGTGATCAGTGGGCTCGGCTATGTCTACGGCATCGCACCCAATGCCAGCCAGACGGTGATGGCTCAGATCGGCATCAAGGACTTCGGTGCCCACAACCCCCTGTTCTGGGGCCTGCAGATCAGCACCCTGCTGATTCTGGTGTTTGCCGCCAACACAGCCTTCGCCGATTTCCCGCGCCTGGCCGGCCTGCTGGCCAGGGATCGCTTTCTGCCGACGCAATTGGCCTGGATCGGCGATCGTTTGGTGTTTCAGAACGGCATTGCCCTGCTGGTGAGTGCATCAGCCGTCTTGATCTTGATCTGTCAGGGCAACACCCTGCTGGCGGTGAATCTGTACGCATTGGGTGTGTTCATGGCCTTCACCTTGTCACAGTCGGGCATGGTGAAACATTGGTGGCGGCTGCGCGGTGCCGGCTGGTTCGGCAGCCTGTTGACCAATGGCATCGGCGCGATCAGCACCTTTGTGGTTTGGGTGGTGATCGTGGTCAGCAAGTTTGACGAAGGGGCCTGGACGATCGTGATCGCCATCCCGGCTTTGGTCTTCATCCTGGCGGGCATCCGGCGACGCTATCGGCGGGTGTTTCAGGCCCTGGCCATCAACAGCGCCGACCAGCAACGGGTGCAGTTGCCAGCGCGGCGCGATCCAATCGGCAACATCAGCATTGTCTGGCTGCCGGCCTGGCGTGAACCCATGCGCCAAGCCCTGCGCTATGCCGTCACGGTCTCCGATCGGGTGATTGCGGTCTGGGTCCGTTCCGAC
>CAINZT010000169.1 GCA_903855705.1 uncultured Synechococcus sp.
CAACCCGGCGATTGCCCATGGGGTGGATAGCCAGGTGGGCTCGGTGGAGGTGGGCAAGCTGGCCGATCTGGTGCTTTGGAAACCGGGCTTCTTTGGCGTTAAGCCGGAGCTGGTGATCAAGGGCGGTTCGATCGTCTGGGCCCAGATGGGCGACGCCAATGCCTCGATCCCCACCCCGGGGCCGGTCCATGGCCGGCCGATGTTTGCCAGCTTCGGCAAGGCTCTAGCCCCCAGCTGCCTCACCTTTGTGAGTCAGGCCTCCTTGGAGGCCGACCTGCCCCACAAGCTGGGCCTGAGCCGCCTGTGTGTGCCGGTGCAAAACACCCGCGGCATTGGTAAGGCCGCCATGCGCAACAACAGCGCCCTGCCCAAGGTGGAGGTGGATCCCCAGACCTACGAGGTGTTCGCCGACGGCGAACTGCTCACCTGTGAGCCGGCGGAGGTGCTGCCGATGGCCCAGCGCTACTTCCTGCTTTGAGCGGCCCTGCTGGTAGTGGCGCCGGGGCCGCCAGGGCCAGGGTTCCGTAGCAATGATGACCGGGATCGTCCCGATCGCTGAGCATGATCAGAGCCACGCCGGGGCAGCCATGTTCACCGCCTACAAACCCAGCAAGGGCTACGACGAATATTTCAGTGGCAGCGCCGAACCCAGGGAGGCTCTCCAGCCCCTGATCTCCTCCCTGGGCACCCTCGGGATCGAGGAACTGAACCGCAACCATGCCGCCGCCGGCATGTTGCTCAAGCGCCTGGGGGCCACCTTCCGGCTCAACGATTCGGGCGATAAGGGCACCGAGCGGATCCTGCCCTTTGATCCCCTGCCCCGGCTGATCCGCACCGGCGAGTGGCAGACCCTGGAACGGGGCCTGATCCAGCGCCTGGAGGCGATCGACCTGTTTTTGGCCGATGTCTACGGCGACCAGTGCATCCTCAACGACGGGGTCATTCCCCGGGAGGATGTGGAGAGTTCCCAGGGCTGGCGGCCCCAGCTGCAGGGCTTTAAGCCGCCCCTGGGCAAGTGGTGTCACATCTCCGGCCTGGATCTGATTCGCGATGGGGTCGGCACCTGGCGGGTGCTCGAGGACAACCTGCGTTGCCCCTCGGGGGTGGCCTATTTCCTTGAGAACCGGCGCGTGATGAAGCGCATGTTCCCGAGCCTGTTCGCCGGTCGCACGGTCCAGCCGATCGACGATTACCCCTCCCATCTGCTCCAGACCCTGCGGGAGCTGGCCCCCTGGACCAACCAGCCCAAGGTGGTGCTATTGACGCCCGGGGTGTTTAACAGCGCCTACTTCGAGCACAGCTACCTGGCCCAGCAGATGGGCATCCAGCTGGTGGAAGGCCGCGATCTGGTCTGCGAGGGCGACCGGGTCTGGATGCGCAGCACCGCCGGCCTCGAAGCGGTGGATGTGATTTACCGGCGCATCGACGACGACTTCCTCGATCCGGCCGTGTTCCGCAGTGATTCGATGCTGGGGGTGCGCGGCCTGATGGCGGCCTATGCGGCCGGTCGGGTGGCGATCGCCAATGCGCCGGGCAGTGGCGTGGCCGATGACAAGCTCATCTACGCCTATGTGCCCGAGATGATCCGCTACTACCTCGGTGAGGAGCCAATTATCGAAAATGTGCCCACCTATTTGTGCTCCAGGGCCGACGATCGGGCCTATGTGCTCGCCCACCTCAAGGACCTGGTGGTGAAGTCGGTGGCGGAGGCGGGGGGCTACGGCATGCTGATTGGCCCCCACGCTGACCAGGCCGAGATTCTCGAATTTGCCGCCAAGATTGAAGCCGATCCCCGTAATTTCATCGCCCAGCCCACCCTGGATCTTTCCACCGTGCCCTCCCTCAGCCAGGGGGAGCTCTACCCCTGCCATGTGGACCTGCGGCCCTATGTGCTGCGCGGTAAGGGGGCCTGGGTGAGCCCCGGCGGCCTCACCCGGGTGGCCCTGCGCCGGGGCTCCCTGGTGGTGAATTCCTCCCAGGGCGGCGGCTGTAAGGACACCTGGATTGTGGAGGACTCCCCATGCTGAGCCGAGTCGCCGATTCGCTCTATTGGATCAACCGCAACGTCGAACGGGCCGAGAACATCTCCCGCTTTGTTGAGGTGAGCGAGGCCGTGGCCCTCGATTGCCCGCCCGGCAGCGCCGAACCTTGGCTGCCCCTGATCGATGCCTGCGGGGATCGCGAGCTGTTCGACACCCTCTATCCCCAGGGCACCCCTGAGGATGTGGTGCGTTTTTTGGTGCGGGAGCCGAAAAACCCCAGCTGCATCGTGAATTGCATCGCTATCGCCCGGGAGAACGCCCGCCAGATCCGCGAGGTGATCACCACGGAAATGTGGGAGCAGATCAATGATCTGCACTGGACCCTGCAGGAAAGTGTTGCCTTCTGGCAGCTCCAGCCCCAGGAGCAACTGCGCGAAATTCGCCGCGCCTGCCAGCTCTTCTATGGCGTTACCGATGCGACGCTCAGCCGGGATCTCTCCTGGCAATTCAGCCGCCTGGGTCGCCTGATCGAGCGGGCCGACAAGACGACCCGCATCCTTGATGTGAAGTATTTCCTGCTGTTGCCCAGCCCCGAGGAGGTGGGTGGCGTGCTCGATGAGCTGCAGTGGATCTCGCTGCTGCGCACGGCCGGGGCCTACCAGATGTTCCGCCAGGCCCAGCAGCAGGGCATCACTCCCCGGGCTGTGGCAGCGTTTTTGCTGCTCGATCCGATCTTCCCGCGCTCGGTGCGCTACTGCCTCGAAGGCATCAGCAAGGCCCTCGGCGTGATCCGCAGCAGTGCGGTACCCGGTCCGCCCGATGACCTGGAATGCCTGAGCGGTTTGATGCTCGCCAGCTGGAGTTTTGTGCGAATCGATGACCTGATCGGCCAGGGCCTGCATGAGGCCATCGACCATTTCCAGAGTGATCTCAACCGGCTCCATGGGCTGATCCATGACCGTTACTTTGTGATGCCCACCCCGTCCCCCTCCGAGTCGAGCTCCGATCCGGCATGCGTGCCCGCCTAACCCACACGTTCTCCTACCGCTACAGCGATCCGGTGCTACTCGGCCCCCATCGCTTCTGCCTGCGGCCGCGGCCCCATGGCTTTCAGCGCCTGCTGGACTACAGCCTCGCGATCAGCCCTGATCCCAGCCAGCTCTACGACCTGCTGGCCGCCGGCGGCGACACAATCACCCGCGCCCGTTTTCTCAAGGAAACGCGGATCTTCCGGGTCCAGGCCATGTCCGAGGTTGAGACCCTGCAGCCGCCCCTGATCGAGGCCTGCCTCGATGAGGAGCTGGCGCGCCTGCCGGTGCCGATCGGCCGGCTCAATCCCGACTTGCTCTCCTGTCTGCAGGGGTGGCTGCCCAACGGTCAGCACGATCCGGCGGCGGTGGACCTGGCCCAGGAAGCCCTGATGGGCAGCGACCAGCGCAGTCTCACCTTCCTTCAACAATTAATTGAAATCATCCAGGACCGGGTGAAATACACCCAGCGTCACGTCGGCCCGGCCTGGCCCGCCGGCCGCACCCTCAAGGAGCGGGTCGGTTCCTGCCGGGACCTGGCCATGCTGATGATCGAGTGCTGCCGCAGCGTCGGCCTGCCGGCTCGTTTTGTGAGCGGCTACCACCTGGTGGAGCCGAAACCGAAGCGCTACGACCTGCACGCCTGGGCCGAGGTGTACCTGCAGGGGGCCGGCTGGCGGGGGTTTGATCCCAGCGGCAAGGGGGCCGTGGATGAGCGCTACATCCCCTTGGCCACCTCCTCCCAGTCCGATCTCACTGCTGCGATTACGGGCACCTTCTCCGGTCCGCCGGGCGTGAAGAGCATCCTCAAGTGGGACATCCAGGCCGAGGTGCTGGTGCCGCCCCGGGAGCCCGAGCCCGAGGCCGACGCCAAGGCGCCCACCCAGGTGCACCTGCTGCCCCAGTCCCCCTCGGGAGTTCCCCAGTGATTCGTCCAGCCCTGGACGCCCCAGCCAGCCAGCCCCCCAGCCCCATGCCCCCTGCCCAGGTGAGTGCGCTGATCGAGCAGCGCCTGGCCGCTGCCGGGGTGCAGCTCACCCTGGGCGGCGAACCCACCTACGTGCCTAACGAGCCGGAGGGGGCGGAATGGACGTTTGCGGCCGATGGCCCCACCAAGCTGGGCTATGCCCGGGCCCTGGCGACCCAGCTGCAGCAGCGGGCCTGGCCCGGCAGCACCCTGATGTATTGCCCGGGCAAGCGCTACGACGGCGAGGTCAACCCCCGCTGGGCCCTGCGCCTATTCACCGGGCCTAGCGGCGACCCGGTGGTGGCCTGGCCCCAGAGCGATGGGGCCTCCCGGCCCGTGCTGCCGGCTGGGGCGGCCGCAGGCTTCCTGGCGGCGATCGGCCGCGGCCTGGGCTGCCAGCTCCAGCCCCTGCAATTGCGCGATCCCCTCGACGACGACCGCAGCGTCTGGGCGGCCCCCCTGAGCCACAACGATGGCGAGGACGAGGACGTGGAGGGAGAGCTGGGCTGGCAGCCGGCGGCCTGGCCCCTGGCCGAGGAGCTGCGCGAGCTGTTGGGCGCGCCCGGCCCGGCGGGCCTGCGCTTGCCCCTGCAGCACTTCCCCGAGGGGGTGCTGCGCCAGGTGCTCACCCTGGAGGTGGGACCCGAGGATTGGAGCCTGTTCCTGCCGCCCTTGGCTCGCCAGCCCCTGGAGCAGTTGCTGGGTGTTATCGCCAGCGCCAGTGGCGCCTGGAGCCAGCCCGACCTCAGCGGCGTGCTGCCCCTGGACATCGATGGCGCCTGGCAAGTGCTGGGCCTGACCGCCGATCCGGGCGTGCTGGAGGTGAATTTGCCCGTTTGTCCCAATTGGGATGCCTACGCCGATTGGATGCGCGTGTTGGAGGAAGGCGGTGCGGCCGTGGGCCTGCGCTCCTGGAAGCAGCGGCAGCCCGCCGCGGAGCTCCCGAAGCCTGGGGACCTGGGCCCGGAGCGCCTAAGCCAGGAGGCCCTGAACCTGGCAGGCCTAAACCGTGCCGGCCTGAGCCAGGAGGGCAGTGGCGGCGGTAACCACCTGCTCTGGGGCGGCCCCAGCCTGGAGCAGAACCCCTTCTTCAGCCGGCCCGCCTGGCTCGTGGGCCTGCTGCGCTTCTGGCAGCACCACCCCAGCTTGGCCTACCTATTCAGCGGCAATTCGGTGGGGCCCGCCTCCCAGGCGCCTCGGCCCGATGAGGGCAGCGCCGCCTGGCTCGACCTGCAGCTGGCCCACCAGGTGCTGGCCGGTTTGGCCGAGGGCGACCAGCGGGTGGCGATCAGCGAAACCCTGCGCCACCTCCACGCCGACAAGAGTGGCAATACCCACCGCAGCGAAATCAGCCTCGACAAGTTTTGGAACCCGGCCTGGGCCGCCGGCTGCCAGGGGCTCCTCGAGTTCCGGGCCATGGAAACCCTCCCCAAGCACCAGTGGAGTGCGGCGATCGCCCTGCTCTGGAGCGCCCTGGCCGTCCACTTGCTGGAGCCCACCCATCGGCCTCCGCAGATGCGCACCTGGGGCGACACCTTGCACGATCGTTGCCTGCTGCCCAGCGAGCTCTGGGCCGATCTGGAGCAGGTGCTGGCCTTGCTGGCGGCCGATGGCCTGGCCCTCGATGCCGGCCTGTTCCGCCAGATCTGGCAATGGCGCTTTCCCCAGCTGCTGCACTGGCGCGAGGGCGAGGCGGAGTTGGAGATCCGCCGCAGCCTCGAACCCTGGCCCCTGCTGTGTGACACCCCGGTGGAAGGGGGCAGCACCAGCCGTTTTGTTGACAGCTCCCTGCGCCGCTTTGAGGTGATCACCTCGGCGGCCTTCCGCCAGCGCTACGGCCTGGTGCTGCAGGGGCGTCCCCTGAGCCTGCCCGCCGCCGAGGCGTCCCAGCCCGTGGCCGTGCGCTACCGGCTGGAGAGGCTTTACCCCTGCCTGCACCCCACAATTGCGCCCCACCTGCCCCTGGAGCTGGCCCTGGTGGTTCGCCCCGATGCCAGTTCAGGCCAGGGCAGCGAGTTCGGCGCCAGCCAAGCGGGCGGATCCCAAACCGCCGGCCCGATCCTGCAACGCTGGACCCTGCTCAGCGAAGACGGGGGCTTCTTGCCCCAGGAGCCCACCAGTGGTGAAGCTCCCCTGGATCCAGCGTTAACCCCCTGGCATGGAGCTAGCCCCGACGCCGTAACCGTAGACCTGCGGCTGCCCTGATTGCTTGATCGGATCGATGGTTCGCGCCTCCATCCCCGGGGGGCAGCCGGTGATGAGTGGCTCCAGTCCTGCGGTTGGGCCGCAAGCCTGGAGCGGCCTGGCGATTACCAGCTGACGCCGTGCAACTTGGGCAGGGGAGCGGTGCGGGAGGTGGTGGCGAATAGGCGCGGGATGCGGGCGCTGTTGTAGACCCGGAATTCGCGCAGCACGCTGGCGCCCTGGTCGCGCACGGCCTGGTTGAGCACCACCGAGCCATCGGGATCGGACACGGAGCGGTGGAACGTGCCCGGCGGAAGGCGCAGGATGTCGCCACCGCTGTCCAGGCGCACGATGTGGAAGGGATAGTTCCAGCCCAGGTTCACGAGGAAGAAGGTGCGACCGCCGTGGAGGGCCAGCAGGTTGTCCTCCTGGTGGGGATGGAGATAGAACTGCCAGGCTCCGGTTTCGCTGTCATCGGGGGGGCTGATCGCCGGGCCGCTGTGCACCACCAGATCGCGGGCATTGGAGGTGGGCACGGTGATGTCGTAGAAGCGCACCGCGGGGGTATCGCGGAACTTCTCGTAGGGGATCAGCTCAAACATGGGCGCCGGCCGTGGGGCCGATGGCGATTGGCCAGCCTGGTTGGCCTTCAGCAGGGTGGTGAACATGGTGTTTGCCACCGGAGGTGGACGAAGAAGTTTTTCCAATCAACCCAAGCGTCAGCCGGGCCTGTCGTTCGATCGGCTACCAAACCCCTGATGGGCCCCGGATCGGGGACGGATACCCGACTGGCGCAGCGCTGCCAGGCCCCCAGGTCCAGGCCAGCATGGGCCCATGGACCTTCCCTGCCATCCCGCCGCGATGACCCCGAACCGCCGCCGCGCCAGCCTGTTCGCCAGCCTGCTTGTGGGGGCCGCCGGCCTGCCCGTGGGCGCCCAGCA
>CAINZT010000170.1 GCA_903855705.1 uncultured Synechococcus sp.
CCAAGAGGCGCAGGCCTTCCTCATCAAGCTTGTCGCCATAGCCCAGCATGACCTTGCGGGAGAAGCCATCAACGGCGCGCAAGGGCGCCCGCAGGTCATGGGAGACGGAATAGGAGAAGGCCTCTAATTCCTCATTGGCGGACTTCAGCTCGGCGGTGCGCTCAGTGACGCGCTTTTCCAAGCTTTCATTGAGATTGTTGAGTTCCTGCTCCAGTCGTTTTCGCTCAGAAATATCCCTGGCAACGGCGATAATGCCCGCCACCTCGCCAGTTTCATTGCGGAAGATACTGGCATTGAAGAGCACGTCAAGGAGGCTGCCTGAGCGATGGCGCATTTGTAATTCGTAATCTTTTACGGATCCATCTGCAAACACTTGTTCGTAGCCCTTCCTCGCTTTATCTGGGTCGCTGAAGTAGCTTGAAAAGTCCTGGCCCACCAACTGATTACGGTCTATCCCTGTCGCCATAATCATGGCTTCGTTAACATCCTGGATGGTGCCATCCTGTTTGATGTTGATCATGGTATCGGGATTGGCTTCGATCAAGCTGCGGGTGTAAAGCCCTAATTCCCTGCGTTCGGCCTCCAGTCTTTTCTGCTTGCTGATGTCGAAAATGGTGCTAATCCATTGGCTTGGCTCCCCATCGCTATTGCGGAGTAATTGCAGGCTTTCATCAACCCAGAGTTGGCTGCCATACTTGTGTTTGTAGCGCAGGCCTAGGTGGGCAGATATTATTTTTTTGGCCAGTAGATCAGCTCGTGCGCATTCCCATTGATCGAGATCCTCTGGAGCGATTAAGGCCTTGGCGTCCATCGCAGTCAGTTCTGCCTTGCTGAACCCCAGCATGGTGATGTAGGCCTGATTGATCCGGCATTCGCCCTGCAAGGGCCGGATGGCGCGGCCCATGGAAGCCTGCTCAAAGAGGGAGCGAAATAGGGATTCGCTCTCGGCAATGAGCCCGGAAGCTGTTTTGATGGTCTTCCTTTGACGCTGATACAACACTCCACTGCTGATCAGCAGGGCAACCAGGCCAGCTCCTGCCACCAACTCAAAGCTACGGACCCAGTGGGTGGCTTGATCTAGTTTCCGTTTGTTGGTGGCAAGTTCTTGCCTGGATTGCTCTTTCAGGCTTTCGAGGATGGTTGCTAGTCGCTGCATTGCCGCGACTGAAGGCAGGTTGACAATCTCCTGGGCGGAAGTGAGGTTGCCCCGTTTTCTTAGCTGAATACTGCTCTGAATTAAGGCTTGCTTGCTATTGACGGCGTCGCTCAGAGCCTTGATGCTGGCGACTCGTTTGGGGGAATCCTGCAGGAGTTCGGTCGCCTTTTTTAATGTTGTTTTGAGCTGTTCGTTGGCTTGATCGTGCTGGCTTGCAAAAGCTGGATTGCCGGTGATGATATAGCCACGGGCGTTAGATTCTGAGGCGCGAACCTCTCTCTCGATTTCCGAGAGTGCTTCAAGTTTGGCGCTGTTGTTGGCGACTTGAAGCGCCGTTCGAATCGCGTTGTCACCCTGGCGCCAGGAGGCTACAAAGCCAAGGAGAACCAGGAAGCCTGCTGCCAGCAGGGGCACTTTGGCCCTGGAGGTGGGGACGGCTGTTTGGCCCGACTTGCTGGCTTGTATGGAATCCAAGGTTTATTCCCGGTCAGGGTTGAGGCAAATTGCGAGCCATTCATGGCGTTTATGAGTTTCCGCTGTCAAGCTATTCTGCTGGTCGTTAGTAAGGTTTGGGCGCGGACGCAGATGGGCGTATCGGACGTACATCTGGACCTTGTTTCTACACTTCAACCTAGCGATTGGGGCTGACTCTGTCTGGCCTTGATCTGCCGTTGATGGCCGGCATGGTTGCAGCCGATCTGCCCGTTTAGCCTGATGGTCTGTGCCTGCCTTGCTGTGGCCCTGCCGATTAAGCGTTCCTGGTCTGTTGAGCACACTCTTGGTGTTCACCGTGTTCCCTTGGGGGCGGCCCAATGGGTGCTGGTGATCGGCTTCGGCCTCAGTTGCTGTGGTTGCGCCAGCCAGAAAAGTGAATTGCTGCGGGAACGCTGTGCCCAACTGGCCAATCGGGGCTACAGCGATCGCGCTGAAGTGGTTGCCTTGCTCGCGTCGAATGGCCAGGCGGTGGACGGCGATGACCAGGCCCGGCGCCAGGCCGCCAAGCAGTTTTGTGTCGCCAATCTTTGAAGGGTTTTGGGCAATGATTGGGCTGGCTGGGTGAGCCTTAATGGTGCTACCTTGAACACAGCATCAACCCTTCCCTAGGGGTATTTCAATACAAGCGCGCCCTGTTGTGCCCCGATTTCAGCAGACTGCCCTGCAACTCACTGTCAACGAAGCGGTGGATCGGCTGCTGCGTTGGGCGGTCAACCCCTGGCGGCGGTTGTCCTTGCTGCTGATTGTGCTACTGGGTGCCTTTTTTATGGGCACGGTCCTCTCGACGATGACCTCCACCTCGGGCTTTTCCGAGCCTTTGGCGGCCCTGTTGCCCTTGCTCCTGATCGAGTTGGCCGTGCGCTGGCGCCGCCGCCTGATTCGCCAAACAGGCGACAAATTGGGGCTGCAACTGCTTGACATGGCCCGGATCGGCCTGCTCTACGGCCTGCTGATGGAAGGCTTCAAGGTTTTGTAGTCACTAGGCGCTTCAGGCGCCTAGTGACTAACAAGCATTGCCATGAAAAAAGGGGGGCTAGACCCCCCTTTCGTGCGATTGGCAGACCAAGCTGAGGGCTCAGTCTGGTCTGCCTAAATCCATCAAGCTCAGGCGGCAACAGCCGTCTTGGCATCCAGCACGCCCTTGGCATAGAGGCCGGCGTAGTAGTTGATGTCGCGTTGCTTGATCTTGGAGGCGTTACCGGCACACCAGAACTGCTGGTAGCGATCGAGGCACACCTGCTTCATGTAGGCCCGGGCGGGCTTGTTGAAGTGGCGGGGATCGAAGTTGGCGGGATCCTTGGCGGCGGCTTCCCGCACGGCGGCGGTGAAGGCCAGGCGGTTGTCGGTGTCGATGTTCACCTTGCGCACGCCATTGCGGATGCCTTCCTGGATTTCTTCCACGGGCACGCCGTAGGTCTCAGGAATGGCGCCGCCATACTTGTTGATCATGTCCAGCCATTCCTGGGGAACGGAGCTGGAGCCATGCATCACCAGGTGGGGGTTGGGCAGGGCCTTGTGGATTTCAGCGATGCGGCTGATCGCCAGCACTTCGCCCGTGGGCTTGCGGGTGAACTTGTAGGCGCCGTGGCTGGTGCCGATGGCGATCGCCAGGGCATCCACGTTGGTTTTGGCGACGAAATCAGCCGCTTCGGCCGGGTCGGTGAGCAGCTGGGAGTGGTCGAGCTTGCCATCGAAACCATGGCCGTCTTCGGCTTCACCCATGCCGGTTTCCAGGGAGCCGAGGCAACCGAGTTCGCCTTCCACGCTCACGCCGATGGCGTGGGCCACATCCACCACTTCCTTGGTGACGCGAACGTTGTAGTCGTAGCTGGCGGGGGTTTTGGCGTCGGCTTCCAGGGAGCCATCCATCATCACTGAGGTGAAGCCGTTGGCGGCGGCACCAAAGCAGGTGGCGGGGCTGTTGCCGTGGTCCTGGTGCATCACCACCGGGATGTCTGGATAGGTTTCAACCGCAGCCAGGATCAGGTGGCGCAGGAAGTTTTCGCCGGCATACTGGCGAGCACCGCGGGACGCCTGCAGGATCACCGGGCTATCGGTCTCGGAGGCAGCCTCCATGATCGATTGGACCTGCTCCAGGTTGTTGACGTTGAAGGCAGGGATGCCGTAGCCGTTCTCAGCGGCGTGGTCAAGCAGCAGCCGAAGCGGAACGAGCGCCATGGGAAAACCTCGCGTAGGTGGAAGACGGGTGGGGGGCCTTGGGGCCTGCCAGGCGTCAGGGCATCGAACCGATGGCCCTGGCTAGGACTGGCCGAGACTCTACCCGCTCACCCAGACGGTTTTAGGCCCCGTCCCCGGCCAGTTTTGGGCTAGGGGCTGGGGCTTTATCCGGCCCCGGCTTCCAGTGAGCCGATCCCTCTGCTGGGCCCTTCTGGCGGGCCACTTAAGCGGGCCCTAAAGACAAGAGCTAGGGCGCGCAGCCACTCAGATGGGCTCAGAAGGGCTGCTGCAGGCGCGATCCCGAGCGGGTCAGGGGCGCAGGCGCAGGCCACCCTGGGCGGAGCGCAGGGCCAGATCGCAGCAGGCCTGGCTCAGGGCTGCTTCAGAGAGGCCCGGCACCATGGGCCGCCCTTCGCGCACGGCAGTGGCCCAGCCGTGCAGGATCCGCTGCACCGGTGCGACGCGGCCGTCGACCCAGGTGCGCTCAAAGGCCAGCTGGGGATCGGGCTCCACTAGCTGCAGGCTTTCGCCGGCGCGGGCCTGCCAGAGCTGGAAGCCGTGCACATAGTCGCCCTGGTTGGAGGAGCCGAGCACGAGGCTGCCGTCGCTGCCGTAGAGCTCGATCCAGTAGCCCCGCCCCGGCCGCGTCACCGAGGCCAGGCTCACCTGGGCGGGCACGCTCTGGCCACTGGCGGTTTCCAACTCGAGTTGCACCAGGGCGATGTCTTCGGCATCGACCGGGGCTGAGCCGGCCTCGAGGCCCGGGCCTGGGCCCTTGCCGCTGGCGAAGGGCCGTTCGCCAATGGCCGTGCTGCAAGTGGCACTGAGGGCGCGGGTGGGGCCAATCAGCCAGTGCAGGGTGTCGAAGGCGTGGGTGCCGAGGGCGCCGAGCACGCCGCCGCCTTCGCTGCGCTGGGAATACCAGCTCCAGGGCCGCTGGGGATCGGCGCGGCTACCCATCAGCCAGTCGAGTTTCACCAGCCAGGGGGTGCCGATGGCTCCTTGCTGCAGCAGGGCTGCGAGCTGTTGAAACAGGGGCACGGCCCGGTATTCAAAATCCACCCCCACGCACACCCCAGCGCCGAGGGCCAACCGCTGCAGCTCCTGCACCTGCTCGGCGTTCAGGGCCACGGGCTTTTCCAGCAGTAGGTGTTTGCCGGCGGCAATTGCCGCTTTGGCCAACTCAAAGCGGGGCCCGGGTGGGGTGGCGATCACCAGGGCTTCGATGCTGGGGTCGGCCAGCAGGGCGTCGAAATCGCTGAAGCCCGGCAGGCCGCTGGCGGCGCAGGCTTGCTCTAGTCGCTCGGCGCGGGGGTGCCAGAGGGCCACCGGCTCGGTGAGCGCACAGGCGGCCAGGGCTGGCAGGTGCACCTGTTCGCCGAAGCCCAGGCCCGCTACCGCCACCCGCAGGGGCGCTGAGCCGGCGGAGCCGGAGCCGCCCAAGAGCGCCCCGCCAGAGGCCCCTGGGCTGGCACCAGCCGCGCTGGCAAGCGGGGTTTCAGGGACCCATGGGCGCGACGACGTCACCGCGAGGCGAGCAGCTGGCCCCCAGCCTCACAGACCGCCTCCACCACCGCCTCCATCAGGCCATCGCCGGCGACCGGCTGCCAGCTGGCCCGCCACTGGGGGATGCCGTTGATCGAGGTGTCGCGCATCAGGGTCTGGTCGCAGTCGATCTCGGAGACGTAGAGCTCGCTGCTGGGTTGGCGCGGCCGCCGGGGTGGGGCGGCCGCCGGGTCTACCCCCTGGCTGGCGCCAGGGGCTGGAGCGGCGGCTGCCGTTGCGCCAGCAGTTGCGTCTGCCTTGGTTGCGGGGGGGAGGGCTGCTTCCCCCGGCGCGGCCCCGGCCTTGGCTGGCTCAGCCGGGTCGGGCTCGGCGGCGGGCTGGAACCGGCTCAAGACCGTGAGGGTGCCCTGCTTGCTGAGCCGCAGGCTGCCCCGATCCCACCATTGCCGGCCCGCTTCGCTGGCCGGCACCTCCACCCAGTCCACCGGTCCGGCCCAGGCTGGTTGGGGCTGGAGCAGGGGTAGCGGCAGCAAGCCCGCCAGCACCAGCGCAAGGGCCAGGGTCAGCTGCAAGCCCTGAGTCCAGCTTCGGCGGAATCCCCGCCACAAGCCCTGGCCGGCGCTCGCCAGCCGGCGCCCAGGTGCCGGTCCCCAGGCCCGGGGCCGGTTCATGCCGTCACCGTTTCGGCGGCGCCAGCGGCCAGCCCAGCACGAACACCATGGAGGCGCAGCAGGCCGGCCAGGGTTGCCTTCAGTTTCGGCCGGGCCACGATGTAATCGACAAAGCCGTGCTCCTGCAGGTATTCGGCCGTCTGGAAGCCGTCGGGCAGTTTTTCGCGCAGGGTCTGCTCGATCACCCGGCGGCCGGCAAAGCCGATCAGGGCCCGGGGTTCGGCCAGGATCAGGTCGCCGAGCATGGCAAAGCTGGCCGTCACGCCGCCGGTGGTGGGGTGGGTTAGCAGGGGGATATAGAGCAGTTCGGCCTGGCGGTGGCGTTCCAGGGCGCCGGAGATCTTGGCCATCTGCATCAGGCTGAGCATTCCCTCCTGCATGCGCGCCCCGCCCGAGGCGCAGACAATCAACACCGGCAGTCCTTGGGCCGTGGCCGTTTCGATCAGGCGGGTGAGTTTCTCGCCCACCACCGAGCCCATCGAGCCGCCCATGAAGCTGAAATCCATGGCCCCGATCGCCAGGGGCAGGCCCTCGATCCGGCAGATTCCGGTGCTCACCGCATCCTTGAGGCCAGTGGACTGCTGGGTGTCGCGGATGCGGTCGGCGTAGCTGCGGCGATCCTTAAAGCCGAGGGGATCGGTGGGCGAGAGCTGCCAATCGAGGGGCTCAAAGCTGCCCGGATCGGCGATTAGGGCAATGCGGGTGGCGGCATCGATGCGGTGGTGGTGGCCGCAGTTGCTGCACACACTCGCATTGGCAAGCAGGTCCTTGCGATACACCACCAGGGCGCACTCGGGGCACTTGCTCCAGAGGCCGTCGTCCTCACTGGCCTCCTGGCTGGAGCGCACCAGCGGGGCGTTCTTGCGGCGATCGGCAAACCAGTCGAAGAGCGACACGGAGCTATCGGGAAACGGAACTTTGGGGATGGCCAGGCGGTCCCGGGCTCGGGTGTCGCCGTCGTCACCTCATTAAAGGCGTCCGCCCCCCAGCGAACCGCCCAGGGCACCACCCAGCAGCTGGCCCCACCAGGGGGCCCCGCCGATCCAAACGGCCAGGCCCCCTGCCGCCAGGTAGGGGCCGAAGGGAAACGGTTGGCCCCGCTTCAGCCGGCCGACCAGCATCAAGGCACTGCCGAGCAGGGCGCCACTGAGGAAGGCCAGGAACACGGCCAGGGCCATGGCCTGGAGTCCCAGCCAGGCCCCAAGCAGGGCCGTCAACTTGGCATCGCCCAGGCCCAGGGCCGGTTTGCCCATCAGCTTTTGGGCCAGGGCGCTTAGCCCCTCCATGGCCAGCAGGCCCGCGGCGGCGGCGATTAGGTGATCCAGCAGCAGGGCCCCGCCGACCGCCGGCCCCTGGCGATAGCCGGCGATGGCGGTGAGGGCCAGGCCCAGCAACAGGCCCCAGCGGCAGAGGGGTTCGGGCAGCCAGAGGTGATCGAGATCAATCAGGACCATGGGCAGCAGCAGGCTGGCCAGGAGCCAGCCTGCTGCCACGAGCCACCAGTCGATCGGGCCGCCCCCGAGCCAGGGGCCGGCTGCAGCCAGGGCGCTCGAGCCGCCTAGGGCGGCCGCCCCTGGCAAACCAGCAGCTCCGGACACGCCAGCGGCGCTCGCTAATCCAGGCGCCGCCAGGGGCGGGGTGGCCAGCAGCACGGCCACCCAGAGGCCGGCGCACAGCAGCTCCACGGCCGGGTAGCGGGGGCTGATCGGGGCGCCGCAATGGCGGCAGTGGCCCCGCAGCACCAGCCAGCCCAGCACGGGGATGTTCTCGAACCAGGCCAGGTGCGTGCCGCAGTGGGGGCAATGGCTAGGGGGTAGGACCACCGATTCCTGGCGGGGCAGGCGCCAGGCCACCACATTGAGGAAGCTGCCCACGCAGGCGCCCATCAGGGCGACACCGATGGCCAGCAGGGCCAAATCCGGGCTCGAGGGTCCCAGGCTGGTGGGATCTGGGATGGATGCCCCAGTGGTGGAAAGGAGTGGCAGGGCGCTGGATGCGCCGGCGACACCCTCCCCAAGGCGATCCAGGCCCGTCAGCCCCAAGGTGGCAACTCCCCAATCCATCCAATTCATGCAAACGAACCCCGGCCGGCCATGGCCGGGGGAGTGATCTGCATCCTGGTGCCGGCGCTGGACGCTGGCGATCCCCCAGCCATCCTGTTCACCGCCAGACACGCTCAGACTCCCTCGCGCATGGGCGAGCGGAAGGGGGGGCGCGGGCTGCGTGGCCTCGCCCTGCCGCCCCGGATCAGATCGAGGGGCACAAATTGCTCCTCCGGAAGAAGAACCGGTGGCTCGAACACGGCCCGGCCCAGGTCCCCCTGGCTGGCCAGCACGATCCCCAGGGGGTCACCACCAGAGGGACATTGTTCGAGATAGGTGAAATAGATCCGCCTTGCCCGGGCGATCAGATCCCCACTGTTGATGCGGTCCCAGCGCAAAGGGCTTTTCAGGGGTGAACCCTGAAAAGCCCCCGCGGCCTCAATCACAAAGGACGGGACGGATCGTTTCGGTGGGAGTGCTGATGCCGTAACCGGGTCCGCCGGATCGGCCCAGCGTAGGGGCTCAGGAGAGTTTCTTCTTCTCTTCGATCATCCGATGGATGATCGGCGTAAGAATCAGCTCCATGGCAAAGCCCATCTTGCCGCCGTTCACCACGATTGAGGTGGGGCTGGACATGAAGGAATCGTGGATCATGCTCAGCAGGTTCTGGAAGTCGATGCCCCACTTCTCACGGGCGCCCTTGCGGAAGTGGATGATCACGAAGCTCTCATCCGGGCTGGGGATGTTCCGGATCGTGAACGGGTTGGAGGTGTCCACGGTCGGCACCCGCTGGAAGTTGATGTCCGTGCGGCTGAACTGGGGGCAGATGTGGTTGATGTAGTCGGGCATGCGGCGCAGGATCGTGTCCACGGTCGCCTCGGCCGAGTAGCCCCGCTCGGCGTTGTCGCGGGCGATCTTCTGGATCCACTCCAGGTTGACGATCGGGACTACGCCCACCAGCAGGTCAGCCAGGCCGGCCACGTCATAGCCCTCGCCGACTACGCCGCCGTGCAGGCCTTCATAGAAGAGCAGGTCGGTGCCGGCGGGAAGCGGTTCCCAGGGGGTGAACTGGCCCGGGTTGAGGCTGGTGCCCAGGCGGCTGTTGTGCTCGGCGGCCTCGTCGAAGGAGTGCAGGTAGTAGCGCTTCTCGCCGCTTCCGGTCTCGCCATAGGCCTGGAATAGTTCGCCCAGCTTGTCGAACAGGTTGGCTTCGGGGCCGAAATGGGAGAAGTTTTCGCCCTTGGCCAGGGCCTCGGCCATGGCCACCTTCATCTCGGCCCGCTCAAAGCGGTGGTAGCTGTCGCCCTCCACCACGGCGGGGGTGATGTCTTCGCGCTTGAAGATCTGCTCAAAGGCGCGTTTGACGGTGCTGGTCCCTGCGCCAGAGGAACCGGTAACGGAAACAACCGGGTGACGCTTCGACATCTGCGCAGGGGGAGAGAAAACCGGTGCTGAGTTTGGCAGGTCGCAGGGCAGGGGAGGGATCAGGCCTCTAGGGCCGCCAGCAGTTGCTCGCCCATGGCCTGGCAGCCCAGCTGCACGCAGCCGGGGGCCATCAGGTCGCCGGTGCGATAGCCGGCATCAAGCACCGTGTCCACCGCCGATTCCAGGGCCAGGGCCGCCGCCTCCTGCTTCAACCCCACCCGCAGCAACATGGCGGCGCTGAGCACCATCGCCATCGGGTTGGCCTTGTCCTGGCGGGCGATGTCGGGGGCGGAACCATGGATCGGCTCAAACAGGCCCGGCCCCTCGCTGCCCAGGGAGGCCGAGGGCAACATGCCGATCGAGCCGGTGAGCATGGCGGCCTCGTCGCTGAGGATGTCGCCAAACAGGTTGCTGGTCAACAGCACGTCGAATTGGCGGGGCGCGCGCACCAGCTGCATGGCGGCGTTATCCACGTACATGTGGCTGAGCTCCACGCCCGGATAGGCCTCGGCCATGGCCACGACCCGGTCGCGCCAGAGCTGGCTCACGTCCAGCACATTGGCCTTATCCACCGAGCAGAGCCGGCCGCCGCGGGCCACCGCTAGGTCGAAGCCCACCTTGGCGATCCGGTCGATCTCGTAGTCGAAGTAGGCCATCGTGTTGAAGGCGCGCACCTGGCCATCGGCCTCGATGCGGCCCTTGGGGGTGCCGAAGTACACGCCGCCGGTGAGCTCACGCACCACCATCAAATCCACGCCCTCGATCACCTCGCGCTTGAGGCTGCTGGCATCCACCAGGGCCGGCAGGATCTTGACCGGGCGCAGGTTGGCGAACAGGCCCATGCCGGAGCGCAGGCCGAGCAGGCCGGTTTCGGGGCGCTGCTCCCGGGGCAGGCTGTCGTATTGGGGCGAGCCGATCGCCGCTAGCAACACGGCATCGGCGGCCTTGCAGGCGTCCAGGGTGCTGGCGGGCAGGGGTTCGCCACAGGCATCGATGGCGGCGCCGCCGATCGGCTGCTCGTCGTAGCTGAGGCTGAAGCCATGGCGGGCGCTGACCGCATCGAGCAACTGGCGGGCCACCGCCGTGATTTCCGGGCCGATGCCGTCGCCGCTCAGAAGCGTGATCCGGTAGCTCGTCATCACAGAAGGGCCGGCGGCGCCGGAACCAGGGGGCAGCCAGCGAGGTTACTGGCTGCCCTGGGGCTCACTCGCCCTGGTTCTTGAGCTGGCGCAGGCTGCGGGCCATGTCGGGCAGCTTGTTGAACACGGCCGAGCAGCGCAGCCAGAGGCGGTTGGGGATGGCGGGGTAGCCGCTCACCACCTCGCCGGCGGCCACATCGCCATGGATGCCCGATTTGGAGGAGGCAATCGCCCGATCGCCGATCGTGGCCCGGTTGGCCACCCCCACCTGGCCGGCCAGGATCACGCCGTTGCCGAGGCGGGCGCCGCCGGCGATGCCCACCTGGGCCGCCAGGGCGCAGCCCCGGCCGGTCACGACCCCATGGCCGATGTGCACCAAGTTGTCGATTTTGGTGCCGGCGCCGATGCGGGTTTCGCCCACCGAGGGCCGATCGATCGTGCTGCCGCAGCCCACTTCCACGCCCTCTTCCAGCACCACCAGGCCGGTTTGGGGCATCTTGCGCCAGCCACTCGCGGTGGGCACAAAGCCAAAGCCCTCCGAGCCCACCACGGCGTTCGAGTGGACAACGCAGCCCGCGGCCAGCCGGCTGCCGGGATGGAGCACGGCGCCGGCGTGGAGCTCACAGCCCTCGCCCACCTCCACATCGCCGTAGATCACCACGCCGGGATGGAGGATCGAGCCAGCCCCGATGCGGCTGCCCGCCGCCACCACCCCATGGGCGCCGATATGGACGCCGGGGCCGATGGCGGCGCCTGGATCAACCACGGCGCTGGCATGGATGCCGGCCGGCGGGCGCTGGCGGGGGTAGAGGGCATCGAGGGCCTCGGCAAAGGCCAGGCGCGGATTGGCCAGGGCCACCCAGGCCAGGCCTTGGTCAGTGGCTTGCTGTTGCAGCTCCGGGTCTGGGGGGATCAGCAGGGCACTGGCGCCGCAGCCGGCCAGGGCCGCCGCCAGGGCATGGCCGGGTTCGAGAAAGCTCAGCTGGCCCGTTGCCGCCTGGTCTAGGGCGGCGGCGCCGCTGAGCTCGGGGTCGCCCGCCAGGTGGCGGGGGGTGGACTCCTGCAGCTCCCCCAGCTGGATGAGCAGGTCGCTGAAGCGCATGGCCGGGCTCGACTGGGCTGGCGCGGATGCTACGGCCGGGGGCCCTCGGGGCCCGTTCGGGCTGGCTGGCGCCAGACGTGGTGGCTGAGGGGATCGGCCGGATTAGGGGGCCGGTTCCGGGGCCGCTGGGCTTGGGGTCAACACCAGCTGGTCGCGGTGCACCACCGCATCCCCCACCGCTCCGAGTCGCAGCCGCACCGCTTCGCTGCTCTGGCCGAGCACCTGGGCCAGTTCGTCGCTGCCGAGGGAGGTGAGGCCCCGGCCCAGTTCGCGGCCATCGAGGCTGAGCAGGCGCACCGCATCCCGCCGGGAGAAGCTCCCTTCGATGGCGCGGATGCCCACGGCCAGCAGGGAGGCGCCGCGCTCCAGCAGGGCCCGCTCAGCGCCCGCATCGATGCTGAGGCTGCCCTTGGGCAGCAGGGCATGGGCCAGCCAACCCTTGCGGTCGGCCAGGGGCTGGGGGCTGGGCTGGAACAGGGTGCCCACTGGCTCGCCGGCCAGTAGGGCTTCGAGCACCGCCGGGTCGCGGCCATCGGCCAGGCGCACCCGGATGCCGCTGGCGGTGGCGATGCGGGCGGCGGCCAGTTTGGTGGTCATGCCGCCGGTGCCCCAGCGGCCGCCGCCGGTGGCGGCGCTGCCCAAGCGCTCCAGCTCGGCCAGGCTGGCCACCTCGGCGATCGGTCGGGCGTCGGCATCGCTGCGGGGATCGCCGGAATAGAGGGCATCCACATCGGTGAGCAACACCAATTCATCGGCGCCGATCGCCACGGCCACCAGGGCCGAGAGGGTGTCGTTGTCGCCGAAGCGCAGTTCGTCGGTGGCCAGGGTGTCGTTCTCATTCACCACCGGCGTCACCCCCCAGGCCAGCAGCTGGTCGAGGGTGCGGCAGGCGTTCTGGTAGCGGCGCCGGGAGGCCAGATCGCCCCGGGTGAGCAGCACCTGGGCGACGCTGCGGCCGTGGCTGGCAAAGCTTTGGTCGTAGAGGCCCATCAGCCGCCCCTGGCCCACGGCGGCGGCGGC
>CAINZT010000171.1 GCA_903855705.1 uncultured Synechococcus sp.
AAGCTGGCCTATGCTTAAACCAGTATCCGCGAAATTCAGTGCATTACCCAGCCCCAAAAGATCCCGTGTGAGCAACGCTGTTTTGCTTTGAAATGTCAATGGAAGCCGATTAAAGTGGATTGGCAAAAGTACCACTAGTCAACTACTGCCAATAGTAATAATTCCCATCCCGCGAATCGCAATCACTCAACTTCTCTGCAAAATTGTCACGGATTAACTTCGAACCTATTCAACATAATGGAGTTTGCTGAGATTGAGTCAGGCTAATCTCCTTGTTTGATCACAGGTGCCAGAACGCCAACCACTGAGCGGTCGCAGGTCTGTCAAGGCAGTTGCGGAACGGCGAACGTCAAGTGCTCGCCAGGACTGGCCGGCGGCTCGCTTCCGAGGACACGAAGCCTTATGTTGGTGGAAGCGGGGCGTGGCGCAGCTTGGTAGCGCGGGTGCTTTGGGAGCACTAGGTCGCAGGTTCGAATCCTGTCGCCCCGATATCAGTCATAGCAAGGGTTCTCGGGGTTCCGGGAGCCCTTCTTTTTTGGCCTTTTTAGGGCGATTGAGCACAAAATGAGCACAAAACCGTTTCTCCGGGGGCTCCCAGGCGGTATTGCTGGCATCAGCCAGGGGCTAGGCGTCCCTCCCAGCCACCAAATGGGCCGAGGCAAGTCCTGGATCGCTGACACCCGTTCTCTCAATTGGGTTCTTCCCCTTCACCAGGCCAAGTCCAAGCGAAATCAGCTCTCGATGGGGCAGCCTCTCCACAGCAGGCCGCATGGGCGAGAAGCCCAGCTCAGACCCCCTCAAATCAACAGATCCGTCGGCACCCCCGGCACCGCCTCAGGCTCCTCGCCGTCCTGGTCATCCCCCAGCAACCAGCCCGGCTGCGGGTCCTGGTCCTGGCCCAGGCCCGCCTGAGCCGCATCGAGGGCAATCACGCTCCCAGCTGCCTCTTCTGCCTCGGGGGCCCGGCCCAGGGCCTTTGCAGCCGCCAGCACTTCCGCCTTGCTGAGCGAGCTGTCCAGCTTCTGGCCATAGGTCTTGCGGGCAAAGGCGAGCAGCTCGGCCTTGGTCATGCCGTCAAGATCGGCTGGCGCAGCAGGAGAAGGGGCATCGACTGGCTCCAGCAGCTGCACCTGGAACGGCAGGCTGGCCAAAGAGCCAATCGCCGCCACCACGGTCAGGTGACAGGCGACCTGGAGCAGGCGGGAATCAAGCGAAAAGCCCATTTCTGTGGCATTGGCGTAGGTGAGATCGGTAGGCGAGATCGTCTCGCCGGTGGAGGCGGTGATCTTGAGGCTCAGGTCCGTGGTAAAACCGCTCCCCAGCAGCACGGCCCGATAAGGCTTCTCAGCCCGGGCATGGAAGGGGCCCCCCAGCAAGGCCGTGATCACTGGGGCCACCAGCCTCTTGGCCAGGGGCAGGGCCAGCACCGGCCGGCTGCGGCCAATCCAGCCGCCAGCCCAGGGCCAACCAGCCGGCCAGGTGCACCGGCCAGATCACCTGGAAGGTGTTGCCATCGCTGATCCGCAGCATCCCCTCGGGTTGGGCTTCAGGGGCCTCAGGCGGTAGCCAGGGGGGAGAGGTGGGCTCCATCGATTCACGGCAAAGGGGTGGGAAGGAAATGGGAATGGCTTTGGCTCAATTGGGTCCAGGACTTGCCAGCCGCTACCGGCGCAATCGCCCCCTCAATGGGTGAGGCTCACGTGGCCGCCCGGCGGCGTGGTGGGCGACACCGTGGCCCGGGCAAAAAACAAGCAGGGGGCCTTGCTGTTGGCCCCGTCAGTTCCAGCCAGCACCAAATTGGCCGGGTTGATCACCGTTTCGATCAGGCCACCCACCGCCGGGATCACGACCGTGGCGGCGTTGACAAAGGTGCCGGTAC
>CAINZT010000172.1 GCA_903855705.1 uncultured Synechococcus sp.
AGCTCGCCATGTCCCAAGCGATGCCCCCATCGGCCCGCTTGATCTGCTTAAAAGCGGGGGCAGCGATGAACCCCCGCTTGGCCTCCTCAAAGTCACGCTTGTCTTCAAAGGGCAAGCTGGCCTGTTGCTGCTCCCACAGCTTGATCGTGGTGGCCGAGGCGGGTTGGCCCTTGGGGTGGAAGTGTTGGCCCTTGGCAGCCCCAGGATCCACCACCACCGCCCCACCGCCAGCGGCCAGGCTTGGGGTGGCGCTGGCTAGGGCCAGCAGGGGTGCGAGGAACCAGGTGGCCAGTCTTTGGGGACTGATCTTCACGGCTTGGGCCGTCATCGCAAGAGCAAGGGGAGATTTCTGGTAGCGCAGAAGCAGGCTCTTTGGCTTCATCATTTGGATCCACTGAGCTACTTTGGGCGGAGAGGATCTAAGCCCAAGACCAAGGCTTAGCGCCTTGAAAAGGTTAGGGACCCCGACCTTTAATGCCATGATTCAACAATGAATTTGCCGCACATCTGCCGTGGACTTAACGGCGATGGCCGAATTCAGCTGGATTGACTGACCGTAATGAGTCAGCCGCAACTAGCTAGCCTGATTAACTGGCCCTATGGGGCCGAGCCCATTAACATCCTGGCTTGATTATTCGAGCTCCAAGGACACCAGGTCCAGCTCGCGGCCAGCCACTAGGTGGTGGCTGATGCGGCCGCAGCCTGGACATTCACAACAGCCATCAACGGCCTCGAAGTTCTTGGCGCAGCTGGAGCAAAAACAGCGGGCAACCACCGGTTCGATCTTGAGTTGCACCGGAGCGGCTCCTTCGCCCTCCATCACCACCGCGAAAGCCAGTTCCAGGGCCTCCAGCTCCACCCCCGCCAAGCTGCCGACGCGCAGGGTGATCGAGCGGATGGCCCCGCCGCCATGGCGCTCGGCCTGCTCTAGGGCCCGCTCGCGCAGGGCCTCCATCAGGGCCAATTCATGCATGGCCAGCGTCCGGGAGGGCCCAGGCCGCTGCGATCCAGCCAGCAATCAGACCCCGGGCCTCACCCAGGCGAGGGGCCAGGGCCGGGGAGATCCCCTCGCCATGGTCGAAGCGGTGGGCAGGCAGCAGCAACTGGTGGGCCCGGGGGGCGTGGCCATACAGGGATCGGCTGAGGACCAGCAGGTCCTGGGGACTGAGGCCATGGCTAGCGCCACTCCAGGGCGCTGCGCCCACCCAGGCCTGGGTGGAACGGCCTAGCGCGTCGGGGGCACCAATCTCTTCGAGCCGAAGGGGGCGCTGAACCGAGATCGGGGACTGGGCCGAGCCCAGACACCTGAGCGCCTTCGCGGCCTGGTCCTCGGGCCAGGGCTCCAGCCAGGCATCGAGAAACAACACCCGCTGCACCGCCGCCAGGTCGGCCGCCAGCTCGGGCGTGAGTTGCTGCCAGCAGCGCACCGCCAGGCCCGGTTGCGCCGGCAGCCGGGCGGCCAGCCGCCAGCCGATGCCGTCGTCACCCCGCAAAGGATTGCCGATGCCGATCACCAGGGAGGCGGCCCCTGGGCCGCTCGCCAAGGACTGGGCGGAGCAAGCCTTGTCAGCCCCTGGGGCCCAGCCCCCCGGCCCACCCACCGGGGCCCTCATCCGCGACTGCGCTCCGCCAGCAGCTGGCCATCGGCCGCCACCAGTTGCAGCCGCAGGGGCATCTGGCCGGCCGCATGGGTGGAGCAAGACAGGCAGGGGTCGTAGCAGCGGATCCCCGCCTCCACCCGGTTGAGCAGGGCCTCGGGAATCTCGGCGC
>CAINZT010000173.1 GCA_903855705.1 uncultured Synechococcus sp.
CAGCGCTGAGCCCGGCGTTTGGCATCGTCCTGGCCCTGAGCCCGCAGCAAGTACCCCTCCATCGCTTCTGGGGTTTCGATCAACGCCAGCAACCCTGCTGTTCTGAGGCTCAAGGAGCCAGCGGCAAGCAGCCGGCTCACGCTGGCGTTCTCCCACAGCAGGGCGCCAGCGGATCCAGGAGCAAACAGCTCCTGTCGAAGCACTTCAAACAACTTCTGCTTCAGTGCATCAAGCTGACCGGGCCGCAGCCGGCGGCTGTTGGGCAGCCCTTCCGCTCTACCTGCAGGGATCAGCGCTGGACGATCCGGCGCGTGCTCCACGCTCCAGCTCAGCCCAGTTCCCGGCAGCCCCACCGTGGTGCGCGCACCACCGCTGCGGGCCACGGGGATATTGAACGAGGCGCCCCGCCCGCCGACTGAAATCGAGCTCAATCCACCCTTGGCGAAATTGAAGCGCAGCGGGCCCAGGCGGGTGGAACGTCGAAAGCGGAAGCCCATGGCAATCAGCGGCTCCTGACGAAGTAGTTGCCTGAGGAATACCAGCCCAGGGGGGCGCTGGCCTGGTCGGGTTGGCAGGGTGCGGGCCGAGAGGCTAGCAGCTCTTCCATTGCCTCACCTTGTGCGTCTGCGATGCTGATCCAACGCTCTGGCGGGGAGAGGCCAGCGATGAACACCAGTGCTCGCTTGGATCCGCTCGCGCTTCTGAGACAACAGGAAGCGCAGCGGCTGCCCTGGCTCGTGCCTGAGCGCCACCGGCGCATGGCGGAGAGCCCCTTCGCCTTCTTCCGCGGCGCCGCCATCGTGATGGCTGCCGACCTCGGCCGCCAGGCCAACTCGGGCTTGATGGTGCAACTCTGCGGGGATGCCCATCTGCTCAACTTCGGTTTCTACGGCTCTCCCGAACGGCAACTGCTGTTCGGCATCAACGACTTCGACGAAACCCACCCCGGCCCGTTCGAATGGGATCTGCAGCGCCTGGCCTCCAGTTTCGTGCTGGCAGCCCGCAGCCTGGGGCTGAGCGAGAAGCAGCAGAGCCGGGTCTGCCGCCGCACGGTGCGCGCCTATGGCGAGGCCATGGCGGAGTTTGCTGCCATGCCCCAGATCCCGATGTGGGTTGCCCAGCTGCCGCTGGAGCGCCTGATCGACGAACACGCCAGTGCCAACTTTCGCGGTCACCTGAAAAAGGTGACGGCGGCCGCCCTGCAACGGGATAGTCGCCAGGCGGTGCGCAAATTGTGCGAGGCCGATGGCAGCGGTGCGCTGCGCTTCCGCCATCAGCCGCCGCTGATCTGGCGCTTTGACGCCCTTGATCCAGAATGGCTGGGGGGCATGGACTGGCATGACTGGTCGCAGAACGGCCTGCGCAGCTACATGGGCTCGATGGCCTCGACCATGCAGCACTTGATGGGCCACTACCAGCACAAAGATTCCGCCCTTAAGGCGGTGGGCGTGGGCTCAATCGGCACCCGCTGCGGCATCAACCTGTTCGTGGGCCAGCACCCTGAGGACGTCCTAGTGCTTCAGGGCAAGCAGGCCGAAGCCTCCGTGCTGGCACCGTATGTGAATCTGCCTGCACCGGAGCATCAAGGTCAGCGGGTGGTGGAAGGGCAGCGGTTGCTGCAAACCGGCAGTGATGCCTTTCTGGGTTGGGGCACCAACCCTGCAGGTGATCACATCTATGTTCGCCATTTCCGCGATTGGAAAGGATCGGTGGATGTGGCCCAGTTGGATGGCGATGGCCTCAAGGATTACGGCAATCTCTGCGGCTGGACTCTGGCCAAGGCCCATGCCAGAGGCGGCGAGCGCCGTGCCATCGCCGCCCACATCGATGACCCGAAGCGTTTTGCCCAGGATGTTCTGGAGCAGGCGATCCACCATGCGGATCTGGCCGAGGCAGACCATGCCTCCTTTGTGGGAGCCATCACCCAAGGCCATGAACCCGGGGCTATGACGCCCTAGGCCCGGGCCCGCTGTTCAATAACCTGTTGCTGGTGGCCGATCACCAGCAACAGCAGGCTGATCGCGCCAAGCAATCCCACCACTAGGGCTGCCACAAGCAGGGTGCCCGCCAGGCCACTGGCGTAGGTATCGGTCATCACCTGGATGGCCTTGTCCGGCAAGCCTTTGGCATGACCCAGCATGCCGCTGCCCAGGGCCGCCCGCACCTTGGCTTCGAGTTCGGAACTCCAAACGGTTGTGGAGCCCAGCTTCAGCACCTGTTGATGCAAGTTGGCAGATCCGAAGCCGTCCACCATGGCGCCGCTGGCGGCGAAACCCAAGGCGAAGCCAAACTGTCCGGTGGTGGTGCGGAAGGCCGTTACGGGGCCGAGAGAGCCCGGCGGAGCCTCCTGGACGAACAACGCCGACTGGGGCACGGCGATCAAGGCCAGTCCACTGCCCACCAGCACCATCGGCATCACCAGGGAGCCATAGGAGCTGTCGGCGCGGATCGCGGCAAACCACAGCAGCCCGAGCACGAGAATCACGATGCCACTAGCCATCAGCTGGGTGGTGCGGCGACTTGACCCCATCAGCCGGCCCGCGGGCACAGCGCCAACGGCAAAACAAACGAGCAGGGGGAGCTGGGCCAGGGCAACCTGACTGGTGCTGAAGTGCTGCACCAGCTGCCAGAAGTTGCTCGTCTGAAGCTGCACCACGGCCCAGGCGAAGTTAGACGCGATGCCGCTCACGATCGCCGCAGTGAAGCAACCACGGCGGTACAGCGCAACCGGGAAGATCGGCTCCTGACGGCTGCGCTCGATCAGCAGATGGACGCCGAACAGCACCACCCCAGACAGGGTGGGCACCAGGAACTGGGGCGAGGTGAAACCCTTGGCTGCGTGACTCACACCGGTGAGAAAGAGCACCATCGCTCCAGCGATGCTGACCAGCCCTGGCCAATCGGCCCTGAGCTTGGGGTTGGCGGGCATCTCAGGCAACAGCACGGGCAGCAACGGCAGACAGAGCACAGCGAGCAGGGGCACCAGGCCCAGGGCCAGGCGCCAGCTGTGATTGGCCAACAGGCCACCGATGAGCGAGGCGGCGATGAAGCCAGTGATGGTCAAGAGGTGCCACACGCCCAAAGCCTTGCCCAGCTGGTCGGGACGGCTCACGAATCCGACGGCTGCAAAGGACAGCACGAGCACGGCACCGACGGCGATGCCCGCCAGGGCACGACCCAACAGGAACAGGCCCGCATCGGGCGCCGCCATGGCGATCCCATCACCGACAATCGCTAGGAGCAAGGCGGCCATCAACACCTGACGGCGCTCCAGGCGATCCCCGAGAAAGCCCATCAGCAACACGGTGGCCGCCTGAGCCAGGGTGGAGATGCTGGCTGCCAGGGACAGGGTGGCGCCCTGCATCTCAAGGGCTTGGGCGACCTTCACCAGGACTGTGTTGGCAACACTCGGGTCGATCAGTTGCAGGCTGGCCAAAACACCTAGGAATGGCACCGCCAGGGATCTAGTGGGTTGAGCGCTCATGGGGTGATCAACAAAGGTAGTCATCAGCAGCAGCGGCTCACCGGCACTGCAGCCTGGTGTGCCTTAGCGCTTGAGGCGCCCGATTTTGCTTTGAAGAATCAACTTCGCAGGCAGGTTCAGGCAGCTGCAAAACTCTGACTCAGCGGTCGCCCTGGTGCACTTGAGGCGCTGGTCCCGTAGGGCCACGGGCCAACAGGCTGTCCTGGCTATTAACGGCGAAATAGTGGGTCAAATTCACGACCAGACCACTCCAGCCGGTCTGGTGGCTAGCGCCAATGCCGGCCCCATTATCACCATGAAAGTACTCATGAAACAGGAGGTAATCCCTCCAGTTAGGGTCGCTCTGGAAGGTCTGCTGGTTACCAAAAACAGGTCTAACACCTTCAGCATTGCGTGTGAAAATTGAGACCAGCCTGTGGGCTAGTTGCTCGGCGATTTCATAGAGGTTTGCCAACTGGCCGCTGCCGGTTGGGAATTCAACCTGGAAGTCTTTGCCGTAATAACAGAAGTAGATAAGCAAGGAGCGAACAATCATGACGTTGACTGGCATCCAGATCGGACCGCGCCAGTTGCTGTTGCCGCCGAACAGGCCTGAATCGGACTCGGCCGGTAGGTATTGGACAACGAACTCCTGTTGATTATGAGAAAAGCGATAGGGTTCACTCTCGTGCCGTTTTGAGATCGAGCGAATACCAAAGTCTCCGAGGAACTCATTGGGATCGAGCATGATCTTCAGCACGCGGCGAAAATTGGTCTCATCGAGAGCCGACATCATGTGCCGGTCGGCATACCCCTTGAGTCTCACATCGTGAAAAGAACTATGCAGATCTGGAAATCTGTCCTGGACCCGAAGTAGCAGATCATTGAGCTCAGGCAGCCTCTCCATGACATCTTGCTCAAACACCTGGACGGCACACAGGGGAATCAGTCCGACCATGGACCTCACTTTCAGCCGTCTAGAGCTGCCGTCGCTTTTACGGAGTACATCATAGAAAAAGCCATCCTCTTCATCCCACATACTTTCGCTGGCATTGCGATTGACCATGGCATGGGCGATTGAGAGATAATGCTTCATGAATTTGATTGGGTATTCTCGATACGTTTCATCTTTTTGGGCCAGCTCCACAGAGATTTGCACCATGGTTTGGGCAAATAAGGCCATCCAGGCTGTGCCATCGGCTTGCTCCAGGCTGCCGCCCATCTCTGGTGATTCAGTGCGGTCAAAAATGCCAATATTATCGAGACCAAGGAAGCCGCCTTGAAACACATTATTGCCATTGGCATCTTTTCGATTCAACCACCAAGTAAAATTGATTAGAAGCTTGTGAAAGCTTTCTTTTAGCCACTGATGATCAGCCTTGCCATGGAGTGTCGCATCAGCTAGGTAGACATTTAAAGTCGCCCAGGCATGTACGGGTGGGTTGACATCGCCGAAGTTCCACTCATAGGCTGGAATTTGCCCGTTGGGGTGGAGATACTTGTTGCTCAGCATCAAGCTGAGCTGTTGCTTGGCGAAACTTGGATCGACAAAGACAAACGTGCTTGCGTGAAAGGCGAGATCCCAGGCCGCGTACCAAGGATATTCCCATTTGTCTGGCATGGAAATGACATCACTGTTGGTCATGTGATGCCACTGCTGATTCCTGAAACCCTGGGCGTTGTTAAAACCCAGTGGATCAATGCCACGTTTCTGGAGCCAGGGCGCAATGTCGTAGTTGTAGAACTGTTTGGACCACAGCATCCCTGCCATCGCCTGCCTGAACACCAGCTTTTGCTCAGTGCTGAATCCAGCTGGCATCACCCTGGCGTAAAAGTCATCGCACTCTTGCTTTCTGCCATCCAAGATCTGATTAAAATCGTGATAGGCAGAGTCATCTTGTGTTTCAGACGTTAGCTTTGTCAGTCGCAACTTGATGATGCTTGAGGCATGGGCACCAATCGAGAGGTTGTAAATTGCCGAAGCCTTCGTGCCCTGCTGGGATGGGTTGACAGCTTCCGCCTCGCCATGAACCACGTAGCGGTTGATGCCGCATTTGGTGTAAGGGGATTGGTTCGGTTGTTGGAAGATGATCTCTGTATTCGTTTCGTTCTCCGTCAACACCAATTCATCAGCCCCGTTGCAGTGCAGCGCAAAATCGCCAAGGTCGGGATGGGTTGCATGGAGTCTCGCTTGGCCTGACTGAGAGGGCTTTGTCTTAATCAAGGGTTTCGGGCTGCTCCCCTGATCCCAGGTATTGCGAAACCAGAGGGTTGGCAAGACGGCGAGCTTGGCCGTTTGGTTGGAGCGATTGTGCACCGTGATCTGGATCAGTAGATCCTCTGGTCCAGCCTTGGCATAGTCGACTTCGACATCACAGTATTCATTGTTGTCGAAGATCCCCGTATCGATCAGCTCATATTCCGGCTCCAGCCGTGAACGGCTGCGATTGGTGTCAACTAGGTCGCCATAGGGATAGGCATTGAGCGGATATTTGTAGAGGTAACGCATGTAGGAATGCGTTGGGGTTGAGTCCAGGTAGTAGTAATATTCTTTGACGTCTTCGCCATGGTTTCCCTCACTATTGGTGAGGCCAAAGAGGCGCTCCTTGATGATTGGATCTTTGCCATTCCAGAGCGCCAAGGCGAAGCACAGCAGCTGGCGGTCATCGCTGATGCCTGCCAAGCCATCTTCTCCCCATTGGTAGGCACGGGATCTTGCCTGATCATGACTGAAGGATTCCCAGGCGTTGCCATCGGGGCTGTCGTCTTCGCGCACCGTGCCCCATTGCCTTTCGCTCAGATAGGAGCCCCACTTGCGCCACGGATTGAGGCCCTCGTTGGCCTCCCTTAAGCGTTGATGTTCGGCTGTCTGATCCGGAGTGAGTTGGCCAGCAGACATTGCCACAGAATCGATGCGAGTTGGGGGGAAAAGGAATGGCGGCGAGGTCCAGCCGGATCTAACGCATTCCTTCCCGAGGCATTTTTGCATCCGAAGTTGCGGCACGTCCCATCCCCGTTATGGCTTGACGACATCAGGCAGGGCACCCCTGCTGAAACGCCCCAAGGAGCTGACGCGGGACCAGGCGATTGAGCTGTTGGCCCAGAAACGGCACCAGGGTTGGCGGGCCTGTCCCCCTCAGGGAATCCCACCACAGCCGCCTCGCGCTTAAGGGAGTCCGCCGTTACCGGATCGGCCCGTCAGGATGGAGCTACCCGTGGTCACCCGGTGCTTCTGAACCCCTTCTTCCCTTTCAGCACCTCCAAGCTGCTCGCCCTGAAGGCCACCGTGCTGCTGCTGATCACCCTGCTGGTCAAGGCCAGGATTCAGCTCGCGGCCGGATCAGCCATTGGGATTTTTTTATTGCTGTTGCAGACGCTGGTGGTCCTGGCCATCAGCGGCGGCCTTGTATTGGCTGCCGGTGGGGCCGCCCTCGTCGCCACGCAACGACGCCGCACTGCCACGGCCTGAAGCTGATTCATGGCCGTTGAAGTCGCCTTGGCCATGCTGCAGCGCGAGGGTCGCTGGCTGATCCAGCTCCGCGACGAGAGTCCCACGATCGTCGCGCCCGGCTGCTGGGGCCTCTTTGGCGGGCACCTCGAAGCGGGCGAAACGCCGGAGCAGGCGCTGCGGCGGGAGTTGCTGGAGGAAATCAGCTGGCAGCCTCCAGACCTTGAGCTGGTGATGGAGCATCCCATCCACCGGCGTACAGCCCATGTGTTCCGAGGTGAGCTGTCCGTGCCGCTGGAGCAGTTGCAGCTGCTGGAGGGCCAGGACCTGGGCCTAGTGAGCCCAGAGGACCTCCTAAGGGGATCGATCTGGAGCAGCAAGCTCGCCGCCCATCGCCCCCTCGCCGATGGACTGCTGGAGGTGATCCAGCACGTGATCACCAGGGCGGGGTGACCCCAGCAAAGCCGGGAGCGTTGGCCCCGGGCGTTTGTCTGATCAGCCGTGGTGCCTACCAAGGGGGTCGGGCGGATCTCTGCCGTCCGTGCGGCGATCAGCCAGCTTCCGGTGTATTTAACTTGTAAGCGTTGTCGATGATGCTCGCATCCATCGGTTGGCTTTCCTCGTTGGGAATCATCACCTCGATGTAGGCCGCACCGTCATGGGCATCGATCTGGACGAGCACCTCATCAAGTTCGGCGACAGTACTAACGCGGGCAGTCAGCCAATTTTTGCATCCGAAGGCCTGCGGAAGGAGGTGATAATTAACGGCTGCCAGGTCGTCGTAAGCGTGGCCACGCTCGCTTATTATGTCCTCAACGCCATATAGCCCGTTGTTGAGCACAAAGATCCGAGGCTTAACGACGTAGCGGCCCATGACCGCCAGTTCATTTAGGGTGAGTTGATGGGAACCATCGCCCGTCACCATCCAGGTGCGGCCAGAGGTCTTGGCCATCGCCACCCCGAGACAGGCTGGGGTTGCCCAACCGATCGAGCCCCACAGACCTTGGCCTTCTGCGGTGACACCTGCTGGCATCAGCACCTTGTTGAGGATGGTCATGCAAGTGCCGGTCTCAATCACCACAGTGTCGTCGGCCCGCAGGCGCCGCTGCAGGCGCGGGTAGAAGTTGGCCGAGCTGGTTGGATCCTCAGGATTGCCAACAAGGGAAGGGGGCTCAAGCTTCAGTCCATGGTCGGCGCAACGGGTGGCAACCCGCTCGTGCAATGCCTGCAGAACATCGTCGATCGCTACATTCACAAATACCTTCTCACCACAGCGCACCCAGTTGTCATTAATCGACAGTAACTTGGTTGCGTCGTAATACCCCGTCCAGAAACCGAGGTTCAATTCAGTCGTCACCAGGCCGCCGATGTCGAGCACAAGATCGGCGTTGTTCACCAGATCGCGCACCGCCTCCGACGACGACAGATTGCCCGCGTTCAAGCCCACGTATTGCGGCATTCCCTCATCCATGGTGCCCTTGTCGTTAGGCGTGAGAACAGTGGGCAGATTGCTCTTCTCGATGAAGGCGAGGGCTTTGTCGCGGCAGCCATAGCGGCTCACCAGATGGGTAAGCACCCCTACTGGATTCTTGGCCGCTTCGAGGCGCTTGAGGATCGTCTGCACCGCAGCCTCCAGTTCCTGCGGAACGCTGTGCTGACGCTTCACCTCAGCCAGGGCCTTTCCGCTGACGGGGGTGCCCAGAATGATTTGGCCACCGTTGACCTCGGAAATCACCAAATAGGCGGGCATGCTTTGCCGCAATGCTTCACGTATTACCCTCTCAAGCTCATCAACGCAGTTGTCAGGAGTGAGCACAGCACTAACGCAAGCTGCCGCACCCGAGATGGTTTGAAAACGGTCGTAGACAGTGTCGCCAAGATTGTGGTGCGTCATCAGCCCCAGCCGCTGAATGCGCTCACTGGGCATCCCCACCAGGTGAAACACCGGTAGGCGATGGGCCTTGCTACCCATCACGCCATTGATTGCGGAGAGCTCGCCGACCCCATAAGTGGTTGAGAGCATCGCCGCGCCCCGAATCCGGGCATAGCCATCGGCGGCATAGGCCGCGTTTAGCTCGTTAGCGCAGGCCACCCATGAAAGGCCGGGGACTAACTCGGCGGCATCGTCTATAGCAAATGCATAGTCACCAGGCACGCCAAAAATACGATCAATACCCAGCTGGGATAAACGGCTAAGGGTGTACTCAGCGACGGTAGGTGTTATCATGAATGCTTAGGTGCTTTTAAACATACTTTAAGCCTGCAGGCATCCAGTGCCTTTATAATTGATGATAAATCGATACAACCAATCACGGAGCGTTGGCCCCGAGCCTTTGTCTGCACAGCCGGGGTGCCTTCCCAAAGCGATCGGGCGGAGCTGTGCATTCCAATTCCTTGGGGTACAACAATTCGATGGCTGCCCAGCCAGGCTGACCTCCCAGTGAACCCTCTGCCATGGCCCATCGCCCCTGGCCAGCGAGGCATCTGCCGCTTGAGCCCATCGACCCAGAAGGCTGGGACAGGGATCCTGGCCGCCCCTTAGCCCTCCGTCTTTTAGCCCTGCTGGGCGCGCTCTCCTTCCTAGCCCTGGGGATCAACAGGCTCCTGCCAATCCTGCAGCGTCAAGACCCTATCCACCAAGACAACGGCACCAAGAATCAGCCGCTCACTTGAGCACCACCCTCGTTGCCAGCGAGTCCCTAGAAACCCTGCCATGCAGCCCCCAGCCCCCGGCCCTTCCGGAGCCGGACCAATCCCCATCGCCCCAGAACCAGCAAGGCCCCCAGCAGCGAAAACCGCGCCCTGGAGAATGTCTATCCAGTAGCCCTTGGGCTTCTGCGAAGTTGTTGCCGTGATGGCTAATGGCCATGGGCACCACGATGTCTCCCTGGGCCGCCTGAGCAAGCCCGTCAATAAAGCCCGCTTCATGCCCATGGCCCGTGCCCATGAGCTGGCCCGCAAGCTACAGGGCCTGGCGAATACCAACATCTCGGTGATCTAACCGCCCCAACGGGGCCCCTTTCTTGGTACACCTGATGAACAGCCCTTGGGCTTAACCTCTCGCCAACCCCATCCATTGCAGCGGCAACCCTTCTCAGCTTGCGCGGCGGGGCAAGGCCTAACGCGAAGCGCTGCGAGCCCCTTGTCCTCGGCGCGCCGGGCTGGGCGGTCAATTACCTGTCTTCGCGATGGCAAGTCCGTTGTATTTTCGCTCCACTCCCGAAGGGATCTGAGGTGGGGATCTGGCAAAAGGGGAAAGAGACCAAGAGCTTTCGGTTTTTTGCTCGGGGGTAGGGCTTGGGCTGGTAGGTCTGAGTAGGGGAAGTGGGAGGGGCAGGCTGCTCCAATCTCCGCGGTTAACTAACTTTGCGGGTAACCCCCGAGGCCGATGCGGCATTGCATCGATGGCCTTCTTCTTGCAATGACTCAATTGGATAGGGGACCCTGCATGCTCAACCACAATCTTCTAGATCATCTTGCGGCGACTGTTCGCATCTATGGCGATCCTGGGATTGAAATAGGGGTTGGGGGTGCGGCGTTTGCTCATCGGTGGGAGCTCCCTCGTAAGGGGGGGGCCAAGATTCTCAGGGTAACAATCGGCCAAGTACAGACAAACCGAAAAACCTCAAACTAGTGGTTAGCTCGGTCTGCTCAACTTGACCCTCATGGTTCTTCGCTTCTTCACTCCAACTCAAAAGCAGAGTTGACTACCTGATCATTCGACAGGGGGCAATCACCTCGGCTTGAAGACATGGATGGCAGCGATCTAGTGGATCTCCCCATGCAGGAATTCCGTGTGGCTTTTCACTGTTGCCTTGGAAATGGCAATATTTCGAGGTTCACTAGAGTAGAAAGTACAAAATATCTCCACCATAGATCTTCTTGTATCCAGCTGGGATATCCTTCCAAGCAAATCTACTTCTACTGCTGCTATTGGATAGAATGAGTCCCTTGTCCACACAAACTCCGATATGGGGAAAGGGGGCCGTCGGATGATGGTCAGTCATGATGGCGATGGCACCAAGTTGCTGAACGACTGGACGATAACTCTGATCAGCCAGTGCCTTGCGTGCAGCTGGAACAGAAACTTCATTCAAACTCCATGGCGGCTTAACACCTGCTTTTTCGAGTACCTTGTTTACCATCCAAAGGCAGGCATTTTTTCCTGCGTCAGGGCCACCATGTGTATCAAAATTTTCTAGCTCTAGAGCTGCTTTAAATATCCGATTGGCTCCATTGGTCTGAGCTTGCCCCCCACCGGTGTGAATCAGTTTGCGAACTTTTACCTCTGAAGGATCACGCTTAAGCAGAGCTGCCCAAGTAAATTTTCCAACTCCTCCATCAACCTCGAGCCCATGGTCTTTTTGAAATGCCCTTACAGCCTCATCAGTAGCTTGGAAAAACTCACCATCAACTTTAGTAGCACTTAAATAGTGCCAGTCCACAAGTAATCTCTGAAGGAGGACGACTTCCTGCTTTAGCTCCGGCGATCTGTCTACAATGCCATCATTGAGCTGGAGCTCGATGCGATCTCCGGCAACAACTGCTATATTTACACTTTGACTTGAAGCCGCAGCACTGCCTTCTCCTGGCAATACAGGCGGACCTGATATTGCATTAGATGTATTCTTAGTATATTGATTCATAAGCTCAATCAACTTGGTCGGATAGCCCAAGTCTGTCGCGTAACCTTGCTCTTTAAGGTCTCTTGCGGCTGCTTCTCTCGTAGGCTGGCGATTGACGCCTTTGTAATTACCAAAATCTTTATACCATTGCCCCACTAATTCGTCAATACAATCTTCAAGAGTATCGAAATCCTTAAAGGTAGCGCTAATAGTGATCATCTGCCCATTCACTTCTTCTTGAGTAGCCTTGCTGGTACCGCCAGATGCACTCTTTATACCAAAATAATTGTTCCTTCCTGACAGGCTCTTGCCGAAAGCAGATTCAAGCGCCCACTGAGCCGCTACTAGCTCAGGGAACTTAGCACCTGCATTCTTGGCGATCGTCTGCACATTATTCCAAGCATTTTGTTTGTCTGATCCGATGACTCTAACTTCTGACGGTCTTGATGTGGTTTCTCTAGAAGATATGACTGATGGATCGGATGCGCCTCGTGAGCCTGCTTGAACCACTCCCAAACCCAAGCCTTGAAGAGGTACAGCACCAATTGGGCGATCAGGAAGGGGATCTTCAGGAATTTGACGAAGAAGAGCATCAAGTAAGCGTACATCACCAATATCCCTTGGCTTGCCATTACGCAGTTTGTCAATAAACTTTTGTGCTTCGTCGAGGCCCTGCTCGATGGCCAATTGCAAATCGAAGATGGGTTCTGTCATAGATCTCTCCAGGATTTTCGTTGTGATGCTTGGGTCGCTGGCAGAGTTGGCGTAGCCGCCAGCATTGACGTAGCTGGTTGTATTGGCAGGCTTGATGATGCCGCTGATACTGCACTGAAACCTGCATCAGCAGTAAGACTAGCGATGGTATTGTCCTTGCTGCGACTACCAGATGATGAGCCAAAATAATAGGCAAGTACAGTGCTATACCCCGCCGTGAGTGAGCCAACTAGAATATTGATTAAGCTTGTTGTCGCTTGATCATTCTCACTATTTGCGTTTGTTGGTTGAATATAGGGTTTCAAAAAGAGCATTACAAGTACTGCCGTAAAAGATGCAACAACGAACGCGCCAAGTGCAGAAGAGTACCAATCCTTTTTGCCAGTTGCCTTGGTGATCTCTACTTCGCGCGAACGCGCGCTTGCTCGATCTGCATATTCGGCTTGATCCATCTGCAGCCTGATGCTGATGAGGTATTGCTGATAGTTTGCCTCCAGCTCCTTAAGCTTGATTGCCACATCGGGATGGGTCTGGATCTCGTTGGCCACTGCCTCTACAGAGGAATCATTGGGAAGGCCCAAGGCTTGTTTTACCAAGCTCACTGCGCCAAGCGCAAGCCCAGGTGGTCCACCAAGAACAGACCCAAGCAGAGGGGCGCCAATTGTGACCAGTTGATTTAACGTTGCCATTCTTGCCACATACAAAATAAACTCAAAGACTAAGCCTAAAACTTATCAGCGTTTCAAGAGATTGTGTCTATCAGGAGGCCAAAATGCAGCGTAACCGATGCTGATTGGACAAATCTTTGGATTTCTTGATGGGAAGCAGGTGGGCTGTACGTGTCAGTCATCCAGGCGTGAGAACCGGCACAACCCTTAGTCCAAACCATGTCCATCTCAACTTCTTTCACTGGCGAGCTCCTGCCTGAACTGTGCATTAGGGCCTCCAAGCCGCGATGCATAAAGGCGGAGGTCTCATCCCCGGTGAGTACCAATTTCCCCCAAAGAACCTTTCACCCAGGTGCGTATCGTCTCGGTAAGACAACCGCCGTCTGGGACTCATTCGCTGCTGAAATGAGATCGATGGGATGGTGTGCTCAGGGGGGGCAGCCCTTGGCGGGTATTGCAGTTGGAAATCGTCTCTATCCCTTGGGACCCTGGTTTTGAACTCGGGCCTATGGATGGGGCGCTTGCTCTTTGGTGGGAGCCCCTTTCAGAAGCAGTTCGCCGCCTCAGAGGTGATGGATGGGAGCTGTCCACCGAAACGGGGTAAGTCAAACACAAAAATGGGCAAGGGAATAGGGCTGGCAATGGCTGGTTCCTCGGGCCCAAACTGGAGGGATCTACGGCAGACCATCGAAGGAGGAGCTCCAGATCCCAGCGGCAATGTGTTCAATCGGTTTGTTGAAATCCAGATGGGGGCCATGGCTCCAGGCGAAGCGCTTCATGGGGTGAACCGATTTAGGGGTAGTTTTCCGTTCAGGGGGTTGGCATGCGGCGACTCCCCCCTCTGCCAGGAAAGATGACGCCTCTCCAACCCGACCACGTCCAACCACCAGGGGGCTTGATGCAGCAGAGCAATGCGTCGTTACAGCGAGATGGTCAAAACTGATGTGAGAAGGCGGATGAGTCCGCCTGCGCGTCAGAGCGTGACTCAGATTTCCAAGGAGCTGGGCATCCACATCGCCACCCTGTACGCCTGGAGGAAGGCCTGGCGGTTGCAGGGGGAAGTGGTTCCGGCATCAGAGAAGG
>CAINZT010000174.1 GCA_903855705.1 uncultured Synechococcus sp.
TACCGGAACCCGCGGAGGAGCCATTGCCACCGGGGGCCGCAGCACCATCAGCACCGGCGTTCTGGTAAACGGCGGCACCGGCGGCATAGAGGGCCTGCTGCAGGGTTTCCAGCTCGGACTTCATCGTGTCGAAGTCTTCGGCCTCGATCGCCTGCTTGAGCTTGGCGGAGGAGCTCTCCACCTTGGCCTTGTCCTCGGCACCCACCTTGTCGCCCAGTTCGCCGAGCTGCTTCTCGGCCTGGTAGACGAGGGTCTCGGCCTGATTCTTCAGGTCGATCTTCTCGCGCTTTTCCTTGTCGGCGGAGGCATTGGCCTCGGCATCCTTCACCATCTTGTCGACTTCGGTGTCGCTGAGGGTGGAGGCGCCGGTGATCGAGATGCTCTGCTCCTTGCCGCTGCCCTTGTCCTTGGCGGTGACGCTGAGGATGCCATTGGCGTCGATGTCGAAGGTGACTTCGATCTGGGGCACGCCGCGGGGAGCGGGGGGAATGCCGTCGAGGCGGAAGGTGCCAAGCGACTTGTTGTCGGTGGCCATCTCGCGCTCGCCCTGGAGCACGTGGATTTCCACGTTGGTTTGGCCATCCACGGCGGTGGAATACACCTCCGATTTCTTAGTGGGGATCGTGGTGTTGCGGGTGATCATCTTGGTCATCACACCGCCGAGGGTTTCCACGCCCAGGGAGAGGGGGGTCACATCCAGCAGCAGGATGTCCTTCACCTCACCGGCCAGCACGCCGCCCTGGATGGCGGCACCCACGGCCACCACTTCGTCGGGGTTGACGGTTTGGTTGGGGTCCTTGCCGGTGACGCGCTTGACCAGCTCCAGCACGGCGGGGATGCGGGTCGAGCCGCCCACCATCACCACCTCGTCCAGTTCGCTGGAGGAGAGCTTGGCGTCCTTGAGGGCCTGCTCCACCGGCACGCGGCAGCGGTCGATCAGCTTGGAGGCGAGCTCCTCGAACTTGGCCCGGGTGAGGGTGAGGTCGAGGTGCTTGGGGCCCTCGGGCGTGGCCGTGATGAACGGCAGGTTGATCTCGCTCTGGGTGGCGCTGGAGAGCTCGATCTTGGCTTTTTCAGCGGCCTCGGTGAGGCGTTGCAGGGCCTGCTTGTCCTGGCGCAGGTCGATGCCTTCGTTGCTCTTGAAGCTGGCGGCCAGGTAATCAACGATCACCTTGTCGAAGTCATCGCCGCCCAGGTGGGTGTCCCCGGAGGTGGAGAGCACTTCGAACACGCCATCGCCCACTTCGAGCACGGACACGTCGAAGGTGCCGCCGCCCAGGTCGAAGACCAGGATGCGCTCATTGCTCTTGCGATCGAGGCCGTAGGCCAGGGCGGCGGCGGTGGGCTCGTTGATGATGCGCAGCACTTCGAGGCCGGCGATCTTGCCGGCGTCCTTGGTGGCCTGGCGCTGGGAGTCGTTGAAGTAGGCGGGCACCGTGATCACCGCCTGGGTGACGGTTTCACCGAGGTACTTGCCGGCGTCTTCGGCCAGCTTGCGCAGCACCTGGGCGCTCACCTCTTCCGGGGCGAACTGCTTGCTCAGCACCGGGCACTTCACCTTCACATTGGCGCCGACTTTCTCGACGCCATAGCTCACTTCCTTCGATTCTTCAGTGACCTCATCGACGCGGCGGCCGATGAAGCGTTTCACCGAATAGAAGGTGTTTTCCGGGTTCATCACCGCCTGGCGTTTGGCGATCTGACCCACCAGTTGGTCCTGGTTCTTGGTGTAGGCCACGACGGAGGGCGTGGTGCGGAAGCCCTCGGCATTGGCGATCACGGTGGGCTTGCCGCCCTCCATCACCGCAACGCAGCTGTTCGTGGTGCCAAGGTCAATTCCGACAACCTTGCCCATGGATAGCAACCTCCTGAATGAGGGTTTTGAACTGAAGGCATCCTCCGCAGTGGCCCCCATGGGGGGCTAGGTGTGGTTGCCGAACCCGGCCCGTACGGTGCCGCCAACCGGCGCGCCCCAGGCGCCGCCACCACCGCCGTCTCTATCGCCACTGCCGATGCCAGTAGCCATCACAGGAGCCACTGCCCTGGTGGGCGTTCTCGGCAATCCGGTGCGCCATAGCCTCTCGCCGGCCATGCACAACGCCGCCCTGGCGGAGCTGGGCCTGAACTGGGCCTATCTGGCCCTGCCGGCGCCGGCGGAGCGCCTGGAGCAGGTGCTCGATGGCCTCGAGGCGATCGGCTGCCGCGGCCTCAACGTCACCATTCCCCACAAGCAGGCGGTGGTGTCCCTGGTGGCGGACTTGAGCCCCCTGGCCCTTCGGCTCGGGGCGGTGAACACCCTGGTGCCCCGGGCCGAAGGGGGCTGGTTTGGCACCAACACCGATGGGGAGGGCTTCCTGGCCCCCCTGCGCAGCGGCGGCTTCGGCCCTTGGACGGGCAAGCGGGCGCTGGTGCTGGGCTGCGGCGGCAGCGCCCTGGCCGTGGTGGCCGGCCTGGTGGAGCTGGGCCTGGACACCATCCAGGTGGCTGGCCGCCAACCCGCGGCCCTGGCGGCCTTTCTCGCCACCTGCGCCGGCTGGGGCGGGGCGTCCCGGCTCGAGGGCCTGGCCTGGGGCGGCCCCCCGGGCTCTGGGCTTGGCGGGCCCGGATCGCCGTTGGTGTCAACCCCTGAGCATGGGGCCAGCTCCCTGGCGGAGGCCCTCGCCGGCGCCGATCTGGTCGTGAACACCACGCCGGTGGGGATGGCGTCTGCCACCGATCCCGCCGCCGCCCAGCGATGCCCCCTGGGGGCCCTGGAGCTGGCGGCCCTCCAGCCCCAGACCCTGGTGTACGACCTCATTTACACGCCCCGGCCCAGCCAGCTGCTGCGCCAGGCGGCCGCCCGCGGCTGCCAAAGCCTCGATGGGCTGGAGATGCTGGTCCACCAGGGGGCCGCCGCCCTGCGCCACTGGAGCGGCCTTTCAGACATCCCCGTGGACGCCATGCGCCAGGCCGCCCTGGCGGAATTGGGCCGCGGCTGAAGCCGACCGATGGCTCAGGTGGGGGTTCAGGAGTTGGTGCCCAGTCCCAGTCCCAGTCCCAGTCCCAGTCCCAGTTCCATCCCAATTCCAAGTCGACAATCCAAGTCGGCAATCCAAGTCCGAGCCCCCCAGCCCCCAGGCCAACTCGAAGTCGCCGGGACCTAGTCCCTCCCAGCCGTTGCCCTGAACCAGTCGCCGCCAGGGTCGCGGCGCCTCGGCCTGGAGATCCGCCCAGCGGGCCTAGCCTGGGCCCAGCTTCCCTTCCCCATGGCGTCGATTCCGATCTGGCAACGGCTGTTGGCCCTGCTGGCCTACCTGTTGCCTTGGAGCGATGGGGTGCCCTTCGGCCGCTCCCTGTTTTCCCTGTTTCCGCCCTTGCAGTGGCTCACCCTGCCGGCCCTGCCCGTGCTGATGGTTCAGCAGATGGTGCCCTTTGGCGGCTTCCTGCTGTTTCTGGTGCTGTATTTGGCCGTGGTGCGCAACCAGCAGGTGCCCTACTACCTGCGCTTTCACGTGTTGCAGGCGATCCTGATCGACATCGTGCTGGTGGTGGTGTCGCTGGCCTTCACCGTGCTGCTGGCGCCTCTGGCGGGCGGGTTTGCGGTGCGCACCTTGAGCAACACCGTGTTTTTGGGGGTGTTGGTGCTGGTGGTGTTCGCGATCGTGGAGTGCCTGCGGGGCCGCCAGGCGGAGATCCCCAGCCTCTCCGAGGCCGTGCGCATGCAGCTCTATTGACCGGACCTCGCTGAAGGGCCAGCTAGGGCAGCGGGCCTGACTCTGGGGGGCAAGAGCCCCTGCCGCGATACATTGGGGAATCCGCCGTTGGCAGCCCGCACCCAGGCCGCCAGCCCTCGTCCAAGTCGGATCGTCCCGGTCATGTCCCAGAAGCCCTACTACGAAACCATGTACATCCTTCGTCCGGACATCCCGGAGGAAGAGGTGGAAACCCATGTCAGCAAGTACCGCGACCTGGTGACCGAGGCCGGCGCCGAGGTGCTCGACACCCAGATGCGGGGCAAGCGCCGCCTGGCCTACACGATCGCCGGCCACAAGGAAGGCATCTACGTGCAGCTGACCCACAACGGTGATGGCCAGCAGGTGGCGACCCTGGAGCGGGCCATGCGCCTCAGCGAAGACGTGATCCGCTACCTCACTGTCAAGCAGGAAGGACCCCTGCCCGCCCCCCGCACTGGCCCCGTGCCCGCTGCCACCACCGAAGCCGCTGCCCTGGAAACCGTCGAAGCCTGAGGCTTCCCCAGGGTTCTGCCTGCTTTGACTGCCCCTGGGCCGCTTGCTGCGGTTCAGGGGTTTTTGCTTGGTTGGGCGTGCCTGGAGGCGCGCTGCTGAAACCGGGTCGCCAAGAACCCTGGACGCTTCCGGGCGGGACTCCAGCGCGGCTTGGGTTGGTCCCTGGGCCCGCTGGGCTCAACGACCAGGCACCAAACGGTCCCGGTCCTGGCGAAGATTGGGATCGTTCCTGTCCCCCGGTCCCCTGGAGCAGCCATCCCCCACGGACCAGCCCTCGCCAGGGAGCTCGAACGCCCCGAGCCAGGCCCCAGACCTGCCCCCGCCGGCCCCTGGCGCGGACCTGGCGGCCGCCCGCCAGGAGCTGGCCCAGAGCCAGGAGCAGCTGGCGGAGCTGGAACAGCTGATCGTTGATCTGCCTGGGATTTTTGAGCGCAAGTTCGCCCAACGGCTCCAGCCCCTGCTCGAACGCCAGCGCCTCCTCAGCGACGACAACCACGCTCTACGGGAGCGCCTGCAGCTGGTGCTGCCGCCGGCCCGGGAGGGGGGGCCAGGCACGGGTCCCCTGCCGGCGGATCGGGAGGCAACCAATCCAGCTCGAGCTAATCCAGCCGGAACCGAACAAGCTTCTGCTGATTCAGCTCCTACCGATCAAGCTTCTGCTAGCCCAAACCCAAACCCAAACCCAAACCCAAGCCCAGTGCAGGGCCGGCTGGCCTGGCGAGGGCGCTTGCACCAGGCAACCCGGCGCCTGCTGCGCCGGGGGCCTTGATCAGGAGTGGACCAGCAATGGAACAAGGGCTAGTCAGGACCTGGCCTGGGGCTGCTAAGTGGCTCAGGGCTGGTCAGCGGCGGCGGGCGGCGGCCCAGAGGCGGGTGGGCAGGCCCCACACGTAGATGAAGCCTTCGGCAGCCCGGTGGTCGAACTGGTCTTCGGCGCCGTAGGTGGCCATGTCGGGCACATAGAGGCTGTCGCTGCTGCTGCTGCGACCGATCACGGTGGCGTTGCCCTTGTGCAGCTTCAGGCGCACGCTGCCATTGACGGTGCGCTGGGTGCGCTCGATGAAGCCATCGAGGGCATCCTTGAGCGGGCCATACCAAAGGCCCTGGTACACCAGGTCGGCCCAGCTCATTTCGAGCTGGCGCTTCGTGCGCAGCACGTCTGCGGCAAGGGTGAGGCTTTCCATTTCCTGGTGGGCCTTGATTAGTAGCAGCAGGCCAGGGGTTTCGTAGATCTCCCGGCTTTTGATGCCCACCACCCGGTTTTCGATCATGTCGAGCCGGCCGAAGCCATGGCCGCCGGCTAAAGCGTTGGCGCGGCGAATCAGGTTGACCGGATCGAGGCGCACGCCATCGATCGCCACAGGATTGCCCTGCTCAAAGGCGATCTCCACCACCTGGGCCGTGTCGGGGGCCGCCTCGATCGAGCAGGTCATCGCATAGACCTCCTCGGGCGGTTCCACCATCGGATCCTCGAGGGGGCCCGCTTCGATGCTGCGGCCCAGCAGGTTGAGGTCGATCGAGTAGGGCGATTTTTTACTCACTGGTGAGGGGATGCCGCAACGCTCGCCGTAGGCAATCGTTTCCTCCCGGCTCATGCCCCATTCGCGGGCGGGGGTGAGCACCTTGAGTTCCGGAGCCAGGGCGCCAATGGCCACGTCAAAACGCACCTGGTCGTTGCCCTTGCCGGTGCAGCCGTGGGCCACGGCATCGGCGCCCACCTCCCGGGCGATTTCCACCAGGCGCCGGGCGATCAGGGGCCGGGCCAGGGCGGTGGAGAGGGGATAGCGGCCCTCGTAGAGGGCGTTAGCCCGAATCGCCGGGAAGGCGAACTCGGTGATGAATGGCTCGATCAGGTCGCCCACGATCGACTGGCTGGCGCCGGAATCGATGGCCTTCTGGCGGATCGGTTCGAGCTCGTCGCCCTGGCCGAGGTCGGCGGCGAAGGTGATCACCTCCTCCACACCCCACTCCTGCTTCAGGTAGGGAATGCAGACACTGGTATCGACTCCGCCGGAATAGGCCAGGACCACCTTTTTGGCCCGGGGTTGGTTCGCCTGGCTGTTGGCCGTCATCCCTGTTGCTCCTTGCCGGAATGGAGCGATTCTCCCCCGTCGCCGGTTGGCGGTTTGCTGGTGGTGCTCGGACCCCAGCCGATCAGCAGCCAGAGACCCATCAGGGCCGGCGGCACCAGCACCAGCGCCACCACCCAGCCCAGGTCGATAGGAAGGGGTTCGGGCCAGTTCTGTCCCGCCCAGGCCAGGCCACCGCTCAAGAGCAGGGCCGCCAGCCAGACCGCCAGGAGTTTGGTTCGGGAGCTGCTGAACAGGTCGTGCAACGGGGCCTCGGTTAGGATCGTGGATCGGGTTCAGTTCAGCCCATTGCCGGGTGCCCAGGAGCAGATAATGAGCAACCTCAGCCTCAGCAACCTTGACAGCATCAACCCTTCGCTGACCCGTTACGGCCGCAGCGAGATGGCGCCGGTGCTGCCCCTGCGCGAAGAGCCCGACCTCCTGAGCTGGCTGGAGTCCACGGGCCGCCTGGTGGCCGATGAGGAAACCGCCTCGGCCGATGTGAGCACCGTCGAAGAGGAGGAGCTCTCCGCCCTCATGGGTGAGAAAGAGGATTACAACCCCGCCGACGACCAGTCCGAAGAAGACTGGGAAGACTGAGTTTCAGCAGAAGACTGGACTTTCAGCAACAGATACGGAAGACGTGCTGAGCCCCTAAAATCCCTTGAAACTCGAGTTTTAGGGGCTTGGGGCGCCAACAAGCCTGAACCCAACGACCGTTGGCCGGCTCCAGACCCTTCTCCCTGGCCGAAGCCTAAGGAAGACTGGGCCCAGTCCTTCCAGTCCCCTTGGCTTTCACCCAACTCCTGGCCCGGCTGCCGGGGAATAGCCGCAGGATCGCTGCCTTCCTGGCGCTGATCCTCCTGGTGCTTTGCGGCCTCAGCGATTGGCTGGGCCAGGCCCTCCAGCTCAGCCTGCCCCTAGGGATTGGGGCCCTGGTCAGTGGGGCCCTGGTCAGCTGGGGGGTGCCGCGCCTGCGGGCCCTCAAGTTGGGCCAGGTGATCCGCGAAGAGGGGCCCCAATCCCACCAGGGCAAGGCCGGCACGCCCACCATGGGGGGCCTGCTGGTGGTTCCGGCGGGTCTGATCGTGGGCAGCCTGGTGGCTCCCGCTGATGGCCGCCTACTGGCGGTGGCGGCCATCAGCCTCAGCTACCTGGCAATCGGCGGCATCGATGACTGGCGCAGCCTCACCCGCCGCACCAACAAGGGCCTCTCGCCCCGGGGCAAGCTGCTGCTCCAGGCCCTTACGGCTGCGGCCTTCCTGGCCTGGGCCGCTTGGCAGCAACAGCTGGGCAGCGACCTGGCCCTGCCCCTGGGCTGGGTGTTGCCCCTGGGCCTGCTGATCTGGCCCCTGGGCCTGTTTGTGTTTTTGGCCGAAAGCAACGCCACCAACCTCACCGATGGCCTTGATGGCCTGGCCGCCGGCTGTGGCGCCGTGGTGTTCACGGGCCTGGGGCTGCAATTGATGCTGCGCGGCCACGAGGGTGATCCGGCCCTGGCCGGTTTCTGTGCCGCCATGGCCGGCGCCTGGCTGGGTTTCCTGGTTCAGAACCGCCATCCCGCCAAGGTGTTTATGGGTGACACCGGCTCCCTGGCCATGGGGGCCTGTCTGGCGGCCGTGGCCCTGCTCAGCAACAGCCTCTGGCCCCTGCTGGTGATGGGCGGCGTGTTCTTGGCCGAATCCCTTTCGGTGATCCTGCAGGTGTGGGTGTTCAAGGCCACCAAGGGGGCCGATGGCCAGGGCCGGCGCCTGTTCCGCATGGCGCCCCTGCATCACCACTTCGAGCTGGGTGGTGCCAGCGAACAGCAGGTGGTTGTGGGCCTATGGGGCTGCAGTTTGCTACTGGTATTGGTGGGCCTGCTGCTGCTTCCCTGAAGCCAAGCCTGACAAGCCCGCGCCGCTCAGGCGCCAGGCCAGCTGGTTCGGCTTCGACCCTCGCCGCCTTCGCCAACCCCAATCCCTGCCATGGCCTATTTCACCTGGAAGGAAACCGGCCTCACCGCCGACTGCGCCAGCCTCGAAGCGATGGCCGCCAGGCTGGAGGAAGCCGCGGGCCTGATGCGGCGCATGGCCGCCGAAGGCTTTGTGGTGGAACGCCATGCCGATGGGCAGCACATCACCCATGCCGATGCGGCGGTGTTTGAGGCCTACGGCTTCATCAGCGAAGAGCCCCCCGTGCGCCAGCTCACCCTCATGCCTGAACTGGCGGAGTAAGCGTGGGCTGGGGCCGGCCCCTACCGGCCGAGCTCCCAAGAGTTACTTGCTCGGACGCCGCACCACACCCACCACCCAGACCACCACAAAGGCCAGGGACGAGAGGGCCAGGTAAATGATCGCGCCCTTTTGCAGGTCAGCGATGTCCCAGCCAAACAGCAGCCCTGAGGCGGCATCACCCGCCGTGGAGAAGCCGAGTCGGGGGAACAGCAACACGATGCATGGCGGGGCAGGATCAGGTCAGTATCCCCTTCTCCGTAGACGATGGCCGGCCTTCCCTTTCCCCGCCGGGTGATGCTGCTGGGCAGCGGTGAACTGGGCAAGGAGGTGGCGATCGCCGCCCAGCGCCTCGGTTGCCAGGTGATCGCCGTGGACCGCTACGCCGGAGCGCCGGCCATGGCCGTGGCCCAGGTGGCCGAAGTGGTCGCCATGACCGATCCCGAGGCCCTCAAGGCGGTGGTGCGGCGCCACCGGCCCGATGTGGTGATCCCGGAGATCGAGGCCCTGGCGGTGGATGCCCTGGCCGAGCTGGAAGCGGAAGGTCACCGCATCATTCCCACCGCCCGGGCCACGGCTGTGACCATGAACCGGGACCGAATTCGCGATCTGGCCGCCGGCGAGCTCGGCCTGCGCACGGCCCGCTACGCCTATGCCGCCAGCGCTGCCGAACTGGCTGAGGTGGCGGAGCCCCTGGGCTGGCCCGTAGTAGTCAAACCGGTGATGAGCTCCTCGGGCAAGGGCCAGAGCGTGGTCGAGGGGCCCGAGGGCCTGGAGGCGGCCTGGGAGGCGGCCATGGCCGGGGCCCGCGGCAAAGGCGCCCGCGTGATCGTCGAGGAGTTTCTGCGTTTCGAGCAGGAGATCACCCTGCTCACGGTGCGCCAGGCCCAGGGGCCCACGCTCTTTTGTCCGCCAATCGGCCACCTGCAGGAGCGGGGCGATTACCAGTGCAGCTGGCAGCCGGCCCACCTGGATTGGCCCCAGTTGGCGGCCGCCCAGGCCATGGCCCGCACGATCACCGACAACCTCGGCGGCACGGGCCTATTTGGCGTTGAATTCTTTCTCTGCCCGGGCGAAGACGGGCCGGAGGTGGTGTTCTCCGAGCTCTCACCCCGGCCCCACGACACCGGTCTGGTGACCCTGGTGGGCCAAAACTTGAGTGAATTCGAACTGCATTTGCGGGCTGTTCTGGAGCTGCCGATCCCAGAGATCCGCTGCAGCACCGCCGCCGCTAGTCGCGTGATTCTCGCCGAGTTGGCCTGCGAGCCCGTGGCCTACCTGGGCCTGGAGGAGGCCCTCGCCGAGGACGACACCCAGGTGCTGCTGTTCGGCAAGGCGGAGGCCAGGCCCCAGCGCCGCATGGGCGTGGTGCTCGCTGCCGGCACCAGCCCGGAGCAGGCCCGGGAGCGGGCCGATCGGGCCGCCGCCCGGATTGCGGTTGTCAAAGGGGCCTGAACCCCCTGGTTGCAAGGGGACTTGGGCTTTATGGTGCGGCGATCGACAGTCCCCATGGCCCAGGCCCAACCCAGTCGCGGCCGTGACCGCAAGCAACGCCCGGCGGGCCGCACGCCTGGACAGGCCTCGGAGCGCCAGGCCGCCAGCGGCGGCCGCCGCCAAGGCAGCGACCCCATGGGCGAGCAACGCAGCGGGCGTCAGACGGGCCAGCGCCGCGCCCAGGCCACTCCCGCCGCCTTCAGCGAAGGGTTGTTGTTGCCCCTGGAACGACCAGGTCGTTCGGTACCCCTTCGTCCCAGCCCCGAGGCGATCCCTGGCCAACCCCAGCCCAGGCCGCGGCGCCCAGGCGGTCCAAGGGGGCCAGGGGGCCAACGCAAGGCCAAGGGACCGAAACGGGCCCTGCTGCTCACCTTCCTGCTGGGCCTCGGCGTGGGCTATGGCCTGGTGGGTCCCGTCGGTGCCCTAGTGGGGGCCGGCCTAGCCAAGCTCTGGCATCCGGGCACCCTGCTCGCATCGATGGCGCCGCCAGTGGCCACGGGCAACCATCGCGTCCTGGTGATCGGCACCGATCAGGTGTCCGGCAACACCGATTCCCTTTTCACCCTCAACCTGGATGGGGGCAAAACCCTGCTCACCCAGGTGCCCCGCGACACCTATATCGAATCGGACCAGTTCGGTCCGATGAAGGCGAATGCCCTCTATGCCAATGGGGGTTTTCCCCTGGTTAAGCAGGAGCTCTCCAAACTGCTATCAGCGCCGGTTGATCACTATATTTTTGTGAATCTCAATGCCGTTCAACACCTTGGCGATGCCCTTGGCGGTGTGGAAGTGGATGTGCCCAAACGCATGCTCTACACCGACCAGACCCAGGGATTGACCATCGATCTCTACCCAGGCCGACAACTGCTCAAGGGCAAGGATCTCGAGGGCTTCCTGCGCTTCCGCCACGACGGCCTCGGCGATCTCGGCCGCATGCAACGGCAACAGCTGGTGCTCAACGAAGTCTTCCGCAAGCTGGCCAACCCGGCCTTTGTCATGCAGCTGCCGGAGCTGCTCAAGATTGCAGGCAACGACATCAAGACCGACCTCTCACCGCTGCAGATCGGCGGCCTGCTCAGCGCCATGGGTACCACCAAGCTCAGCATCGAGCAACTCTCCGGCAAGCCCTACTGGCATGCCGATATCGATTACTGGATGCCCGATATCAACCCCCACCACGCCGAGTACCAGAGCCAGTATCCCGAGGGTTGATCTTTAGGGGGTTGGCCCTAGGTTCCAGCTGGACGGGCCCTGGTTCAGGGGCCCCCGCCCAGCTGGCGCCTGAGTAGCGGGCTCCGGCTCAGTTGCTGGCGGGGCTTACCTGGCTGGTGACGTTCACCAGAGGCATGGCGGCGTTGCCCCAGCCGGTGGCAGGGAGAAGGGGCGCCAGCCCCTTGGCTGGCTTGAGCGGGGCGCCAGGGCTGAAGGCGGCCTGCACCCAGGCCAGCAGCAGACCCTTCAGGGGCGAGCCATCGCTGGTGGCCGGTGCGCGCAGGTTGAAGTGGTCGCCACCGTTGGCTAAGACCAGGGCATGGCCGAAGCGGCCATTGGGGCCAAAGGGCGTGATCGCCTCGGGATCGGGGGGCACGACCCAGTCGCGGCTGCCGCTGATCATCAGGCCCCGCGCGGTCATGCCGGCGGCCGAACCGGGGGAAAACAGCAGGCGCGTGGGCGGACTCACCGCGGCGATCGCCACGACCCGCGGGTCTGGATAGGCGGCGCGGTCAGCTGAGCTCAGGAAACTGCATTGCAACACCCAGCTCAGGTTGCGCTCAGGATCGTCGAGGTTCTGGCAACGGCTGCGCAGTCCCGCCGCGCTCGGGATCGCGCCGGCGAGTTGCAGGGCCGTGGTCGCGCCCCAGGAGTGGCCAATCACCACCACCTGGGCGGCGCTGATGGCTTCGAGGCCCTTGAGGTTGTGGGCAGCGATGGCATCGAGGCTGGCGGATACATCCAAGGGCCTCAGGCGCAGTTCCGCCGGTCCGGGCGGGGGCACCTGGCCGGAGAGCATGGCCTGTTGTTGGCTGCTGTCACTGCCGGGGTGACGGGGCAAGAGCACGGTGTAGCCATGGTTGGCGAGGTGCTTGGCCCATCCCTCGAAACTCTCAGGGCCATCCCAGAGGCCGTGGGAGATCACCACCAGCTTGCCGTTGGCTCCCTGGACAGGCTGCAGAACCACCAGGGACAACGGTTGGGGACGGTGGCTGACGGCCAGCTCCAGCTCCATGCGCCGCACGGCCAGGGGGCCCGGCTTGTCCAGGCTGGGATCCACGCTGGCGGCTGGCTGGCTGCCCACCAGTTGTTGGGCCCGCCGCTGCTGATCAGCCAACCGTTTCGCCACCTTCAGGGCCTGGTCGGCATCAAGGGTCACGCTTTTGCCTGGCAGGGCCTGGAGCAGGGCCAGCAGGCTGGGCTGGCCCTTGGCGAAGAGCTGGTGCAGGGTTTCGGCCAGCACCTTGCCCGATTGGCTGGGGCTGAGCTGCTCGGGCCCCAGGCCGTCGATCGTGCCGAAGCTCGACACCATCAACAGCACCTGCTGAACCAGGGGCTGGGCCACGGATTGGTCCAACACCGCCGTGCTCTGCAAGGGCAACGGTGTTTGGAATAGTCCCACCAGGGAGCGGCCCAGGGCCCCGTTGCTGGCGCGATCCAGTTCGGCCAGATCACTGTGACCCGCCATCAGCGCCGCCGGACTGGCCAGTTCGCTCAGGCGCAGGGTGAAGCTCGTCTGCAGCAACGGCAGCCGCAACTTCACGGTTTCGAGGGCCGCGGCGGGCTGGACCAGGCCAGTCGATAGTAGTCCCGCTCCCAGGGCAAGGGCACGCAACCGGCCCCAGAAATGTGGGGCTTGCGGCAGGGATGGGGACAACACCATGGGTTCAGAACGGCTGCAGGGAACGGCAGTCAGGTCAACGCCGGCAGACTAAGCCAGGGTTCTGGGCTTAGAAAAAAAATGATCTTGATTTATGGATCACCATCTTCAATCCCAGATTTTTGGCGATCAAAGTGTTCGACGAGCCATCGAAATTGATTCTCGGGGGTTTCGCTCAGGCCCACGCGGAACCTAGGGAGGATCAGGCTTTCAAAGATAGGGGCACAAAGAACCCTGTTTGTTTGCTGTTATTCCGGGCCATTGCGTTGGCTGCGGAACATCTTCAGGCAGTATTTGCAGCCCCCTGTTGTTTCTAGGTGCTTCTCCGGGGTGATTGCAATTAGGCGCACCGGATGGATGCGGCAGCGAATTTTTATCGGTGTTTTGAAACTCTTATAGAGCATGGTTGCGTAGTCGTATTTGTCGCCGAATCTTGCCTTGGCCCGGGCAAGGAAAACCTCCTGGCTGATCGGACTCCCCATCGACAAGGGCCTCTAATGGCTTAGAGACTAGGGCCTGCCCACGGGCTAGCGCAGCGGCCTTCGAGGCTCCGGTTTAGGGCGCCGAACGCTCCGCCCGGATCTGGGCCTTGGCCTGTTGCCAGAGACCCTCCAATTCGGCGATGCCCTTGCCCTGGAGATCGCCGCCCAGGGCCGCCTCCACCCGGGAAAAGCGGTCCAGAAAGCGGCGGTTGGTGCCGGCCAGCCCCGCTTCCGGATCCAGGTCGCACCAGCGGGCCACATTCACCAGGGTGAAGAGCACATCCCCCAGTTCCTCCTCGGCATGGGACCGGTCGCCGCTGGCCACGGCCTCCTTGAGCTCGTCCAGCTCTTCGGCCACCTTTTCCCAGACCCCCGCGATGCCGTCCCATTCGAAGCCGGCCGCCGCCGCCTTGCGGGAGATCGTCATCGCCCCGGCTAGGGAAGGCTGGCCCCGTACCTTCCCCGTCAGCCGGTCGCTCAGGGGACTGGCGGAAGCCGCGCCCGCCAGGTCAGAACCCAGCTCCCCAGCGCGCTCAGCCGCCTTGATCGCCTCCCAGCTGCGCTTCACCGCGGCGCTATCCCCCGCCCGGCCCCGGTTGGCTCCGGTCGGCTCGGATTCGGGCCCATTCGCCGGGTCGGCCCCGGGCTGATGGGCATCGGCAAACACATGGGGATGGCGCCGCACCAACTTGGCGCTCAGGCCGCGGCAGATCGAGGCCAGATCGAAGCGCCCCTCCTCGCTGGCGATCTGGGCGTGGAGCACCACCTGCAGCAGCAGGTCGCCCAGTTCTTCGGCTAGGTGCCGATCGTCGCCATGGCGGATCGCATCGGCCACCTCATGGGCCTCCTCCAGCACGTAGGGCACCAGGGAGGCATGGGTCTGCTCCAGGTCCCAGGGGCAGCCGGCCTCGGGATCGCGCAGCCGCGCCACCACGGCCATCAAGTCGGCCAGGGCTGCGTCGGGGGCACCCACCTCCTTAGGGACCCCATCCTTCGATGGCACGAGGCTTTGGGCCTGGCTCGGGGCGTCCATGGCAGGGCGGCTGCAGTGGCTCCCACCCTGTCATTTCCTGGCAGGCGCCGCAGAACGGCAGCGGGTGAAGCCTCAAGGACGTCGGCCCCTTCCCCTGGCTTGCCGCCGCCCCAGTCCTGCCCGATGGCGCCGCCGCTGGCCGAGGAAGCGCAACACCCGGGGCGTTTTGGCAACCGGGTCGCCGTCCTGGATCAGGTGCAACCAGGCGCTGGCTTCCAGACCGATCAGGGCCAGGAGCAGCAGGACCGGATGCTGGTTCCAGGCCAATTGGCCCCAGTGGAGCAGGGCGGCGGGAGTTGGGGCGCCCCACGGGGTCAGGAGCCCCGCTAGCCCCAGCACCAAGCCGCCGAGATAACCCACTCGTCCAAGGGTTCCGAGGAAGGGTCCATGGGAGAGCAGGGAGCGATGCCGCAAGAGCTTGCGGTAGGGCCACCAGAGCAGCCGCAATGGTCCCCAACGCCGGGTGGGCCGGGAGCGGGTGTCTAGATCCGGTGAGAGCAGCAGACCACCGAACAGGAACGCCAGGGCGGCCGTGGCGCTGCCGATCCAACCCAGAATGGGCCAGCAGAGCAGTCCAAACGGCAGCGCCAGCCACCAGGTGCCCCGATCATGACTGGATCCGCTGGCCATGGCGATTGCGCAGCGCAGAGGGGGGCGTGGAGGCAGAATGGCGCAACCGCCCGATTAGCTCAGCGGTAGAGCGCCTGCCTTACAAGCAGGATGTCGCTGGTTCGAAACCGGCATCGGGCATGGTTTGGTAGCGGGCCCTGGATCCCAAACCGGGGTTGCCAATTCGGTAAAGCCATGGTGATGCACCCGTTCCTTCCGCTGTAGGGCCCTGATGTCACCTGTAAACCCTGCCCCTAGCACCGACTTGCTGAGCCAGCTTTCCCAGGCCTGGCGAGACAACGAACCCGTGGCCATTGCCACGGTGGTCGCCATCACGGGTTCAGCGCCCAAGCCCAGTGGATCCAGCCTCCTGCTCCGGCGCGATGGGGCTGTGGTGGGGGCGGTGAGCGGTGGTTGCGTGGAGGGAGAGGTTGTCAGTGCTGCTGAACGGGTTTTGGAATCAGGGATTTCCGAATGTCTGAGGTTTGAAGCGGCGGATGGCGAGGATCCATTCAGCGTCGGACTCACCTGCGGTGGCGTGATTGAGCTGGTAGTGGAACGCATTGATGCGAGCCTTTGGCCCCAGGCCGGCTTGATGTTTGAGGCAATTGCCGCCGATCGTCCCGTGCTGATTGCCAACCGGTTGGATTGCCCCGGCAAGCAATTGTTGATTGGCGATGGCCAAACCTTTGGCAGCCTCGGCAGCGAGGAGCTTGATCGGGCTGTTTGCAGCCAATGGCAGACGACCGTGGCTACTGGCTCGGGACGGGATTGGCCCAGCACCGCCCGTCTAGAGAGAGTCTCGGCTGATCGCTCCGTCGTCATACGCGAGTATCACCCGCGCCCGTCCTTGTGGATTTTTGGTGCCATCGATACCAGTGCTGCCTTGGCCAGCCTCGCCAAGGCCTTGGGATTTCGCGTAGTTGTGTGCGATGCCAGGGCGATCTTTGCCACCGAGCGCCGCTTTCCCATGGCCGATCAGGTGGTCTGTGAATGGCCCCATCGCTGGCTGGCAGACCAAACGATCACGGCCCATACGGTGATCTGCGTACTGACCCATGATCCCAAGTTTGATATTCCGGTGCTCCAGATCGCCCTACGCAGCGAGGCGGCCTATGTGGGTGCGATGGGATCCCGAAAAACCCATCAAGATCGGCTTGAATGCCTCACCGAAGCAGGGTTGTCTCCGGCTGAAATCGCACGCTTGCGTTCTCCCATTGGCCTTGATTTAGGGGGACGTTCGCCGCAGGAAACGGCCCTTTCAATTCTGGCGGAGGTGGTGATGTTAAGGGAGTCCCGATCGGGCCTGCCCCTGTCCGAAACCGAGGGGACGATCCATCCTTGAGCGCTAGCGGCTGGCGGGACATCGGCCTTGTGCTGGCGGCCGGCGCCGGCCGTCGCTATGGGCAACCCAAAGCGGGTGTGATCTGGCAAGGGGAACGGTTGGTGGATCGATCCATCCGGCTCCTTCGCCAAGCCGGTTGCGGGGAGGTGCTGGTGGTGCTGGGAGCGTGGCAGGCAGAATTGCTGGACTGTCGCTCGATCGTCAATCCCGACTGGTCGAGTGGGATGGCTTCCTCCTTGCGTTGCGGTGTGGAGGCGCTTGGTGCAGCCATCGCGAATCCCCCGGCCGCCCCAGCACGGGCCGTGATCACCCTGGTGGATTTGCCTGGGCTTACCGCCGAGGCGATTCTGCGGGTGCGCTCCCGGCCCGAGGCCCTTGTGGCAGCTTGCTACGCCGGTGAGCGGGGCCATCCCGTACTGATCGGCGAGAGCCATTGGCCCGGCGTGCTCGCTTCGCTGCAGGGCGACCGTGGAGCGGGCGCCTATCTGGCTAACCATGGCCAGGAGCTATGCCTGGTTGAGGTGGGCGATCTCGCATCCGGTGACGATCTTGATCAACCGCTGCATGCTCACGAGTGATGGCTGGCAGGGGGAATCGCCTGTTGCAGCGCTTCCCATCCCAGGCTGGCGCAACGGGAGCGACCGGGCAGTTGGGCCAAAGGACTGAGGGCTTCGAGCGGATGGTGGCTAGGCAAGGGGGTCTTTCCTTGCAACATGGCCTTGAAGGCTTCTGCTGAATCTTGGGCAACATTTAGACGTTGCCCGGAAACGACATCAATCATTAAATCCGTGGCGGCTATACAAACGGCACAGCCATCGGTTCGATGGCAGATTTTTGTGATCAATTCACGGTCTTTAGAGAGCTGTATCGTTACTTCCACCACATCGCCACAGAGGGGATTGATGGCATATCCCCTGCCATCATGGGGCTCAAGTCGACCTTGATGACAGGGGTTTTTAGACCGCTGCAGGATTACTTGCCGGTATCGATCTCGCGCTCGATCAGCGACCATAATGCTCCCTTCGTATTTGGCCTGCCGGCAATGGCAGCAGGGCAGTCGTTTCAGGACATTGAATGCGGTACAGTCAATGCAAGGCTGCGCCTGCCTAAGCTAACATAACTTTTAATCAGTAAAATGTCCGTGCAATCCCCAGGAGATCTGCGAGGCCGACCCCTGGGGGTCTTACGTCTGTCTTTGACAGCACGCTGCAATCTGGCCTGTCCCTACTGCTGTCCCGATAGTGAAGAACCAGCCGGTCTGCTCAGCTTGGAGCAGAGAGTTCAGCTGGTCCAGGCGTTTGTCTCCCTTGGGGGCCATACCCTCAGACTCACTGGCGGGGAACCGTTGTTGCATGGCGGCTTGGAGGCGTTGATTGCGGCAGTCCGTCCCCTGCGTCAACGTTCCAGCGAGGATCCCCGCGGCCAACTAACGGATTTGGCCTTGACAACAAACGGGGTGTTGTTAACAGCGGAGCGGGCCCATAGCCTCAGGCAAGCGGGACTGGACCGGATCACACTGAGTCTTGACGGAACCACCGCGGCGACGGTTGCAGCGATGGCGGGTTTGCAGGGCGGCGAAGCCGCAGGTGAAATTGTTTTAGGGAAGGTGCTTGCGGCGATTGACTATGCCATGGCAGCAGGGTTTGATCCTGCTCTCGGGGCACTGAAACTTAATGCGGTAATCACGCGCTCAGGTAACGCCAGCCAGTTGCTGTCATTAGCAGAGCTTGCCCGTCACTACGGCATGGAACTTCGCTTGATTGAGTTCATGGACGTGGGCAACCGTAATGGTTGGACGATGGATGAAGTTGTGCCGGCAGCAGAAATGGTTGAACGAATTGACAGCCAATGGGCCCTAGAGCCGATTAGCCGTGATCCCCACGGCACAGCCTTTCGCTGGCGCTATAAGGACGGCAAGGGGTATTTGGGTACAATCGCATCAATCAGTGCGCCTTTTTGTGGAGATTGTAACCGGTTGCGGGTCACTGCAGATGGCATGGCCTATACCTGTCTATTTGCTTCAACTGGCACCGATCTCAGGCCAAATTTTCAGTCGCAAAATAGCCTATTGGCACTTCAAAATTCCATCAAACGACTCTGGCATGGGCGCTCTGATCGCTATAGTGAAGATCGACAGGTTAAGCTAGATACAATGTCGACTGGGATAGTCAGCGACAATTCATTGCCGGTGATCGATCCTATTGGACCTCAAGCCAGTAGATCCCATGCTGAGATGGCCTACCTGGGAGGCTAGAAATTTTGTCGATTGCAATGGGAGGCATGAAATCAATGGCAACTCATTAAGTGAAACCATGTTCAGTGGTTAGGCATGATGAAGTGGACAAATCAAAAACCTAACTTGAAAGGCTGTATAGATTGATACATTAAGCCTGGCTTGTAATGCTGCGCGGCCGGGCCGCACTAGATCGCGATAGTTCAGGAATGTCAGTATTTAACCATAATCTGAACCAGCGACCTGCTTGGGCCCTGGTGTGGTAATATTGCAAGATATCAAAATTCATTATCAATGAAGCGGCTGCATTTTGGCTACAAGGTTTTTGCTGCAAGCATGCTTTTCTGCGGGGCTAACCTTGCCCCTGCCGGCGCACTGGGTTTTAACAATGACGCTTCCAAAAAATCACAAGATACATCTATTGCGGCAGCAGTAAATATCAGCCAGCCTGTTGATATTTTGCAGAGCCCAGCATCAAGTGATAACGATCTTCCCACATTAAACTCAAAAAATCTAAGCATTAGCACCGGCAGGGATGTTCAAGGCAATCTTCTTGTAACAGAAACTGGAACAATCAGATTTATTGAGAAATCTGCTGGCAAAGCCGGCGGCATCTCGCAGGTTGCAGCCGGCACTGGACCTGAGGCGACCACCCTCGTAAAGCCTGTTGATGGGATTGGTTTTAATCCAAAAATAAAGTTCTCGCTCTACGCAGTTGACAATACCTCGATCAATACTTTTTACGGGTCAAGCGCTGCCCCCACACTGAATCAGAGGTACTCACAGCTTTATAATCAATATATTTTGGTGCCAGGGGTTGCTATCAGTTTCTTTGGCAAGGATCAGTTGATGGTCACGGGCGTATTAAGCAACTACCAGGCGGATACACCTGGCTGCGGCTCGCCCTTGTGGAGCACCTCCCATTTCTACTGCTTCCAAACACAAAATAGTTTTCAACTATTTCGCGCATGGTATAGTTTTCCGATCAACGATAACATTCGCGTCATAGCTGGCCCCAGGCTTTATTCCTACGATTTGCTGCCAGTTAGTACGGCAATGTATTCACCTAAGGGCGCAAATATGATTGGCCTAAAGAGCCTTCTGTTTGACTTTGTAGATTATGCGAGTGTTCCCGGCACCTATCCCTTAACATTAGGACCTGGCGCTGGTATTACCTTTGCCAAAAATGGTTGGGCCCTAGGGGGTGGATTTATTGCAGGCAATCCAAGTACCAACCTTAGCCAAGTTGGCATGCTTGATAATAATAATGGGTCCACTGCGGTAGTTCAGCTTTCGTATACATCTGCCCGAGCTGGCTTTCAAGCCGCATGGACAAATACGAATTACGGCGTGAGCCCACTGGGACAATTTTACTTTGCAGAGGCATCTGGACTGGCCATCAATCCATTCGCTTTCTTGACCCCAATGATTGTGAATACAGCATCAGTCGGTGGGTATTACTATATTATTCCCCATAAGTTATCCGTTAGTGGTGGCATGAACTATGGTTTTTATACTGCCACGGCTGATGGGGCTAACCCTTGGTACGGCCAAAGCGTAAAAAATGGGGACTCTGCGGTTAGTAATGCTTGGCTATTGACTTTCCAGTATGAAAAGCTCTTTACCGACAGTATTGCAATTGGAACATCATTCGGTCAAACCGGCATGATTAAGTCAAATACCAGCAATGTGGGCATTGATAATCAAGCCACTCCTCCCTGGATGATAATTGCCTTCCTTAACTGGCAAGCTACTAGGCATCTCTCGATTACACCGTATCTTTACTGGGCAACAGCAAGTAATTCGATTAACTATAATACTGGTTCGGCCATTCCTACAACCAGCACCTTTGGCGCTAGCTTGATGATGTCACTGGCATTGTATTGATTACACTTTGGTTGCCGTGGTTTTTGTCATCAATTGCAACGGTTAAATAATGGTAAAAGGGTGCATTTGAAGATGCAGCCTTTTTGTAAGCTAAACTCTGCAAGACAGATCGCACTACCTAATCGGTATATCGGCTATGGTTTTATCCCGCTCCTTTTGGCGGCTGCTTTAAAAATGTAATCATTCCGAGAGTTTATGTGCATACATGAACTGCTGCTTAATTTGGGTGAAATTATCATTCATTACAAAGACATTGCCAGCGGCCCATTCTCCAGTATTTGCGAATGATGTTGTGGCACTAAATAGGATTGAGTCCTCGGTTTCCGTAAAGGAATGAAGCTCATAGCCCGTTAGGTCTCCTTGCCAATCGAAGAGGGTTTGAAAAAACTTAGCAAAATCTACGCGTCCTCTGATAATATTAGGAGCTGGATTGCCTAAGTAATTGAGATCAAAGTTGTTGTAGACAATAATGTCATCTGCGGCATCTGTTTGAATGATGCTAATGTCTCTGGTTTGCAAGTGTTGGATGTGATTGTCGAAGAAGGCGCGGCCGGGGCCTGTTGTTGTGCTCATGATTTGAGTGGTTTTGTTCGTAAGAATGGAGGTTGATACGCTGGGAGTGGCTTCAACTTATTGCAGACTCAAACGTAATGCTGATACATTTATCAGAGTTTATGGGCAAAGCCGTAATGGCGAAGAATCATCTTAAAATCGGCATCCATAAACCAAATGTCACCTGCTGCCCATCTGCCAGACTTGGGGCTATTGATGACAGCCTGGAAAGAGATTACGTTGCCATCTTCAAAATAGTTATAAACTTTTTCCACATTGATCTCCCCTTGGAAGTCTAGGTAGTCCTTGAAAAGCTTGAGAATATCCTCACGGCCTCTTGCCACATTCCATGGTGGTAAGTCCGCATAGATAGGAAAAGCATTGTATAAAATAGCGTCGGCGTGGTAACTTTCGTTGACCATACCTGTTAAATCATTTTGCGCTAAATACTCTAAGTGGCGATCGAAGAAAAGCTTGGCTTGGCTCGGCATTTACAAGATTAATGAGACCGCATCAAGTTTACTGCGTATTTGCTGCATAGGCAGGTTACCGAAGCATAAAGAATTCCAACAAGTTTACAACTGCGTCCTTGGCCTTGGCATACCGCGAAACCAATGGGTAGTCTCGACTCAGGCCTGAGATCGAATGGCTCGGCTTCGATCGTTGATCAGCAGGCTGAGGGGATGGTCGGCACCAAACACTTCCAAGCAGATTGCCAACTCATCTTTCCCATCATGGCCGATAAGCCCAAGCAAGCAGCGTGGGTCATCTAGCAGCAGCCTGGCACAATCTTCAAAACCATGCCAAAGAGCATCGTGCAAGGGGCTATAGCCATTGATGCGTCCTTGTGCATTAACCACTTGGTCTGTCATTTTTGGGGAATTCAAGAGCTTCTTGAGAATATCCGCGCGGCCATTGTATGTCGCCTTGTGGATGGTATAGCCCTTGAAAATCCAATCAAAAGAATCTACTTCTGCTCCTGCTTCAAGCAGAAGATCGACAATGTCGGGGTGATTGTCTCGACAGGCAATTAGTAGGGCCGTATGCCCGTCGCTAAAACTATTCACATGGGGATGCCTTTGTTCCAAGTCAATGGTTTCAACCAGGATTGCTTTGCGAGCACCTTCCGTATCCCCTTTTTGGGCCGCAGCAAGCAGCGTCTGATGTTCAATCGTTTGGGCACAGGCATCCCGATAGGAATAAATTAAGGATTCTATGGTTGCAAAGAGTTGCTTGCCTGCATCCGTTCCTTGTGCTGAAGCCTCATAATTAAGGTGGTCCCAAAGGGAAAAGCCGTAATGGGTTTTTGTTTCAATATTAGGGCCATATTGCAAGAGCTGTTTAATCATTGGAGCTGATTTATACCAGAGCGCGTCCATAATTGGAGTGTGGCCCATTGTTGGTGTAACAGCATCTACAAATGCACCGGCTTCAACTAAGAGTTTGCCGACTTCTGCATTACCACCTTGACAGGCTTTATGTAGTGCTGTGGCACCCGTGAATGGATCTGTCGTAAAGATATCTGCTCCAGCCTTGAGCAGGCTTGCCACAATAGTACTATTGCCTTGACAGGCTGCCATCATTAATACAGTTAAGCCTGTATCCTCCGCTCGAGCATTAACATTTGCGCCAAGGCTAATCAGGCGTCTGACTTCATCGCCATCATTGGTTTTGACGGCATTGATTAGTTGCGCCGGTAAGTTTGCGGCAAAGGCTGCGCTCAGTGGGCCTAAATCGGCAAATAGCTGCCAAGTACTTACTTTTTCAGCGTCATCAAAGGTGATTTGATGAAGATCTTGAATCTCAAAGGATTGGCCAGATGGCTTGCATACCCCTTGCGCATGGATAATCACAAAAGCGGTTTGGTCAGAAACAGAAATTGAGCGCAGTTGGTTGTTGCTTTCAGTGGTGGTGGCACGAATTTCCAGAAATTTAGTTACAGCGGCACGTCCGTACCATTCACCTGTGAAAGGAATAACAGCATTTTGAGCATTCTGAGGCATACTCAGATGGACCGTTTCACTTAGGCGTTCCAAAAAACTCTCAAACCTTAGAGCATAGAGATCATCAAAAAGCGCAAGAGTGAGTTTTTCAGGGTTCATGATTTGGCGGGCATTTGGCGAGTAGGTTGATCTTTTTGGTCTGATTGCTAGACTCTGGCTTCAGGTCCGATCACCCATTCTGAGCGTACGGTCATGCAGGCGTGAATCCATGGATCGGCAATGGTTAAAAAGTCAGCATGCATGGTCTCTTGCCAATAGCTACTCGCCATCATATCTTTCAGTCCAAGTAATGATTCTGCTGAGAAATGACCAACATAGTCAAAAAATGGCTCGGAGCCATCTGCATAGTACCGATCCCTTACGAAACAACATAGATTGCGGATCAGGCCGGGAGCATGTGCGGCAAGCTCTGCGTTACTAGTTTGAATATGCTGGCGGAACTGATCAAGTTTGGTATTCTCCTTGCGCTTGAGTAGAACGAGTACTTTGTATTCAGGGAGGTCTTTGCTTTGAGCCGTCAATTCATGCAGGAGGGTTGATGATGTGTCAAGTACTAGGGTTTGCCATGCCGCCGCCCATTTTTTCTCATCTTTTTTGGCACCTTCTAAATATTCTGGAGTCAAGATTGATTCCGCCTGCTCTTTTTCATTGTTGAGCCATATCTCCGCAAGGCCTGCATAGGCTAAGGGCTGATAAGTGCTTGGGATGTCCATCTTGCAGTCAATTTTATATTTGCGCACCTGAGGAATTGGCACTGCATAGTTAATGGCATGTACGTAACGCCAATAATCCTGAAATTCTTGTTCAGTCATCCCGGGGCGAGGGGATGCAAAAATATGTTGATGAATCATCTTTATTAGGAGTCGATTTGTTGGAATGTCAATGGACGTGTGATTTTTTGCAAAGACAATGCAGATTCACTCAACACTACTCTAATGCCTTAAGTGAAAAAGGCCTGTATCGGCTGAAGGGTCTTTGCTGGAAGCAAGCCAGCTGGCCAAAGGATTGATCCACTTGATTTCCAACCTCCCTGGAGCTTGTCCCAGCCTGTAGTGAGCCGGTAGGGATGCGCCCTTCCCATTGCTGGTCCTTGTTCCGCCAACTGAGGTGGTCTGGCTTTCTTGGACAGCCCCCATCGTTAACCTCTGAGGCGGGGCACCGCCCTTGAAAAGGGGCTCCCACCGATGAGCAAGCGCCGCACTCACAGTCCCGAGTTCAAGGCCAAGGTCGCCATGGA
>CAINZT010000175.1 GCA_903855705.1 uncultured Synechococcus sp.
ACACCGCGCAGGCGGTTGACCACGAGGGTGGCGAGGGCTTCCTTCTCGATGTCCTCGGCAATGATCAGCAGGGGACGGCCGGTGCGGGCGATCTGCTCAAGCACGGGCACCAGGTCTTGGACCAGGCCGATCTTCTTGTCGGTGAGCAGGATGTAGGGCTCCTCGAGCACCGCTTCCATCCGCTCGGTGTCGGTGGCGAAGTAGGGCGAGATGTAGCCCTTGTCGAAGCGCATGCCTTCGGTGACCTCCAGCTCGGTGGTCATCGATTTGCCCTCTTCGAGGGAAATCACGCCTTCCTTGCCGACCTTGTCCATCGCATCGGCGATCATGCGGCCCACTTCTTCGTCGTTACCGGCGGAGATGGTGCCGACCTGGGCGATGGCATTGCTATCGCTGATCGGTTTGGCGTGCTCCTTGATCTTGGCAACCAAGAACTCAGAGGCCTTGTCGATGCCCTTCTTGAGGGTGATGGCGTTGGCGCCAGCGGCCACGTTGCGCAGGCCCGCCTTGACCATGGCGTGGGCCAGGACCGTGGCGGTGGTGGTGCCGTCACCGGCAGCATCGTTGGTTTTGGAGGCGGCCTGACGGATCAGGGCAACACCGGTGTTCTCGATGTGGTCTTCGAGTTCAATCTCCTTGGCGATCGTGACGCCGTCGTTGATGATCTGGGGAGCGCCGAACTTCTTCTCCAGCACCACGTTGCGGCCTTTAGGACCAAGGGTGACGGCAACGGCTTCGGCCAGGATGTCGATACCGCGTTCGAGGGCCCGACGGGCTTGCTCGTTATAAATGATTCGCTTAGCCATGGAGGGCCTGGGAAAGGAGGATGGGGAGTTGGGACAAAAGCTGGGTGACGGAGGCGCCTGGGCCTCAGTTCACGATTGCCAGGATGTCCTTCTCGGAGAGCAGCACATACTCATCGGTGCCGAGCTTGATGTCGGTGCCGGCGTACTTGCTGTAGAGCACCTTGTCGCCGATGCCCACTTCCGGGGTCTGGCGGGTGCCGTCGTCGTTGCGCTTACCGGGGCCAACCTGCACCACCTCGCCCACCTGGGGCTTTTCCTTGGCGGTGTCGGGCAGCAGGATGCCACCGGCGGTTTTCTCCTCAGATTCGGAGACCTTGATGAAAATGCGATCTCCGAGCGGTTTGACCGTGGAGACGCTGAGAGAAACAGCAGCCATGGAGGGATTGCGAGAGCAACGGCATGGCGCCAATGACGCCAATCAACGGTCGAGTTAGCACTCTCCCGTCTTGAGTGCCAACCTAGATCCGCCCTTGCCGGGCCCACAACCGGCCGTCTGTGCGGGTGACCGAACCCGGCCAGCCACCAGGTCGATCAGCCGGCGGCCAAGCCAGGCCTGGCCCAAGCCCGGCCCTGGCGGGGGATGCCAAGGGGGCAGCAAGCGCAGTGGTAAGGTGGCGCCGCTTCGGGCGGGCCTCCCAATTCCCGCTGCGACCTCCGCGATCCTCCTTACTTATGGCTGCTGCTGCACCCGCCGCCTCCGGCATCAAGGGAATCGTCCGTCAGGTGATTGGTCCCGTTCTGGACGTGGAATTCCCTGCCGGCAAGCTGCCCAAGATCTACAACGCCCTTCGCATCGAGGCGAAGAACTCCGCCGGCCAGACCGTTGCCCTCACTGCTGAAGTGCAGCAGCTCCTAGGCGACCACCGGGTGCGGGCTGTGGCCATGAGCAGCACCGACGGCCTGGTCCGCGGCATGGAAGCCCTCGACACCGGCTCACCGATCTCCGTGCCCGTGGGTGAAGCCACCCTGGGACGGATCTTCAACGTGCTCGGCGAGCCCGTTGATGAGCGCGGTCCCGTGCAGACCACCCTCACCGCTCCGATCCACCGCGAAGCTCCCAAGCTCACCGACCTGCAGACCAAGCCGAAGGTGTTCGAAACGGGCATCAAGGTGATTGACCTGCTGGCTCCCTACCGCCAAGGCGGCAAAGTCGGCCTCTTCGGTGGCGCCGGCGTCGGCAAGACCGTGTTGATCCAGGAGCTGATCAACAACATCGCCAAGGAGCACGGCGGCGTGTCCGTGTTTGCCGGCGTGGGCGAACGCACCCGCGAAGGCAATGACCTCTACGAAGAGTTCAAGGAATCGGGAGTGATCAACTCCGAGGACCTGAGCAAGTCGAAGGTGGCTCTCTGCTACGGCCAGATGAACGAGCCCCCTGGCGCCCGCATGCGCGTGGGTCTCTCGGCCCTCACCATGGCTGAGCACTTCCGCGATGTGAACAAGCAGGACGTGCTGCTGTTCGTCGACAACATCTTCCGCTTCGTGCAGGCCGGTTCCGAAGTGTCCGCCCTGCTGGGCCGCATGCCTTCGGCCGTGGGCTACCAGCCCACCCTGGGCACCGACGTGGGCAGCCTGCAGGAGCGCATCACCTCCACCCTGGAAGGCTCGATCACCTCGATCCAGGCCGTGTACGTGCCTGCGGATGACCTGACCGACCCGGCTCCCGCCACCACCTTTGCCCACCTCGATGCCACCACGGTGCTGAGCCGTGGCCTGGCCTCCAAGGGCATCTATCCGGCCGTGGATCCCCTGGATTCCACCAGCACCATGCTGCAGCCAGCCGTGGTTGGTGATGAGCACTACCGCACCGCCCGGGCCGTGCAGTCCACCCTGCAGCGCTATAAAGAGCTCCAGGACATCATCGCCATTCTGGGTCTCGACGAACTCTCCGAAGACGACCGCCGCACGGTGGATCGGGCCCGCAAGATCGAGAAGTTCCTCTCCCAGCCCTTCTTCGTGGCTGAAATCTTCACCGGCATGCCCGGTAAGTATGTGAAACTCGAAGACACGATCAAGGGCTTCAACCAGATCCTTGGTGGTGAACTCGATGATCTGCCCGAAGCCGCTTTCTACCTCGTCGGCAACGTCGATGAAGTGAGAGCCAAGGCTGCCAAGATCACCGCTGATGCCAAAAAGGGCTGATTTCGGCGCACCCCAACGCCCAGCTCCCCGTTCTGCGTCCTGATCCCTGCTGCCCATGCCCCTCACACTGCGCGTTCTCTCCCCTGATCAGAGCGTCTTCGATGGCACTGCCGACGAAGTGATCTTGCCCAGCACCACTGGCCAAATGGGAATTCTTCCCGGCCACGTCTCGATCCTGGCCGCCCTGGACACCGGTGTCCTGCGGGTGCGGGAGGGCAAGGACTGGAAGGCGATTGCCCTGCTGGGTGGTTTTGCCGAAGTGGAAGCCGATGAGGTGACCGTGCTGGTTAACAGCGCCGAGCTGGGCAGCCGCATCGATGCCTCCCAGGCCGCCCAGGACCTGGCCGCCGCCGAACAGGTGGCTGCCAGCTTCTTGGGCCAGCCCAACAGCACCGAACAGGTGAAAGCCAAGCAGGAGCTTGCCCGGGCCCGCGCCCGCAAACAGGCAAGCAGCAGCACTGGAGCCTTTTAAGAGAGCTCCTGGTCTTCTGCTCGTTCTAGCTTCTACGTTCTAGCTTCTACGGCGCTGGCCCTAAATTGAAATTCCTTGTTGAGAGGGATTCGGGCCAAGCCAAAAAGTACCATTAAGCCATTCAACGATCTTTCAAGCTGGCACCCTTCGTGGGTTGCCAGCTTATTTTTTGTCGATGCTTCCTCACGCCCTAGCGAAGAGAATGGGGAGCTCAATGGCTCACCCGCCGCCGAAGTGCGTAGGCCGAGGTGAGTTGGTTGCCTTTTCTAGATCCTTCTAGAGCGCATTGCTTGAGCCCATTTCAGAATCGATCAACTACGCGGCTGCAACCACTGCCAAGACTTTGCCGAGTAAGCACCATCGCAGGGGCAAAAAAAAGCGCCCTTCCCAGGGCGCCATCGAAAAAAATGTTGGGGCTGAATCCCTGAGGCCTTGGGCCTACAAGGGTTTGTTCAGCCCCATCCCACCAATCAGGCGGTCCCGCAGAAGGTGACATCGGGGAACTTAAGCTTGGCCTCTTCAAGGCTCTTGCCCTTGCCTTCCTCCTGCCAGTAGTTGATCACCTCGGTGGCCTTGTTGAGGATCTCAACCCGCTCGTTATCGGTGATCCAGCTCTTGCCTTCGATCTCGGATTTCAGGGTTTCCCAGGCGTCTTCCCGGGGCCAGAAGAAGTAGGCCGTCAGGGGGCTAGGGCCACCACCAACGATCTGGTCAACGGCTAGGGCGACGTTGTCGGGCAGCCAGAGGATCTTGAGCAGGAAACGGCCCTCATCGGCCTTGGGGGTATGGCCGGAGGGCACCCCGTTTTCGTCGATGGTGGCGGTGGCCAAGGCAGCGCTAGCACCACGCAGCACCGGACGGCCCTGGGTGGGCTCCTCAGCGGAGATCTCGATTTCTGCCGTCAACACCGCAGCAACCGCACCGGTGGCTTCGGTCTCAAGGGCGCCGGGGGTGCCGCTCATGGGTTCAGCGCTCAAGGCTTAGGGACAAACAACTAACCTACCAGCCCCGGGAGCCCCACGCTGACACCACGCGCCATTCTGCTGTTCGACATTGATGGGGTGGTGCGGGACGTGTCCGGCAGTTACCGGCGCGCCCTCAGTGAAACCGTGCACCACTACGGCGGCTGGCGGCCGGAGCCGGCCAGCATCGATGCCCTCAAGGGGGAAGGCCGCTGGAACAACGACTGGGAGGCCTCCCTGGAGCTGCTGCGCCGCGGCGGCCACAGCCCCCTACCCGAATTCGACGCCCTAGTGGCAGTGTTCAGCGCCTTCTATTTCGGCGGCGACCCCGAGGGTGATCCGGCGAGGTGGCGCGGCTTCATCGGCAGCGAACCCCTGCTGGTGAGCGCGGCCTTTTTTGAGGCGCTTACAGGCCAGAACATCGCCTGGGGCTTCGTCAGTGGCGCCGAACCACCGTCAGCCCGCTACGTGTTGCAGCAACGCCTCGGCCTGGCCAATCCAGCCCTGATCGCCATGGGCGACGCCCCCGACAAGCCCGATCCCACGGGGCTACTGCGCCTGGCGGAGGCCCTGGCCGGCCGCCCCCTGGGGCCAGAGGGCCCGCCGATCGCCTATCTGGGCGACACGGTGGCCGATGTGCTGACGGTGCAACGGGCCCGCCAGGCCCAGCCCCAGCAGCGCTGGCACAGCCTGGCCGTGGCGCCACCCCACCTGCACGGGCCCGAGCGACTGGAGGCTCGATCGGCCTATGAGCAGGGGCTACTGGCCGCCGGGGCTGACCAAGTGCTCAGCCACACGGCCAGCCTGACGCCGGAGCGCCTGCTGGAGTGGCTTAAAGAAGCCCCCCTAGGGATCCTGGGCCCCTGCTCCTGACCTTGACCTAGCGCTCCATGGCCGCCGGCGCCTTCAGGGCCGCGGCACTGAGCACCTCATGGCCAAGCATTGTCACGGCCACGTCATCCTCGATGCGGATGCCGATCCCCTTCCAACGCTCCTCAATGGCGGGTTGACCCTCCGGTACGGGCAGCCGGTCACTCACATAGAGGCCTGGCTCCACGGTGAGCACCATGCCGGGCTCCAGAACCACCGGATGTTCGCCTAACCGGTAGGCACCCACATCGTGGACATCGAGCCCCAGCCAGTGGCCGGTGCGGTGCATGTAGAGGTGGCGGTAGGCCCCCTGCTCGACCACCGCATCGATCGAGCCACTAAGCAGGCCCAGGTCCAGCAGGCCAGCCACCAGGGTGCGTACGGCGATGTCATGGATGGCCTCGGCCGTGGCCCCGGGCCGTACCGCCGCCACGGCAGCCTCCTGGGCTGCCAGCACCAGCTCGTAGAGGGCCCGTTGCTCGCCGCTGAAACGGCCGTTGATCGGGAAGGTGCGGGTGATGTCGCCGTTGTAGTAATCGCTGAGGCTGCAGCCCGCATCGATCAGCAGCAGGTCCCCATCCAGCAGGGTGGCCGTGTTGCTGGTGTAGTGCAGCACGCAGGCGTTATCGCCACCGGCGACGATCGAACCGTAGGCAGGTCCGCGGGCGCCGTTTTCAAGAAACACCTGGTCGATCACGCCCTGCACCTGGCGCTCGTTGAGCCCCGGCCGCACCACGTCCCGCGCCACCTCATGGGCCAGGGCGGAGATGCGTGCCGCCTCCCGCAGCCGGTCCAGCTCCTCGAGCGACTTGCGCAGGCGCAGCTCATGCAGCAGGCCGCAAGGCGCCACCAGCCCCAGGGCCGCCTGGCCACTGCGGGGGGCCCGATCGAGTTGGTCGGCCCAGGCCTTGAGCACTAGGGGCTCCACGGCCTGATGGCGGCCCACCCGGAAGGCGATGCCTTCGGCCCCCTTGAGGTACTCCGGCAGCCGCTTGGCCAGCTCCTCGCGGGGGTGGGCGACGCTGGCGCCGAACTGGGCCACGGCCCCCTCGCAGCCCCAGCGCCGGCCGGCCCAAACCTCCGCCGAGGGCTCTTTGGGCTCCACGAACAACACGAAGGGGGTCTCCGGCCGGTGGGGCAGGAACAGGGCCACCGCCTCGGGCTCGTCGAAGCCAGTGAGATACCAGAAATCGCTGGCCTGGCGGAAGGGATACTCCACATCGGCGTGGTGGCTCACCAAACTGGCCGCCGGAATCACCGCCGCAGCACCGCCTAGCTTCGCCAGGAAACGCTCGCGGCGCTGGGCATACAGCTCAGGGGCAATCACCATGGGGTCCTGTCCAACAGGCGGGGACAGCGCGACGATGGCACAACCGAACCCCAACGAGGCCGGCTTCCCCATGGGACCAGCGCCCAACCCCGCTCACGCCAGCTTGGTCGCCCCCGCGCCCAGGGGACGCCAGGCATGAACGAGCTCGTGGGCCTGGCTGGTCTGGTGCTGCTGATCCTGGTGGGATCGGCGGTCTGTTCTGGCGTGGAGGCCGCCCTGCTCACGGTTAACCCGCTGCGGGTCCATGAGCTGGTCGGGCGGCCCCATCCCCCCCGGGGCGCCCAGGTGCTGCAACGGCTGAAAACCCGCATGGGCCGGGCCTTGGCGGTGCTGGTGATCGCCAACAACGCCTTCAACATTTTCGGCAGCATCATGCTGGGGGGCTACGCCGCCCAGGTGTTCCACAACCAGGGCGTCAAAGGCATCGCCCTGCCGCTGTTTTCGATCGGCCTCACCCTGCTGGTAATCCTGCTTGGCGAGATCCTGCCCAAGGCCCTCGGCAGCCGCTTTGCCCTGCCCGTGGCCCTGGCCAGCGCTAGCTCGGTGAGCCTGCTGCTGAAGCTGATGTTGCCGATGGTGCTGCTGCTGGAGCGGTTAATGCCCGCCATCACCGCCGAAAACGAACTGACCACTGACGAAGAGGAGATCAGGCTTCTGGCCCGGCTCGGCTCCCAGACCGGCCAGATTGAGGCCGATGAGGCGGCCATGATCGCCAAGGTGTTCCAGCTCAACGACCTCACCGCCCGCGACCTCATGGTGCCGCGGGTCTCGGCGCCGACCCTGCCGGGCCAGGCGGAACTGGCCAGCCTGGAGGCCACCTTGGTGGGCACGGGCGCCAGCTGGTGGGTTGTGCTGGGGGAAGAGGTGGATGAGGTGCTGGGGGTAGCCAGCCGAGATCGCCTGCTGGCAGCATTGGTGCAGGGTCTGGGCCACACCCCCGTAGCCCAGTTCTCTGACCCGGTCGAATTCGTGCCGGAGATGATTCGGGCCGACCGCCTGCTCACCGCCTTTCGCCGCCGCAGCCAAACGCCCCGGGTGGTGGTCGATGAATTCGGCGGCTTTGTTGGCGTGATCGGCTCCGATGTGGTGCTGGCGGTGTTGGCGGGTTGGTGGCGCCGGCCCCAGCCCCTGACGGCCGAGCCGGCCCCAACGACCAACAGCGTGGTGGACCGGGGATGAGGAGCGAGCCGCGGCCGGTTCAAGCGCCCCCAGCCGTGGTCGAGCGCTGTGACCAGCTGCTACGGCGCTGGCGGGCCGAGCTGCAGCTCAGCGGCCGGGAAACGTCGGTGTTGGCGCCCGAGCTGGTGGGGCTTGATCGCCAGCTCGGGGCCCTGGCCGATCGGCGCCTGCGGGTGGCCGTGTTCGGCCGGGTGGGGGTGGGCAAATCGAGCCTGCTCAATGCCCTGCTCGGCAACCCCCACTTCGCCACCGACGTGGCCCATGGCTGCACCCGCCACCAGCAGCGGGTGGCCTGGCCCGTGGCCGTGCCTGGCCTGGGCGGGGTGGACTTGGTAGATACCCCCGGCATTGATGAGATTGCCGCCCGGGCCCGCCAGCGCCTGGCCGCCCGGGTGGCCCTGGGCGCCGATCTGCTGCTGTTCGTGCTCGATGGCGACCTCAGCAGCCCCGAGCTCGAAGCCCTGGATCAGATGCTGCAGGCGGGCAAACCGATCCTGCTGGTGCTCAATCGCATCGATTGCTGGCCCGAAGCCGAGCGCCAGGCCCTGATTGCCAGCATCCGTAGCCGCCTGCCCCCCCAGGCCCGCCAGCTGGAGCTGGTGGCGGTGGCCTCGGCGCCCCGCCGGGCCAGCCTTAGGGCCGATGGCCGGGTGCGCAGCCAACCGGCCCCGCCCCAGGTCGAGCCCCTGCGCCGCCAGCTGCTGGAGCTGCTCAGCGAGCACGGCCCCCTGCTGCTGGGTCTCAACGGCTTGCGGGCGGCGGATCGCTTCAGCCAGGCCTTGCACCGCTGGCGCCTGGCCCAGCGGCGTGATGCCGCCCAGGGACTGATTGGTCGCTTCGCCGCCCTCAAGGCCACGGGCGTGGCGATCAACCCCCTGCTGCTGCTTGATCTAGCCGGAGGCCTGGCCCTGGACACGGCCCTGGTGATGCAGCTTTGCCAGCTCTATGGCCTGCCCATGGGCGGCGCCGGCGCCCGCCAGCTGCTCGGCCGGCTCTCGAGCCAGAACGCCCTGCTCGGCGGCGCCCAGCTCGCCATCCAGCTGCTGCTCGGGGGCGTGCGCCAGCTGCTGCTGCTGGCGGCCCCGCTCACGGCCGGCCTGAGCCTGGCCCCCGCCGCTCCGGTGGCCCTAGCCCAGGCCGCCCTGGCGGTCCACACCACCCGGCTCACCGGCCGCCTAACGGCGGCGGAACTGCTGCGCAGTGCCGAACGGGGCCAGCAGCGGCCAGGCTCCTTGATGCGGCGCCTGGCCCGCCAGGATCCCCAGGTGCGGGCCTGGCTGGTGCAATGGCAGGGACTCGACGAGCAAGCGACCAGGGACCCTTCAGCCCCGGCGCTCCAGGCCCTGCTGCCATGAGCACCGGCCAGACCATCGCCCTGTTCGGCACCAGCGCCGATCCCCCCAGTACCGGCCACAGGGCCCTGCTTGCGGGCCTACTCGACCACTACGCCCAAGTCGTGACCTGGGCGAGCTCCAATCCCTTCAAGCAGCACGGGGCGCCCCTGGAGCTGCGGGCCGCCCTGCTGCAGGCCCTGGTCGAGCACCTGGCTAATCCGCGCCTGCGCCTGGAGCAACAGCTCAGCAGCCCCCGGGCGATCGAAACCCTGGCCCGGGCCCAGGCGCTCTGGCCGGGGGCCGAACTGGTGTTTGTGGTGGGCAGCGATCTGGTGAGCCAGATCCCCAGCTGGTACCGGGCCCAGCAGCTCCTAGGCCAGTGCCGGCTGGCGGTGGTGCCGCGCCAGGGCTGGGCCCTGCAGGAGGCGGACTTGGAGCGCTTGCGCCAGCTCGGCGCCCGGGTTGAGTTGTTGCCGTTGGCAATTCCGGCCAGCGCCAGTTCCCAGATCCGCCACCATCCCAGTCCCGAACTGGTGCCGCCGGCCCTCTGGCCCGAACTGGTGAAGCACAATCTCTACGGCGCCGGCCACCAGGTCGTCGGCAGCGCAGACCCATGGGGCTCCAGCACTGGCACGCTGGCGTTTGCTTCGTCGACCCAGTCGCAACCACTTTCCCCGACCGAGCCGCCGTCGTTTTTCCCAACCCAGCCGCTGATGGAACCGCCCCTTGAGGCGCCCCTGCAGCCCCCTGCCTCGCCCCGTCCCCAGCCCCGGCCCTGATGCGCCTCGCCCTTTGCCAGTTCAATCCGCTCGTCGGCGACCTGCGCGGCAATGGCGTCCTCTTGCTAGCCGATTGCCAGCGGGCGGCAGCTTGCGGCGCCGACCTGGTGGTGGCCCCCGAGCTAGCCCTCTGGGGCTATCCGGCCCGGGACCTGCTGCTGCGGCCCTCCCTGCGCCAGCTCCAGGGCCAGGTGCTCGACGAGCTGGCGGCGGCCTTGCCGACGGGCCTGGGCCTGCTGCTCGGCATCGCCGACCCGCTCCCCGACGGCAACCAACCCGACCTCAGCAACGCCGCTGCCCTGGTGGAGGCCGGCCGCTGGCAGGTGGTGGCCCGCAAACAGCTGCTGCCCAGCTACGACGTGTTTGATGAGCGCCGCTATTTCCGCTCCGGCTCCGGGCCCTGCTTGCTCGAGATCGAGCGCCAGGGCCGCCTCTGGAGCCTGGGTCTGACCCTCTGCGAGGACCTCTGGGTGGAGGAACGGATCGCGGGGCACAGGCTGGCCGGAGCCGATCCGATCGCCGCCCTGCAACCGCTCAAGCCCGACCTGCTGCTAAATCTTTCCGCCTCGCCCTTCAGCCAGGGCAAGGCAGCCCTGCGCCAGCAGTTGGCCGGTGCCGCCGCCCGCCGCCTGGGCTGCCCGGTGGTTTACGTGAACCAGGTGGGCGGCAATGACGAACTGGTGTTCGATGGAGCCAGTTTTGTGGTGGACGCCAGCGGCGCCATCTGCCAGCAGTTGCCCTGCTCCCAGACCGCCCTGGCCTACTGGGACTGGGCCCCTGCCCCGCCAGGCTCCGAGGCGCCCCTTCCTCCCCCGGCGGTCCTGCCGGGCCCTGAGGAGCAGCTGTTTCGGGCGTTGGTGTTGGGGGTGGCCGACTATGCCCGCAAGTGTGGCTTCCAGCGGGCCCTGCTTGGCCTGAGCGGCGGCATCGATTCGGCCCTGGTGGCCGTGATCGCCTGCGCCGCCCTGGGCCCCGGAGCCGTGCAAGCCCTGTTGATGCCCTCGCCCTACAGCTCCAGCGGCTCCCGCAGCGATGCCGAAGCCCTGGCGGCCCGGCTGGGGTTTGGCCAGCAAACGGTGGCGATCACGGCCCTAATGGGCGCCTTTGATGGGGCCCTCACCCCGGCCTTGGGGGCCGCACCGGCCGGACTAACGGCGGAAAATCTGCAATCGCGCATCCGCGGCACCCTGTTGATGGCCCTGGCCAACCAGGGTGGCCAGCTGGTGCTCTCCACCGGCAATAAATCGGAGCTGGCCGTGGGCTATTGCACCCTTTACGGCGACATGAACGGCGGCCTAGCCGTAATCGGCGATCTCTACAAAACCAGCGTGTTTCAGCTCTGCGCCTGGCTCGATAGCGACGCCGCCCGGGCCTGCCGCCGCGACCTGGGCCTTCCAGAGGCGGGCGAACTGATCGGAGCGGCGATCCGCTTAAAGCCGCCCAGCGCCGAATTACGGCCCGACCAACGCGATAGCGATTCCCTGCCCGATTACGCCCTGCTCGATCCCCTGCTCCAGGCTTACATCGAGCAGCACCGCAGCCCGGAGGACCTGGGCCCTGAACTTAACGGGATGGATCCAGCCCTGGCCCAGCGGGTCTATGGCCTGCTGCGGCGGGCCGAATTCAAACGGCGCCAAGCCGCTCCAGTGCTGAAGGTGAGCCCGCGGGCCTTCGGCAGCGGCTGGCGCATGCCGATTGCGGCCGGTCCCTGACGCACCTGGCCAGGCGCTCCCGCCGGGGCCACCCTGGAGGGACCTGGATTGCGACATGGCGAGCCCCAGCTCCGGCGCGGTTAGCGCCAGTTCAAACGCGCCGATCGCCAGCATCGGCGTGCCGACTGAGATCAAACGGGATGAACAGCGGGTTGCGCTAACCCCCGACGGGGTGCGCGAACTGGTCAGCCATGGGCTGGAGGTACGCATCCAGAGCCAGGCGGGCGCAGGAGCCGGCATCAGTGACGCTGCCTTCGCGGCTGCCGGGGCCCAGCTGGTCAGCGCCGAGGAGGCCTGGGCCTCCCGCCTGGTGGTGAAGGTGAAGGAACCCCAGCCCCAGGAATTTGCCTACCTCCGTCAGGACCAGGTGCTCTTCACCTACCTGCATCTCGCCGCTTACCCCGAGGTGGGCCGGGCCCTGCTTGAGGCGGGCACCACGGCGGTGGCCTACGAAACCGTGCAACTCGATGACGGCAGCCTGCCCCTCTTGGCACCGATGAGCGAAATCGCCGGGCGGCTGGCGGCCCAGGTGGGGGCCCACCTGCTGGAAAAACCCCATGGCGGCCGCGGCGTGCTGATGGGCGGCTGCACCGGCGTGCAGCCGGCCCGGGTGGTGGTGCTGGGGGCGGGCACGGTCGGCTGGCATGCGGCGCGGGTGGCAGCGGCCATGGATGCGGAGGTGTTCCTGCTCGACCGCTCGCCCCAGCGCCTGCGCGGCCTGGAAACAACGCGGATTGGACGGCTGGTGAGCCTGGTGAGCAGCCGGGGCCTGATCGAGCGGATCGTGCCCAGCGCCGACCTGCTGATTGGGGCGGTGCTTACCCCCGGCGATCGGGCCCCCACCCTGGTGAACGAGGAGCTGGTGCAGCAGATGCAGCCCGGATCGGTGATCGTGGATGTGGCGATCGACCAGGGCGGCTGCATTGCCACCAGCCGGGAAACCACCCACACCGAGCCGGTGGTGACGATCCACGGCGTGCAGCATTACGCCGTCGGCAACATGCCCGGGGCCGTGCCGTTCACCTCCACCGAAGCCCTGGTGAGCGTGACCCTGCCCTACATCCTCGCCATCGCCGGCCGGGGCCTGGCCGAAGCGATCACGGACCGGCCGGAACTGGCCTCGGGGCTGAACACGATTGATGGGGCCGTCTGCCATCCGGGCGTGGCCAAGGCCCTGGGGGTGCCGAGCCGCCACCCGATGGCCTGCCTCCGCTGAAAGCCTTGGCTTCGGACAATCAGCTTCCTTGGCTGAATGGCCTTATCCAGGTGCATCGCCTGACAGCCAGAATCGGCCTGGCTCAGCTGGGCAGGGGCACCAAGGGCGTCAGGGGCCGGCTCAAGGCGGCGGGACTGATCCCCTCGCGCAGGGCCAGCAGCAGCCCGGCCGCTTCGCTGTAGCTCGCAGCCTCAATCGCCGGCAGGCCTAGGGCCCCAGCCGTCACCTGCAACAGGCAAGGGTTGGCCACGGCGATCAGGGGAACGCCCCGCTCAGCGCAGGCCAGCACGGCTCCACCCCCTAGGGCCCCCGCTGGCGCCACAACGGCGCCGATAGTCCCTGGCCAAAGCAGGCCCGGATCGGCCATGGCCGCCCTGCGCGCCAGATCAGCCCCACTGCTGGGGCCTGGCAGGCTGCCCCCATCCCCGGCGCCGGCTGGCTGGGAAGCCCCAGCGCCGGGCCCATCCCCAAGGTTGACCAGATCCGGCGCCCGGCTCAAGCCCACCAGCACACAGGCCAAAAACGTGTAACCCAGCTCTTCGCCGGCGGCACGGGGATCGAGCCGGGGATCGGGCTCCAGGGGGGCCAGGGCCGGGGCGTGGGCGCAGGGCAGGCCCAGGTGGCCACTGAGCAGGTGGCTAATCACCGCCTCGGCGCCGGCCAGTCCATCCACCCCACTGCCCTGGCGGTAGGCCTGCAGGGCCTCGCTGCCGTCGTCATCGGGGAAACGGCTGACCACGGCAATCGCCGTGGCACCGAGGGCCTTGAGGCGCTCACCGGCCCGCAACAAGGCATCGGGCTGCCCCAGGCGGCCCCAGCTCATGCCACTCGGCCCGCTGCTGAGGCTGACCTCCAGGGGCCGGTCCGTCGTGACGACGGGGCCAATCTCCAGGCCCAAGCTGGCGCGGCACCCCTCGGCCACCTGCAGGTGGCGCAGCCGCAAGCTGTCCTCGATGCCGGCATCCAGCAACAACCCCAGCCGCTGGCGCCGCACCGGCCGCAGGGCCAGCTCGCCAGCGGCAAAGCGATCCAGGGCCGAGCCCTCCACGTAGTGGATGCGCGGATCGCTCCAATACAGGGAGGCCCCGTTCATGACATTGGGGTGGGTCACCAAGCAGCCACTGGCGGCCGCCAGCAGCCGGGCCGCCGGCAGGCCGTCGCCGGCATAGCCGCCAATGGCACAGCCAATCCCGGTGGGGATCACCAACAGGGTCAGGAGCGGCGCGGTGGGCGTCATCGCAGCATCACCGCCTCCAGCCGAAGCCGACCAGATCCATCTCCCTTTTGATCGCATTGGGCGAAGCCAGCAGTGTCCACAAAGGCGACATCGCAGCCCGCCCTGGCCCCGCTGGTGTCCCCAATCAGCAACGGTTCAGGACTAAGGGCTTGCGAAGGCTTCCAGGAGCCGTCGATGGCTGGGGTTGCAGAGCAGCTGGGCTCAACCGCCGTGATCGCCCAACGCAACGGCTCGCCGTGTTGGCGCAGGGCCGCCAAGATCTGGGGGCGCAAGGGGCCAGGGTCCCGCTCCAACCAGAGCTCCAGAGGCTCCAACCTCACCCGAGCCGCCTCACTTCTGGAATTTGCCGAACTGGGCCTCGTAGAGGCTGTCCTCCTGGTGGGCCAGCACGGTGAGATCGCTGCGGGGGTAGGAGACACAGAGCAGGGCGTAGCCCTGCTCCTGCAGGTCGGCGCGCACGCCCATGGCATCGCTCTGATGCACGGTGCCGCTCTGGATCAGGGCCGCGCAGGTGGTGCACACCCCGGAACCACAGGAGGTGGGCAAGGCCACCCCGGCAGCTTCGCCGGCAGCGAGCACGGTCTGGTCGGCGCGGCAGGCAAAGGTGTGGGAGGTGCCATCCAGATCGACGGTCACGGAGAAGCTTTCACTCATCGGCTAAGGGGCCCCGGGGGCGCTCGATCTGGGCACCCCCATCTTCCCGGATGGCGAGACCGGCCGGAGCCGCCAACGCCGACCAGTCGCTGGGGTGGGGGGAGAGGTATTCCGGTGCCGACCCGGCCCGGGAACCGGAGCCAGCCCCGGGGCCAAAACCGCTAGCGGGGGCCGTGATCACCAGATCGAAGCTGACCGACAGGCGCAACTCCTCGTCCTCGTCATTACAGGTCACGGCATGGTCGGTGCTGGAGGGGAACAGCACCAACAGCCCGGCCTGCGGGGCGAGATCAACCCAGGCGGAATTGAGCGGATGGCCGGCCGCAATCGGGCCGCCATGGCCCACGGCCAGGCCCGGTACCAGCTCATTGGCCTGGCGATGGGGGTAAAAGCGCAGGCAGCCACTGCGGCCTGTGCCATCACCATTGACGTAATAAACGGCGCTGAGGTGGGCATTGGGATGGTGGTGGCGCCCCACCCCCTGGCCCGGGGCACTGACTACGGGCCAGGAGCGCTGGATGTGGACGGCCACCTGGGCCGGATCAAAGCCCAGGGCCAGCAGGTAGGCCCAGACCTGCTGATGCAGCTGGTCGGTCAGCCAGGCAAAGGGGGCAAGCCGGTGGACCTGGGCAACACCATGGAGATCACCGGTCCAGGCGTAGCCGGGGTTGGGATTGCCCTCCTGCTCGCCCCGCAGCTGCAGCAGCGCCTGCAGCATCACAGCCGAATCGAGCGGATCGGGCCGCAGCTGCACCTGGGCCAGGGCCAGGGCAAAGAGCTCACGCAGCTGGAGTTCGGGGGCGGGAGGAGCCATGGGAGATGGGCAACAAAAAGCCGGCCCTTGGGCCGGCTAGGGGAACAGGGACAGGGAGTGTCCAAAGGGTCGTTAAGACGGGTCGCGTTTAGCGAGTCGGCCGAACTCAGGCCATGGCGGCAGCACCACCAACCACCTCGAGGATTTCCTGGGTGATGGCAGCCTGACGGGCCTTGTTGTAATCGAGGGTGAGGCTCTTAGCCAGGGCCTTGGCGTTATCGCTGGCGTTGTTCATGGCCGTCATGCGGCTAGCCAGTTCACTAGCTGCGGCTTCCTGGAGGGAGCGCAACAACTGGTTCTGCAGATACAGGGGAAGCAGGGCATCGAGCAGCTGGTCGGGGCTCTGTTCGAACACAAAATTAGGCTTGAGCGCCGGTTGGGCGTTCTCGCGCTTACCGAGCTCGACGCCAAGGCGGCCATCGCGGGTGGTGAGACGGAAAATCTCATCATCTGGGGTGGCAATGCCCTGGGGATCGAGGGGCAAGAGGGTTTGCACCACGGGGGAAGAGCTCACCAAGTTGATGAACTTGGTGAAGATGATCTCAACCCGGTCGGTGCTGCCCGAGAGAAACTCAGCCAGGATTTCATTGGCAATCGCGCCGGCCTCATCGGCATTCGGCACCTGCTCCAAGCCAGTGAAGGTGGCGCGAATCGTATAGAGATGGGCGCGGTTCTGGAAGTAGGTGATGGCCTTACGGCCGATCAACACCAGATCCACATTGAAGCCCTGGGCCTTCAACTGGGCAAAGCGTTGCTCGGTGCGCTTGATGATGTTGGCGTTATAGCCCCCACACAGGCCCCGGTCGCCCGTGACCGCCATCAGGGTGATGTTGGCCACATCGCGCAGCTGCAAAAGCGGCGATTCCGATTCCCCTGAACCCATGTGGGACTGGAGATTTTCCAGGACCCGGGCCAGGCGGTCGGCAAAGGGGCGGCTGCGCAGCACCTGTTCCTGGGCACGGCGCACCTTGGCGGCTGCCACCAGGCGCATGGCCTCGGTGATCTTGCGGGTGTTCTTGACCGAACTGATGCGGTCGCGGATGTCCTTGAGGTTCGCCATGGATTAGGGCTCAGGCTGCAGCCAGCAGGGACGATTTGACTTCGAGAATGGCGGCCTTGAGTTGGGCTTCGGACTCGTCGCTGAGCACCTTCTCGGTTTGAACCTTGGTGACGTAGTCAGCCAGGTTGGTCTTGAGATACTCGCGCAGTTCGCGGGCAAACTGGCTGACCAGTTCCACGGGAACGTCGTCAATCATGCCCTTAACACCGGCATAGACCACGGCCACCTGCTCGGCCAGGATCAGGGGGCTGAACTGGGGCTGCTTGAGCAGTTCGCGCAGGCGCTTGCCCCGGCCCAGCTGGGCCTGGGTGGCGGCGTCGAGGTCGGAGGCGAACTGGGAGAAGGCGGCCAGTTCATCGAACTGGGCCAGCTCCAGCTTCAAGGTGCCGGCGATTTTCTTGATCGCTTTGGTTTGGGCGGCACCACCCACCCGGCTCACGGAGATGCCCACGTTGATGGCGGGGCGCAGGCCGGAGTTGAACAGGTCGGAGCTCAGAAACACCTGGCCATCGGTGATCGAAATCACGTTGGTCGGGATGTAGGCCGACACGTCACCGGCCTGGGTTTCGATGATCGGCAGGGCGGTCATGCTGCCCTTGCCCATGGCGACGGAAAGCTTGGCGGCCCGCTCCAGCAGGCGGCTGTGGCAATAGAAGACGTCGCCGGGATAGGCCTCACGACCGGGGGGACGGCGCAGCAGCAGGGACATCTGGCGGTAAGCCTGGGCCTGCTTGGTGAGGTCGTCATAGACCACCAAGGTGGCCTTGCCCTTATACATGAACGACTCGGCCAAAGCCGCGCCGGTGTAGGGAGCCAGGTATTGGAGGGCCGCCGACTCAGAGGCGCTGGCCGCCACGATGATCGTGTAATCGAGGGCGCCGCGCTCGCGCAGCACTTCAACCACGTTGGCCACAGAAGCCGCCTTCTGGCCGATGGCGACGTAGACGCTAACGACGTCTTCACCCTTCTGGTTGATGATCGTGTCGATCGCGATGGCGGTTTTGCCGGTCTGGCGGTCACCGATGATCAGCTCGCGCTGGCCGCGCCCGATGGGGATCATGGCGTCGATCGCCGTGATGCCGGTCTGCATGGGCTCATGCACCGACTTGCGCTGGATGATGCCAGGCGCCATCGATTCGATCAGGCGGGTTTCGCTGCTGGCGATTTCACCCTTGCCATCGATCGGCTGACCGAGGGAGTTGACCACCCGGCCAAGCATGGCGTCGCCCACGGGCACCGAGGCGATCTTGCCGGTGGCCTTCACCGTGCTGCCTTCCTGGATGCCGCGGCCTTCGCCCATCAGCACGATGCCGACGTTGTCGTCCTCGAGGTTGAGGGCGATGCCTTCGGTGCCATCTTCGAACTGCACCAGTTCGCCGGCCATAACCTGTTCAAGGCCATAGACGCGGGCGATGCCATCGCCGATTTGCAGCACGGTTCCGACGTTGCTGACCGAAACCGACTTGTCGTAGTCAGCGATCTGCTGCTTGAGAATGGCGCTGATCTCGTCGGGGCGGATGGAAACCATGGGAGGAAGTCCCCGGCAGGGGAGGAGATGGGATGGGTCGGAGGTGAAGGAAGGAGGCGGCCGGGTTTTTAGGTCACCTTGGCCAGGGCTAGTCCAAGGCGGCGCACCTGTCCAGAGAGGCTGGCGTCGATCACCTGGGAGCCAACGGCAACGATGAAGCCGCCGATCAGGGCCGGATCAACCTGGTGCTGGATCTCCAGTTTGTCGGTGCCGACAACGGCCTGAATCTTCAGGGCAATCTCGGCCTGCTGCTTCTCGTTCAGGGCCGTGGCCGACGTCACCTGGGCCA
>CAINZT010000176.1 GCA_903855705.1 uncultured Synechococcus sp.
GCCCTGGTCCTTGAGCCGCAGCAGGCTGTACACGACCCGATCGAGCTCGGTTTTGCGATCGAGGAAGCGGGCCTCCGCCTTGGGGCGGAAATGGCGTTGGCCATGGCGCAACAGGCGCAGGGGCCGCAGGATCTGGGCTTCGAGGCCCTGGGGGCTGAGTAGCTGATCGACCCGGTAGCGCTCCAGGGCCTCCTGGCTGGTGATTTGGCGTTCCTGGGCGAAGGCCTGGAAGGCTGCCTGGGATTCCTCGTTGCTGAAGGGTTCTGGGTCCCCATCCACCAGTTCACTGATCAGCTGCTGGCGCAGGTAGGGACGCAGCAGGCCAAGCCGAGCCAGTTCGCTCAGGGTTACCGCGTCATCGGCAGCGTTAGGGGCAGCGTCGGGGGCCTGGGGTGTCGCTGCGAGGTCAGCCATCGGGATTCAACGGAAAAACGGTGGGAGAACAATGAAGGATGTCGGAATCGACCCCAATCCGGTGGGTGGAGCAGCCCAGGCTTGGGCCTGGACAGCGAAGCACCCCGGGGCTCCCAGCCTGACTCAAGGCGCACTCGAGCCGGGTCCATCGGGATCGGGCCGAACCAGGAGCCGATGCCGCCCCATTGCTCCTGGCTGAAGCCAATGAGCCATTAGCGGAAGCCCGGATCAGCAAACCCCCCAGGCGGCTGCCGGCCGCTCCCGAAGGGCGGCCGGCCATCGCCGCCCCGGTGGAGGTTGGGCGGTTCCCCGTGGCGATCGAGCCCGTATTGGAGGCGCAGGGCTTCGATGCGGGCATGGAACCGCTCGCGCTGTTGCCAGTCCGCTTCCCGCTCGCGGCGATGGCATTCGTGCAGGCCCTGGAGGCTGCGGGCCAGGCTGACGCAGCGCTGGGAGGAGCGCGCCAACTCCAGGGCCTCATCGAGCTTTTGCAGCTCCAGGTTTTTGAACTGCTGCAACACCGCGCCCCCGTCCCCTGGGCCTGGCGGCCTGGCCCAGGCCAGCGGCGGTAGCAGGGCCGGTGAGGCTGTGGCCAGGAGTCCCCAGGCCAGGGACCGGCCTAGAACCCGGTCCAGGCCAGGGCCCCGCCGGGCGCCCCCAGGGGGCTGGTGCTGCTGCCATCGCCGCTGGGTCGCCATCGCTAGGTGCCCCTCAGGGCAGCCGCCGGGGCGCCGTCGAGCGGTTGGCACCGCCCCGAAAAACTGACGCACAGGCCCAGGCCCCCACAGCCGGGCGGCCGGGTGAGCTCGAGGCGGCCGCCATGCTGCTGGGCGATGCGCTGGGCGATCGCCAGCCCCAGGCCGCAATGGCCTTCGCCGCGGCGGGCAGGATCAAGGCGCTGGAAGGGCTCGACCGCCTTGGCGAACAGGTGTTCGGGGATGCCTGCCCCCCCATCGACCACATGGATCATGAAGTGGTGGGGGGGCCTGCAGAGCAATTGCACCCGCACCGGCGGCAGGCCGTAGGCGATGGCGTTGTCAATCAGGTTGGCGATGGCCCGGCCTAGGGCCACGGGCTGCACGGCCGCCGTGACGGGCTCCAGCTCCAGCTCGATCAGGCCTGCGTCGTAGCGGCCGGATAACTCCTCCAAGAGCGCATCGAGCGGCACCTCCACAAAGGGTTCCTTCGAGCCGGAGCCGGCAAACAGCAGGAACTGGCGGGTGATGCGCTCGAGGGCATCGAGATCGGACGCCACCTTGGCCAGGGCCGCCCCATCAAGGGTTAGGGGGGAGCTGAGCCCCAGGCGCAGGCGCAGCCGGGTGATTGGGCTATTGAGGTCATGGGCGATGCCGGCGAGCATGGTTTGGCGCTCGCGATCGCCGGCCTGGAGCCGGGCGAGCATGGCGTTGAAGTGGTCGGTGAGCCGGCGCACTTCCAGGGCGCCATCGATCTGGAGCTGGCCCTCCAGCGGGCTGCCGACTTCCTCCCGGCCGCCCGCGGCGGTGCCGACGGCGGCCATCGCCTTGACCAGGCGCCGCATCGGCCGCTGCACCTCAAAGGTGAGAAACAGGGCGGCCGCCACCACCCCGGCGCCGATCAGGGAGATCGACAGGGTGAGCGGATCGCGGCTGATCAGGCCTGGCAGGGGCAGGGGATAGAACAGCCACACCGGCTCCAGCGACGATTGCAGCCGGATCCAGACCCCCCGCTGGGGCTGGCTGATGGCCAGCACGTCTGGACAGCGTTCCAGGGGTTTGCAGAGCAGGTGGCGCAGGCTGGCCGCCTGTTTGGCCAGGTGCCCGTCGACTTGGGGATGGGCCGGCAGGGGTGAACGGGCTACCACCAGGCTGAGGCCCCCCAGCCGGGAGACGGCCTCGGGGGGATAGCGCTCGAGGGCCAGCTCGCTGAGAATGATGTTGCGCGACAAATTATCAACGGCCTGGCGAATTTGGCCCTGTTCCAAGCTCGCTCCCAGGATCGCCCGCAACAGCAACAAGCTGCCGAGCCAGGCCCCCGCAAAGGTGAGCAGCAGCCGAAGACTCAAGGGCAGCCGGAGCCGCCTGGGCGCAGCAAGTGTGGCGGGCAAGCTCAGACTCCAGGGCAACCGCAGCAGGGAACGCTGGCCCATCAATCGCGAAACTTGCCTTCGGGCACAAACACATAGCCAGAGCCCCAAACCGTCTGCAGATAGCGGGGCTTTCTGGAATCGGGTTCGATCAATTTACGCAGGCGCGACACCTGCACATCCATGCTGCGCAGGTCCGTGTCGCTGGCCGGGCCCCGGGCGATTTCGATCAGCCGTTGCCGCGACAGGGGCCGGTAGGGGTTTTGCACAAAGGCCACCAGCAGGCTGAATTCGCCGCTGGTGATCGTTAAGCGTTCGCCATTGCAACTGAGGGTGCGGGCTTCGAGATCGAGCACGCAGTGGCCAAACACCACCGGTTCCGAGCCCACCACCGGCGCTCCCACCGGCGCCTGGGAGCGGCGCCGCAGCACCGAATCCACCCTGGCCGTGAGTTCGCGGGGCAAAAAGGGTTTGGCCAGATAATCATCGGCTCCTTGCTCCAGGCCGATGATGCGATCAACCGGATCGCCCTTGGCGGTGAGCATCACGATCGCGAGATCATCGCGGGCATCGCGCAGGCGCCTGAGCAAACTGAGGCCATCTTCCCCCGGCAACATTAGATCGAGCACCAGTAGGTCGGGCCGCTGAATTTCCAGGCGGGAGGAAAACTGTTCAGCTGATTCAAAACAGCGCACGTCATAGCCGTGGCCCTGCAGATAGGTGCTGAGCATCTCGCGCAGGTCGGGATCGTCATCCACCACCCAAACCTTGTAGGGCTTAGCCACGGCCAAACGCCCCCGCCCGCTGGCCGACTGCTCCAAAAGCTCTGGCCGTTCCTGTCCCGCTTGCCTTCACTAACCCCTTGATCCGCACTGGCCTGGTCAATCTTCGTTGGACTCAGCATCCCAGGCCTGCCGGTCCCTCGGCGGGTCCGGAGTGGCTAAGGGCCCCCCAAAGTGTGAGCGGATGTGACTCCACCCCCATACAGCGGGCATATCTGGTCACATCTGGGCGGAATTCGGTCACATCGCCGCAAATCTGCCGTGGAAAGGTAGCTGGGTGCTGCATCGCTTACCCCCCATGGCCAAGGCTCCCCAAGTCAGTCGCTTTAAAGCCAATCCCTTTGACTGGACCCTCGGGGGTGCCCCGCCTAGTGGCGCAGCCAGCCGCAGCGCCGCTCCCTTGCCCGGGGCTCCAGGTCAGGTGCCAACCAACCCAGGGCTTGGCAGTTCCACCGCGGCGGTGGCCCCTAGCAAGTCGCCGACCCCGCCCAGCTTGATCACACCCCAGCCCTTGAGTCTGGGTGGGGCCACACCCACCAGCTTGTCCCCCCTGGAGGCCGCCGCCCAAGCCGCCAAGCGCCCCCCGACCCCGCCCAAGCCCGCCGGCATCACCTACCGCTCGATTGATGGCAGCGGCAATAATCTCACCAACACTGGCATCAATGCCCTCGGCGCCGACTTCAGCCGCCTCGGCCCGGCCCATTTCAGCGACGGCATTTCAGCCCTGCGCACCGACCTGCCCAATGCCCGCACGGTGAGCAATCTGGTTGTTGATGGCAATGGCGCCACCCCCAACAAAGAAGGGCTCTCCGGAATGATGTATGCCTGGGGCCAATTCCTTGATCACGACATCAACCTGACCCTCTCCGATGGGGTCAACCACATTGATATCGCCGTTCCTAGTGGTGATTCGGTGCTGAGTGGCTCGATCAGCATGACCCGTTCTGTGATTGATCCGCTCACCGGCGTGGCCGGCAAACCCGCCACCACCACCAACAATGTGACCGGCTGGATCGATGGCTCGATGGTGTATGGCTCCGATGCCACCACCGCCGCCAGCCTGCGCGACGCCAACGGCTACCTGCTGACTTCGGCGGGCAAGAATCTACCGATTGTGAATGGTGCCTTTGCGGCTGGCGATATCCGGGTTTCGGAGAACCCCGATCTCACTGCCCTGCAAACCCTGTTCCTGCGCGAACACAACCGCCAGGTGGACAAGCTCAAACTGGCCCATCCCGATTGGACTGGGAACCAGCTCTATGACCAGGCCCGCGCCATTGTGTCGGCGGAGATCGCCCGCATTACCTACAACGAATTCCTGCCCCACCTGCTGGGCAACAACGCCATTAAGGCCTATCAGGGCTACAAGGCGGGCGTGGATGCGCGCCTGAGCGAGGAATTTGCCGGCGCCGCTTTCCGCTTTGGCCATTCGATCGTGTCGGCCAACCTCGAAAAAACCGATGAGCAGGGCAACGAAATTGGCACGGCCGTAACCCTTAAAGATGCCTTCTTCCAGGCCCCTGCCGATTTCATTACCAACGATGGCGCCGATGGTCTGCTACGCCACCTCAGCGGCGATCTCTCCAATGCCCTCGATGTGCACATTGTGGATGATCTGCGCAATTTCCTGTTTGGCCCATCCGCTGGCATGGATCTGGCGGCGATCAATATTCAGCGGGGCCGGGATCTGGGCCTGGGAACTCTGAATGAAACCCGCCTGGCCCTGGGGCTCAAGGCCTACACCAGTTTTGAGGCGATCAGCTCCGATGCCACCACGGCTGCGGCCCTGAAGGCGGCCTATGGCGATGTGAATAAGGTGGAACTGTGGATTGGTGGCCTGGCGGAGACCCATCTGGCCGGAGCGATGGTCGGTCAGACGTTTGATCTGATCATCAGCAAGCAATTCGAAGCCCTGCGCGATGGCGACCGGCTCTGGTATCAGAACCAGGGCTTTGATGGCGCCACCTTGAAGGAGATTGAAGCGACAACCCTGTCGTCCTTAATCCTCAAGGACACAGGCACCCAGCACATCCAGGCCGATGCCTTCGTGTATACCGAGCGCCGCAGTGGCCTCAGCGGTGGCGGGGTGATGCAGGATTCCCTGGCTCCCCAGCTGGTGGTGGGCTCCAATGGCGGCGATACCCTGATTGGCGGCAGCAAGAACGACTTGCTGGTGGCCGGCACGGGCCGCCAACTGCTCACCGGCGGCGCTGGCTCCGACACCTTCATCTTCGGCAAAACCGGCATCAATGCCGAGATCAGCGATTTCAAAGTGGGCCTCGATCGCCTGCAATTTGAGGGCCTGGGCCAAGGGGGCGGCCCCGGCGGCCTGCAGGTCATCAACGAAAATGGCCACGCCGCCTTGCTGTTTGGCGGCGATCGGATCTCCCTACTGGGGGTGAGCGTGAACCAGTTCCGGCCCAGTGATGTGAGTTTTCTCTGAGGGTGAGCGGTTGGGGCGTCAGTACTGATGCTGGCGCCCATCAGGGCCAGGGCTGATGGCCTTGGCCCTGCCTTGGCTTTCGCCAGCCCCTCAGGTGGCCAAAATCGAAGCGATTTGGTTGCGGCCGTTGCCCTTGGCCAGGAACAGGGCCTGGTCGGCGCGGCTGAATAGGTCGAGGAAGCCCTGGTCGCCCTCGGTGAGGCAGGTGAGGCCGCCGCTGATGCAGGGCTGGTAATCGGAATGGGAAAAGACGCCATGGAGGTGGGCCACTTCGGTGCGGATGGCTTCGGCGATGCCCATCGCTTCGTCGCCATCCACCCCCACTAGGAGAATGGCAAACTCCTCATCGCCGATGCGCCCAAACAGATCCTGGGGCCTGAGCTGGGCGGCGCAGGCGTGGCAGAGGTCGGCCAGCACCCGGTCGCCGGCTCGATGGCCCCAGCGGTTGTTGATCTGGCGAAAATCATCCACATCAATATTGAGCAAGGCTAGGGACATCCCCTTGACCTTGGCCCGTTCCAGTTCCTTGTCGGCCAGGGAAAAGAAGCTGGTGCGGGTATAAAGACCCGTGGTTGGGTCGATCGTGGCGATGCGCCGTAATTCCAGCTCCCGCATCACCAGATCGGCCATCATTTTGAGCATCTTGATTTGATGCTCACTGAGCTGGTGGGGCTCCCGATCGATCACACAGAGGGTGCCAAGATTGTGGCCCTCCTCCGTGCGCAGGGGCGCCCCGGCGTAAAAGCGCACATGGGGCTCATCTACTACTAGCGGATTGGTGCGAAAGCGCTCATCTAGCAGGGCATCGGGCACCACCAGCACCTCCTGATCAGCGATGGCATGGGCGCAGAAGGCCATCTCCCGCGGCGTTTCCTTGGCCGCAATGCCAAGCCTCGACAGAAACCACTGCCGGTCACGATCCACCAGGGAAATGAGGGCCACCGGCATGCCCAACACTTCCGAGGCCAGCTCCACAAGTCGATCGAAATGCTCATCGCCAGCGGTATCGAGCACCGAGCGCCGTTCCAATTCCCGCAGGCGTTGGATCTCGTTGGTGGGGACTGGATACTCGGGATAGGGTGCCATGTAGGTGTAGTCCCAGAGTTATAGCGAGGCTAGGCGTATCAAGGCTCGCCTGCAGGACCCGGCCCAGGCTCTTGACTTGACAAATCGGCTGGGTTGTGGATCATTTCCAGCTGAAAATGATTCTTCCCCTTGGCCTTGGCCACATACATGGCGTGATCGGCGATCTGTAGCAGGGTCAGGGGCGACGGAGTGAGGGATCCTGAGGCGCAGGCGATGCCCAGGCTCGCTCCCACCGTGAGGCTGTGCCGCTCCACCGCAAAGGGCTGGCCGAGGCTTTGCAGGATCCGCTGGGCCAGCAACTCCGCCTGGCTAGCAGTGGTGCAGCCAGCGAGGATGCAGACAAATTCATCGCCCCCAAGCCGCGCCACCTGATCAACGCCCCGCTCGCCAGCCAGGGCCAGCCTGCCCGCCCTAGCCGGCGGTTGCCGCTCTGCTACTGGCGTTAAGTCTGGCTCGTTGGTGCGCAGGCATTGGCAGAGGCGGCGCCCCACCTCCACCAGCAACTGGTCGCCCACCCCATGGCCAAAGCGATCGTTGACTGGCTTGAAATCATCAAGATCGATCAGGCAGATCACCAGCAGATCTGCTGCGTGCTTGGCCGAGTCGCTACTTCGAAACGCGGCGATCGCCCGCTCCAGCAACAGCTCCAGGCCGCGGCGGTTGGCTAGGCCAGTCAGCGGGTCCCGCAGGCTGCTCTCCATGAGTTCGAGACCCCGTTCCTCCAGTTGGGCCTCGCGCCTGCGGCCCTCTCGCCGCACCACCAGCACGGAAGCCCCCAGCAGCACGGCAATGACCACCAGGGTGAGGGCCATCAGTTGCAGGTATTGGTTGGCCAGGATCACCACCACCGCCAGGGTGTTTGTGGACCAATGGCTCAGCCGCAGCCAGCCCAGGGTGCTGCCGCCGGCCTCCAGCCGTTGCCAGTGCACCTGCGGTGGCTCCCCAAGGCCGGGGCGGGCGGGTCCCGGCTTGGGGCCGATCGGCCCGGAGCTGTTGGGCGCCAGCCGGCTCGGCCCGTAGCGCAGCAAGGGCGGCCGCCCCGGCCGGTCCCGTTCCAGATGGGCCAGCACCCGCCCCCGCGGATCCACCACCAGAAGCGCCGCAATCGATGGATCGACCATCACGCCTTCGAGGTCCTGCTCTAGGGCGACGTAGTCATCCACCACCAGGTGCGGCAGCAGGCCCTGGGGCAAAACCCGCAGCACCTCCCGATAACTTTGTTCCTGGCTTTTGATCAGCAGTTGGCGTGAGTAGAGAAAGGAGCGCCAACCACTGAGCAGCACTAACAGACACCCCAGCAGCAGCAGCGGGATTAGGTTGCGCCGTCGCAGCAGATCGGGCCCCGGGGCAGCCATGGTCAGTCGCTGCCAAGCACGGTGAAGCGACCCAGGCCCAGGCTCAGTAGGGGTTGGTAATCGTGGCGGTAGTCGGCGAGCACCGGCTCGGGAATCTGGATGTCATCGAGCAGCCCGTGGTTCGCCGGGTTGGCGGCCAGGGCCAGAAAGCCCGCCTGCAGGGCCTCGCGCCTGGCCTTGGCCAAGCTGGGCAGGCAGGCAAAGGGATGGGAGGGGAAGGGGGGCGTCTGCCAGAGCACCCGCAGCTCCTCCCGCAGCTCGGGCCGTTCCCGCCGCAGGGTGTTGTTGATGCCGCCACCCGCCGGCAGCATCCCCAAGGCGACGCTGCGATACACATTGGAATGGGTGTTCTCGAACACCGGCTGGATGGTGATGCCTTGGCGCGCCAGCAACACCCGTGGCAACAGGGTGGCGGCAAAGGCGTTCGGCGAAGGGAAGGCCACCGCCAGGCCATTCAGCTCGCGGATGCTGCGGATTGGACTGTCCTTGCGCACCACCAGCAGGCCCCGCAGGGGCTTGCTGCCATCGCGGATTAGGGGGATGTAACCGCGCCAGCGCTGGGCCAGCACGGCGTGATACGGATTCATATAGACGCAATCGGCCCGGCCGCTGCGCAGCTCCGCCTCGAAATTGGGAATCGTGGGGGGCACCCGCAGCACAAAGCACTGCTTCGAGACTTGCCCTAGGTGTTGCAGTAGGGGCGACCAGACGGCAAAGGTTTCTGCTGGCGGCCGCTGGGGCACCACGCTGACCCGGATGGGCCGCCCCGGCTGGCGGCGATCCCCCAGGCAGCCCAGCTGGGGCTTGAAGGCCTGGCCGAAGGCTGGGGTCCCGGTGACCTGAGCCCCTTGGCTGGCGACTAGGGCAAGGGCTAGGAGGGCAAGGGCCAACGGGCCCCTCTCCAGGCGGTGGACACCAAGATCGCCTTGCCCCATCACGGCTCAATACGTTCGCTTGTCAACAGCTAGCAGGGCCAGCCCTGGGGGTGAGACAAAATAGATAAAGCGATGATTTTTCAAATACCGCTTGACGTGCTACCGGCCAAATTGTTGCAACGACAACTCTTCTTGGCCGGCTACTGGGCCTGTGTGCGACTACAGCGCTGCCGCCGCGGTCGTCGCCGTTGCGGCCGCCTGCTGCTGCTCCTTGAGTTGCTCCACCTCCCGTTTGAGCAGGGCGCAGAGGTAGTCGGGAGATTTGTAACGATTGGGCAGGCAGTTGTGCAGGATTTCCAGTCGTTGCCAGCAAACGGTGCGCTGAATTTTCTTGAGGCTGCGGCCCTCAATGATCAGTAACCGCATGGCCTTGCAATAGAGCGAATAATTAGCCTCCAGTTCACCGATGGTGAGGGAGGGAGTCTCTGAGGTCATGGGGAAGTGCTGGTGATGCGGGAGCGCCCGCCCGCGGAACAATGCCGTGGTCTTTTCCCTGAAGCGATCGAACAAAGAGGTGTGCAGCCAGTGGTGGGGAAGCGATCGTTGCCTTAAGCGTTTCAGGGATCCCGCAACAGATCAGTCAACCGATCCGCCCATTGATCCGACAAACGCTCCACCAAGCGATCTCAGCCCAGCCATCAACTCCAGGGGATCGCGAGACCCGATCCGCCTGACCCTCGGAGCATTAGCCCCGGGGACCGTCAAACCCATTGCCCACCTTTGGAATCGTCCCTCCCAGCCTCAGTCCTACTGCCGCATCGCCCCTGCCTGACCAGCGGAGCCCAGGCCCAACGGCAGCTTCTTTACAATTAATTTTCATTTGCAGCCGCTTGGCTCGCTAGTGAGCGGGTTTGGCCGGGTTTGCGCTGGCAGCCCTCAGCTGCGGCTCAGGTCGACGTGATGGGGGGCAAACAGGAACACCAGCTCGCCCAGCCGTTCCTGCTGGCCATCGAGGGCAAAGGCGCCACCGGAGACAAAATCGGCAGCCCGCTGGGCCTCTTCCGCAGGCATCAGGCTCAGATTTAACACCACGGTTTTCTGTTGCCGCAGCGCCACAATGGCCTCCATTGCACCGTTGAAGCGATGGGGGTGCATCACCAGCACCTCCTGGCCCCAAGGGTTGGGGACCAGGGGAATCGGCTGCTCGGCTTTGGCGGGAATCATCGGCTCAATTTGGCGGCTCCTCTGCGGATTGGCCAGCCTCGGCCGCCTCGAGCATCGCTGCCGTAACAACGATCGTCTCGATCGCGTCCTCGTTGTCGAGGAAGGCGTCGAAGGAGCGGTAGCGGCGGATCGTCGGGCCATAGGCGGGATCGGAACAGACCTCAGACCAGCTGAGCTCCTTTGGCTTCAGCTCCAAAAAGGCCGCAGTGGCCTCCTCCAGGTCTGCCGCATCACTGAAACCCTCCCCCTGCCAGACCAGCTCGTAAAAGGTCATATCCGCCGCAAATCTGGTGGCAATCTAGGAACGTTTCGGGTTTCGGGCCCCAGGCCCCCCCAGGGGTCGGGCGATCGTCCTGGCCTCAGTGCCAACCCACCAGACGGCTGAACTGGAAAAAGACCGTGCTCACCGTCCAGGCCAGCACCAGGGACCAGCCGATCGTGAACAGGGTGAAATCGAGGCGCTTCGATTCACTGCGGATCACCGCCACGGTGGAGAGGCAGGGCACATACAGCAGGGTGAACAGCATGAAGCTCACTGCCTGGGGCCAGCTCACCTGGGCGGCCATGGCCTGGCCCAGCAGGCTGGTGTCGGCTTGGCCATAGATCACCGCCAGGCCCCCCAACACGATCTCCTTGGCGATGAAGCCAAACACCAGGGCAACCGTGAGGGTTGGGTCGATGCCGGTGGGGGCCAGCAGGGGATGGAGCAGATGGCCCAGCTGGCCGGATAGGGTCTGGGCCGAGGCGGGGGGCACGCCCAGGGGCAGGTTGTTGAGTAGCCACACGGCCACCACCCCGATGATGATGAAGCGCCGGGCCCAGAACCAGAAGTGACGCACCTCAGCCCAGGCCCTTGTGAGGATCTGGGTCGGAGTGGGTAAGCGATAGGGCGGCAGTTCCAACACCAGGGCTTCCTGGGCGGCAAAGCGCCCCTGGAACAGCAGCGCTGTGAAAATGGCTGCCGCAAAACTCATTAAGTAGAGGGCAAAGATCACCAGGGCCCCCTGGCTGGGCGAGAAGAAGGCCGCCGCCATGAACAGAAACACGTTCAAGCGGGCCGAGCACAATGAGAACGGAATCACCAGCATGGTGAGTAGCCGCAGGCCGGTGGAGCGCATCACCCGGGTGCCCAGGATCGCGGGCACATTGCAGCCAAATCCCATCAGGCAAAGCACAAACGAGCGGCCATCAAGCCCAAGCCGCTCCATCAGCGCATCCATGAGATAGGCCGCCCTCGAGAGATAGCCGCTGTCTTCCACTACCCCCATCGCCAGGAAAAACAGGAAGATCACCGGCAAAAAAGCCGAGACCGTGCCGATCCCCTGGTAGAGCCCCTCCATGAGGAAGCCCTGCACAAAGGCCGGCAATCCCCAACCGGCTAGCAAGGGCGCCAGGACCCCCTGGCCGAACTGACTCAACCAGCTCGAGAGCAGGCCCTGAAGGGGGACACCGATGGCATAGATGCCCTGAAACATCAGCAGCATCGTGGCGAAAAACAGGGGCAGCCCCAGCACGGGATGGAGCAGCACCCGATCGAGCCGGCGGGTGAGCCGGTCGCGCCATTGGGGCGGCAGCTGCACCGTGGCCGCCAGGATTGCCGCCATGCGTTGGGGCAAGTCCCCATCCACCAGGGCGAGCCGCTGTTCGAGCGACTGGGCTGCGTCGGTGGAGCTCGGTGCGCCGCTCGCTACGGGGCCTGGGGCCTGGGTTGCGGCCAGGGAGGCCTGGGCTCCCCCACCCTCCGGCTGCAAGGGACCAGGGTCCAGGGCCTTGCGGATCGCCTGGCGGGCTTCGCCCAACCCCCGTCCGTATTTGGCACTCACCAGCAACACGGGCAGGCCCAGTTGCTCACTGAGGGCCGGCAGGTCGATGGTGACGCCGAAGCGTTTGGCCTCATCGGCCATGTTGAGCAGCACCACGGTCGGCAGGCCCAATTCCTGCACCTGCAGGGCCAGGCGCAGCTGGCGATCCAGCTGGCTGGCGTTGAGAATCACCACCACCAGATCGATGGCGGTGGCGGCCAGGAACCGGCGCACCACCGCCTCATCGTCCGAGTGACCGCGCAGGTCGTAGATGCCGGGCAGGTCAATCAGCTGGGCGCTGCGGCCGGCCAGCTCCAGGCTTGCCTGCATCAGATCCACGGTCAGGCCAGGCCAGTTGCCGATATGGGCGTGGCTACCGGTGAGCTTGTTGAACAGGGTGGACTTGCCCGTATTGGGCATGCCCAATACGGCGATCGTGGCAGGGCGGCAGGCGGTGGAACTGCTCATGCAGTCACCATCACGTTGTCAATGCCCACCCGGGCCGCATCGACCCGCCGCAGCATCAGTTCGGTCATGCCGACGCGCAGGTGCAGGGGGCCGGCCCACCAGCCGCGCCGCAGCAGCTGCACCCGCTGGCCCCGGTGCAGGCCGAGGGCCTGGAGGCGGTGGCGCAGGCCGGGCTCCACCGCCAAGGAGCAGATCGTGGCGGACTGCCCTGCGGCCAGTTCGCTGAGCAGGATGTCCGGAGTTTGGTCAGGGCCGCCGGGGGCCGGGGGCTGGCTCTGGCCCAAGGTCCGAGCCTGGCGGGATGGGGCGGTCGGAGTGGCCATTCGCAGAGTCGGGGCTTATTGAGAGTGAGTTGCATTATCCTAATCCCTGGATCCGGATCCGCTGGCCAGGCGTCCTGATTGCCAGCGCTGGGGGTCGATCTGCAGCTTTGGGGCCTGGGCTGGCTTGGGACGGAGTCGCCAGCAGCTGGATCCGCTCCGCCAGGCCAGTGCCCCGGTTCGCCCTTAGGGGGTGCCAATCAACAGGTGATGGCCATGGCCAGGTCGGTGCCATCCCGGTCGCCGCCGAGTTCCAGGGCAACGCCTGCGGCCCTGCGCTCGGCGGCCCGCAGGCAGGCCAGGGCATCGAGCAGGTCGTCTGGGGCCCAGCCGCCGCGGGGCAACTGGGCCGCGCAGGCCGCCACCACCCCGGGCCAACGGGCTTCAATCAGGGCGCTGCGTTGGCGGCGGCCCTCGAGCAGGCGTTTGCCCTGATCGAGGGGCCGGCCGGCCCAGAGTTGGAAGATCAGCTCCGGATGGGTTTCGCCGATCCGCTGCCGCCAGGGGGCGTGGCGCTGCAGCAGATCGTCCAGTTGGCAGATGCGCGGCAACAGGTTCCAGGCCTGGCGGCTGAGGGCGCGGCCATCGGTGGCGCGTCCAATGGCGCAGGCGTCTTTGTAGTCGTGGGCCTGCAGCATCGGCCGGATTGGCGCCGGGAAGACGCTGCTGCCGCGGGGATGGCCCAACAACCGTCTCGCGTCCTGGTCGCAGCGCCGTGGGCCCGCCTCGCTGAGGCCGATCGGCATGTCAATGGCTAATAGCCAGGGGGAGTCAGTTGCAGCTTCAGCTCCTCGCAGCGGCTGCAAGTCTGGGCCCGATTCTTCCAGGCTGGCCAGCCAGGGTTCCAAGTCGGGGAGGATGCGAGCCTCAACAGCCGCCAGCCGATTGGGCCCAATCATTGCCGTATCGGGGGGGGCATCGCCCGGCCGATTGGGCACAAAAAAAGCGCTGACGGCAAGCCAACCAAGTCGGCAGCCGTCAACGCCTATCAAATAGGGCATGGAGCCCCGAGACTCACTCGTCTTCGTCGGTGGCACCGGCGGGAATCAGACGAATCTGCTTGCGGCCGAGTTTGATTTCGAACTCGTCGCCGGGCTCAAGACCAAGCAGGGCGGTGTAGGCCTTGCCGACCAGCAGGTTGCCGTTGCCCTGAACAGTGGCCACGTAGCTCAGGGTGCGGCCGCCCTTGCCTTTGCCCTTGCCCACGCCATCGCCCAGGCTGACGCCCTTGGCTTCGAGCAGGGCCTCATAGAAGGCGGTGAAATTCAGTCGCTCGCTGCCGTCCTTTTTGGTGCTCACATAGCCGCAGGAGCGCACGAGATCGGACTTGCTGACATCGCCCAGCTCCTTGACTTTGGAGAGGAGTTCGGATCCGGTGAGCATGGAGAAGAGAAAACTCTGACGCAAATGTAGCGAACCGTCGGACATGCGCCAGTACCCCCAAGCCAATCTCGTCACAAGAGCTCTCATTGCCATGGTCAAAAGACCAGCCCAGAGCAACCCAGGGTCTGGATCCACCAGGTAACAACGGGGCCGTGGCGATGATCAGCATCGACAAGATCGCTTGCCTGCCAAGGGATCTCAACGGCTGCCAAGGGTCTTTGCCTGGCGAGAGCCATCCCCCTCACGCAGAAGATCACTCCCCTGGCTGCACTCAGCCGGGGATGAAACTGCGCAATTTGCGGGCATCCGCCCCGGCCCGCTGTTGCAGCTCGGCAGCGCTGAGGGAGGCCTCCTCCCGCTGCTGGGCGGCGATCACATCCTCGGCCTCGAGCTCGAAGCCATGGTCGTGGCCGAGGGCCAGCAGCTCCTCGAGCTCAAGCGGTTGGCGCAGCCGTTCGGCCAGGGTTGGATCGGCTTGGGCAAAGGCCAGAAAGGCATCGAGCGCTGCAAGGGTCAACGGATGGCGGGCGAGGGGATCTGCAGATCCCTGTCCTAGCGCTTTGGCGGTGAATTGGGCCTATCGGGCCATGGCCCTGGGGGGTAAGGGCTGGATTCCAGCGCGATTCGCTGGGGCTCCAGGGGTGCCCAAAAAGGATCAAAAAGTCCTTGTGGAGCCTTCACCACGACGACCGAATCGCGGCGTCAAGCCCGTGTCCGCAAGCCATCGGCGACCTGCATCGAGGCTGGGCACTTGCGCTAGAAGCCGAACAGCATCCCGAGGTCGCCAACCCATCGCTGCCGTTGCACTTTGGGCAACTCTGGCTGAGCGTGAGCGCTCAAGATCGCCCCAGCCGCTAGGGAAGGGAAGGCCAACTCCCTATCCCAACCCGAGTTCAGGGTCTAGGGGCTGGGGATGAAGGTTGCTGGGCTTCGATGCGCATCAGCCAAGACCCCGTCATCGCGCCAGGTTCCGGGGGCGCCTCGGGAACGCCCGGCCCATGCTTGGGGAAGCCCCCGGCGGTGCCGATGCTGCGTGGCCAGCCAGCCGGCAGGACTTGTGCCTTTACTAGGAGCCCACTCCTCGGCGCCCACTCTTAGGAGACCACTCCTAAGAGACCACTCTTAGGAGCCCAAGTAGGCGCCCAAAAATGGACCAACCGGGCTCCAGCCTCCAAACTCAGGAACGATCATCAGCCTGGGTTGGCTGGGGATCGCTTCAGGCCCCTGATGCCTCGCCATGACAGCCCCCCCAGCGCCACCCGACGCCGAGCCGCCCCTGCCCCGTTGGATGCGCCTGGTGGGGGCCGGCCTCACTGCCCTGGTGGCCGTGCTGGCCCTAGTGCTGCTGCAACAGGTTCAGCAGCAGGCGAGCCGCAGCCAGGCCCTGGAGCGGCGGGTTCAGGCGCTGGAAAACAGCAGGGATCTTGAGCGCACCCAGGCCCTGGAGGCCCAGCTGCGCGCCATGCTCCAGCGGCTGCAGAACCTGGAAGCCAGCTCTGGACAGTTGCAGGAGCTCGTCCTTCAGCAAGAGGAGCTGCGCCGCCAATTGCAGCTGCAACGGCTGCAGCAAAACGCCCAGCCGCCCGAGTTCCTGCCCTTCCCCGAACCCGTGCCGGTGCCAGCTCCGGGCCGCTCGAGCCGCTCTGGCGCCAAAGGGGCGGCGAAATCTGCGGCCAAGGGTCGCCCCGCAGCCGAGGGCAGGCCCTGAGGCCCTTCGCCTTGACCGCGCGTCTACCAAGCCTGGGCTTGGGCTGCGCTTCGGGGGTGACCTGGCCCCTGCTGCTGGTGGCCAGGGCGACCCCATCGCCGCTGCACCTTCCATACGATGGGGCCAAGACCCCTTTGCGGCCCTTTTCCGCCCCCATGACGGCTGCCGATCCCCGACAACAGGCCCTGATCGCCTCCCTGCGCAGCCGCTTCGCCGAGGCCGTCCGCAGCGGCGATGCCGAGGCCAAAAAGGCCCTGTTCAAGGAGGCCGTGTACCTGGGAATCCAGCCCGATCTCTTCGGCGACGCCCCAAGCGACCTGGATCCCGGCTCCCCCTGACGGGCTGGATCCCTAATCGGACTGCCTGCGGATCAGCTCCCTTTCAAAGACTGGGGATCCATTAAGGCTGACGCCCTTAACTCGCCCCCAGTCCATCGCCCCCCGATAGCTCGCCCTCCATCAGCTCGCGATAGAGGGCCTGTTGCTGGAGGATGCGCTGCTCCAGCCGGTGGGGCGGACCGGGAACCAGCCCACTGGCGTAGCCGCGTTGGGCCGCCTCCACCAGGGCCTGGTCTTCCGC
>CAINZT010000177.1 GCA_903855705.1 uncultured Synechococcus sp.
GACCAGTTCGGCTTCCAGTGGATCGATTGCAACGACAATCGCCACTCGGTGATCAGCTTCATGCGGCGCGAGGCCACCACCGGTCGCTGGGTGCTGGTGGTTTGCAACTTCACTCCCCAAAGCCATGCCCACTACCGGGTAGGGGTGCCGGTTGAGGGCTACTACGCCGAGGTGTTCAACACCGACGCCGAGCGCTACGGCGGCAGCAACCTCGGCAACCTGGGCGGCAAGTTCAGCGATGCCGTCGGCATCCATGGCTACGACCAGTCCCTCGACCTCTGCCTGCCGCCCCTGAGCGTGCTGGTGCTGCGGCGCGATGAGAAACGGAGTCCGGAGCTCTGTGACGCCGGCGCCGAAAGCGGCGCTGCTATCGGGTAAGTTCGCCCCTGGCCCCGCTTTTCGCCATGTCTGGAACCGCCCCCCTGCTGCTGCGCGCCGCCCGAGGTGAGCAGGTGGAGCGTCCTCCCGTCTGGATGATGCGCCAGGCCGGTCGCTACATGAAGGTCTACCGGGACCTGCGCGACCGGCACCCTGGCTTCCGTGAACGCTCCGAGAACCCGGATCTCTCCTATGAGATCTCGATGCAGCCGTTCCACGCCTTCAAACCCGATGGCGTGATCCTCTTTTCCGACATCCTCACGCCCCTGCCGGGCATGGGCATCGACTTCGACATCATCGAAAGTCGCGGTCCGATCATCGAGCCCGCCATCCGCTCCCAGGCCCAGGTGGATGCCCTGCGGCCCCTAGATCCGGCCGAGGCCCTGCCCTTCGTCGGCGAGGTGCTGGGCCGCCTGCGCCGCGATGTCGGCAATGAGGCCACCGTGCTCGGCTTCGTCGGCGCCCCCTGGACCCTGGCCGCCTACGCGGTGGAGGGCAAAAGCTCCAAAAATTACGCCGTGATCAAGGCGATGGCCTTCCAGGAGCCCGCCCTGCTGCACAAGCTGCTGGCCCATCTGGCCGATTCGATCGCCACCTACGTGCGCTATCAGATCGATTCCGGCGCCCAGGTGGTGCAGATGTTTGATTCTTGGGCTGGCCAGCTCTCTCCGGCCGACTACGACACCTTTGCGGCCCCCTACCAAAAACGGGTGATCGACCAGGTGAAGGCCACCCACCCCGACACCCCTTTAATTCTCTATATCTCTGGCAGCGCCGGGGTGCTGGAACGCATGGGCCGCACCGGTGTGGACATCATCTCCTTGGATTGGACCGTGGACATGGCCGAAGGCCTGGCCCGCCTGCCTGAGCACATCGGCGTGCAGGGCAACGTCGATCCCGGCCTGCTATTTGGCACCCCGGAAGCGATCCGCGAGCGGATCATCGATTGCGTGCGCAAGGCCAAGGGCCGCAAGCACATCCTCAACCTGGGCCACGGCATCCTGCCCGGCACCCCAGAAGAGAATGCCCGGGTCTTCTTTGAGACGGGCAAAGCGGTCAATGAGTTGATCGGAGCTGGCATTTGAGCCAGTCGATCGATAGTCAGTTGCCTGAACATCAGTCGCCTGAAACCCAGTCGCTTGGAGCCCAGGTCCCCCAGCCCGAGGCGTCCGGGCCTCGGGCCCCTGGATCCCAGCGGCCCGAGCGGATCCTGATCACCGGCGCCAGTGGCTGCGTCGGCCAGCACATCGCCGACCAGCTCTTCCGCGAAACCGACGCCGAGTTGTTGCTCTGGTTGCGGGATCCGGCCAAGCTCACCGCCGTGCCGGCTGACCATCCCCGCATCACCCTGCTGGTGGGCGCCCTGCGCGACTCGGCCCCCCACGCGGCCGCCATCGCCAGCGCCGACCGCATCATCCACACCGCCACCGCCTGGGGCGACCCGGAGCGGGCCATGCAGGTGAACGTGGTGGCGGTGAAGGCCCTGTTGGCGGCCGCCGATCCCGAGCGCTTGCAACAGGTGATCTATTTCTCCACCGCCAGCATCTTGAATCGCCAGCTGCAAACCCTCCCCGAGGCGATGGAGTTCGGCACCGAATACATCCAGACCAAGGCCATCTGCCTGGAGCAGCTCGAGCACCATCCCCTTGCCGAGCGGATCGTGGCCGTGTTCCCCACCTTGGTGTTTGGCGGCCGGGTCGACGGCGGCGGCCCCTTCCCCACCAGCTACCTCACCACCGGCCTGGCCGAAGCCACCCGCTGGCTGTGGCTGGCCAGCTGGCTGCGCACCGATGCCAGCTTCCACTTCATCCATGCCGGCGACATTGCCCGGGTCTGCGTGCACCTGGCCACCCGGCCCCACCAGGCCAACCCTGAAGCTGGCCAGGGCCTGGTTCGGCGCCTGGTGTTGGGCCAGCCCGTGGTCACGGTCAATGGCACGGTCAGCCGCCTTTGCCGCTGGCGTGGCGTCTGGCAGGCCCCCTTTGGCATCGACTTAACCGGCTGGTTGATCGAGGGCCTGATCAAGCTCTTGCGCATTGAGGTGAACGCCTGGGATCGCTTCTCGATTCGCCAGCGGCACTTCCAGCATGAGCCCGTCAGTCCGCCGGAACGGTTTGGCCTGGTGAGTGAGGCCCCCAGCCTGGAGGCGGTGTTTGAGGCGGCGGGCCTGGCCCAGCGGGGCCGGCTTTAGGGGCCTGCTGCCTGCGGGGCATCCTCCCTGCGGTCCCTTCCCGACCCGCCTTCCCCCACAAAGTGTTTCGATCCCAGCTGCAAGCGCAGCAGGGCTGCCCCCTTCAGCCCTAACTTCGGTGAGTTGAACGAGCTCCGATGCGCCGTTTTCTATCTCTGATCGCTCTTTGCCTGGCGCTGGTGCTGGGTGCAGCCCCCAGCTTTGCCGCCGATGCGACCCACGGCGCCCAGATCTTCTCCGCTAACTGCGCCGCTTGTCACATGGGTGGCGGCAACGTGGTGAACGCGGAACGCACCCTCAAGCAGGACGCCCTCGAGGCCTACCTGGCTAACTACAGCGCTGGCCATGAGGCGGCGATTGTCTATCAAGTCACCAATGGCAAAAACGCCATGCCCGCCTTCGGTGGCAAGCTCAGCGCCACTGACATCGACGATGTAGCTGCCTATGTCGAATCCCAGAGCAGCAAGGGCTGGGCCTGATCTTCTTTGGCGAGCTCACCTCGCCTGTTCATCAAGGACCCCCTCGGGGGGTCTTTTTTTATGGGTTGGAATCGGGGGATCCATGGCCCTTGCCATGGCCGATCCCCCTGGGCTGAGCCCAGGGCAATTGCCCCAGTGGCGGGGAGGCCATGGGGATGATTTAGCCTGGCTCGCTGGCGCGCCGGGCCGCTAAAACCGCGAGGTAGAGCTCTTCGGGGATCTCGCGAATGTCGTATTCGCTCGGCAGCACCCCGTGCTGGTGGCGATGGACCACCAGCCAGCAATTGCGTTCCGGGTCGGCGCCGGTGCCATCAAACTGCCTGGATTCCTGGGCTAGCTGCTCGATCAGGGCCGGCCCGGCCTGCTCCTGCGCCTGGGGCTCCACCGAGGTTCCCCCTGGTGTTGGATGCGGGGCTGGGCTGTCTTGGCGGCTTGGCACCAGGGGGATCCTCTGCATGGGGAAGGGCCGCTGAAGGGCTGGCCCAGGGTGGTGGGGTCAACCAAGCCTTGCTCAGGCAGACTGGGGTCCCGATCGACTCAGCATCATGGCAAGGGCCCGGCAAGA
>CAINZT010000178.1 GCA_903855705.1 uncultured Synechococcus sp.
GGAGATCAGCAGATAACCACCCACCAAGCTGGTAATCAGGGAAACTGCCAACAACTTACCGACGGCTATCACTCCTATGGAGAGAAGCGAGATCACAAAAATGCCACTTGCGACCTGCAGAACTGGCATAACAACAATATCAGCAACTCGGGCAACATTAATCAACACTTGGGCCGAGATGGCAGCGTTACTCTGGCCGAGGAAAAACTCATAGGGCTGGGCCAATAATTTACGCTGCGCCATCTCGGAAAGATCACGCCAGATCGCTGACTTCAATCGCACCTGGCAGGCACGCAAAAAGAGCTTCGAAATCGAAGCGAACCAACTCACCGCGATAAAGGCCACAACTAACCAGATGACCTTGCTGCGAGGATCGTCTGGAACCAGCCCAGGCCAAGGGATAGACGGTCTATTGGCCTCGCCCACCACGGCTGTAAACAACCGGGACACCAGGGCTACCACAAGCAGATCAGACAAGCCAGCAAGAATCGCCACTGGCAACAAAGTCATCAGCGCTTTCTTGCGGCGGGCAGGGAGCGCGCGCAACAGGCGCAGCAAACTCGCCAATGTCTTGCTTTTGACTGCCATTACGGTCCAGATCTAAAGTGAGGCTAACGAGTGGCTTGGCGAGCCCTCGAAATCGGGCAGCCAGTCACTTAGGTGATCGCCACAGGCGGCTCACCAAGGCTTTGCTCCCCAACCGCTCCAGCCCCTGCTGCCAGCGCTCCAGCCCCTGCTGCCAGCGCTGCAGCCACACCGGCTCACTCACTAGAGGCCGGCAGCCCTGCGCCAACCGGTCCCAGTGGCGATCGATCGCGGCCAGGGCGCCGCGCCAGCGCTCCAGCAGGGCCTCCTCAGAGCCACTGGCGAGCAAGCCAGCCAGGGCTTCGGGGCTCGGCAACCAGGCCGCCGGCTCCGCTGCTGCGGCCGTGATCGCCTCCAGGTCGGCCTCGAGGGTGCCGGCGCCGATCTGGTGACCCAGCCGGCCGGGATCCAAGGTGTCGGCCAGGGCGTGGTTGAGGCTGCTGAACAGCACACAACCGCAGGCCAAAGCTTCCAGGGGTGGCAGGCCGAAGCCTTCAGACACGCCGCGGCCGCGCCAGTAGTCGGCGGAGTCGTAGAGCACCACCGCGGCACTGTTGAAAAGGTCCACCAGGTCGTCGACCCAGCCGTCCTGCACTACCACCTCCAGCCCCCGGGCCCGTAGGGCCGGCACCAGGGTGCGGAGCACATAGGCACTGGACTTGCGCCGCTGCACCAGCACATCGATCGGCCGGCGGTGGGCCTGGGCCGATCCGGTGGCATCCCCTGGGCCGGCGCCAGCGCCAGGACCTTGGGCCCCAGCCCGATCGCCCCGCTCCAGCCACTGGGGCTCAAGGGCATTGGGCACCAGAAACAGGGGACTGCGGGGGCTGCGATCGCCCCAGTAGCCGAGGGTGTTGCGGCTGACCGCCAGCACCGGGGTGGCTGGCGGCAGATCAAAGCCATAGCCACTGCTGTGGGCGTGGTAGGCCACGGGCCGGCCGGCCAGCTGGCGCAGCAACTTCGGCACATCAAAGCCCCAGCTCACGATCCAAAGGGCCTGCCCCGGCGACTCATCCCTTTGGAGCAGGTCGGCCAGAAAGGGGAAACCTGTCTGCCTCTGGCGATAGGTCACCAGCTCGGTGGGCCGCAGGGCCGCCGTGAGCCGGGCCGTCTGCAGTTCCACCTGCAGGCCGCCGCAACGGAATCGGCCGGAGGTGCCGGGCACCAGAAAGCGCAGGGGTCGCAAAGGCGTTAGGCGAGCCGTTGGCCCACTCTGGCTCAGCTGGCTGCCCAGGGCTCAGGCGGCAACGGCCTCGGTGCTGCCGGTGCGCTGGCGGCGGGTGAGGAAGCCGAAAAGCACCTTGCCAATGGCGGCCACCAGGTTGCCTTCCAGCTCCTGGAACATGGTCATGTTCAGGTGGAAGGCCTGGTTGGCCTCCTCCACGATGCGATCGGCCGTGGCCTGGTCGATCGGCAGGGCGTCGAGGGCCTGGCGGTAGCCCACCTTGAACCCCTTTTCATCGGGGATGGCGTCGAATTCGTAGAAGCGCAGGCCGTCGTGCTCGCCCAGGTTCATCGCCTTCTGGGCAATGTTCTTGAGGATCTGGCCGCCGGAGAGGTCGCCGATGTAGCGGGTGTAGTGGTGGCCCACCAGCAGCTCGGGGGCCTCGCTGGCCACCTGGTGGATGCGATCGATATAGATCTTGGCTCCGGGAGTGGGCTGCACCTGGTTGCGCCAATCGGCCCCGAAGTAGTAAGCCATGTCCTCTTCCAGGACGGCGCGGCGGTTCAGCTGGTCGTAGGCGATCGGACCCACCACCGGATGATCCTTGAGCTTGCCGATCTCCTCCTCCATGGCGCTGTAGAGGAAATAGAGGTTGGCCACCAAACGGCGATAACTCAGCTTGTCGACGACTCCCTTAAGGAAGCAGCTGACGAAACCGGTGTTTTCGGCCATGGTGTGGGCCTTTTTGGTCCCTTCACGCAATTGGGCGGCAAGCGCGACA
>CAINZT010000179.1 GCA_903855705.1 uncultured Synechococcus sp.
CACCTGGAACAGTTCGTCGTACACCGGCGCATTGGCACTGGCATCGATGGGCAGAAGGTTCACGTTCTGGCCGACCCACAGGCCAATGAGAACGAGCACCACGCTCAATCCCAAGGTGAGGATGGCAGCTGGAATGGGCACGGAGCGGGCACGAATGCGGACACCTTATGAAGGATGGCGCCTTCAGGCGACGGTGGCAGCATCAGCCCCTACGAATGGGCTAATCCGCCCCTACGGAGTGAGGGAACCCTCACGCCGATGGGTCTTGATCGGCCCTGCGTCGGGATCTCCGCAACGAAGCGTGGTCGGGCCGATCGCGATCGCTACCTTGGCCAGACGTTGCTTCGGAAGACAACCCCATGGCTTCCAGGCTGCAACGCCAACTGCAACTGCTAACCGCCCACCTCGTCGTCGCCCTCGTAGCCCTTGTGGTGATCGGCGGCGCCACCCGGGTGATGCAGGCCGGCCTGGCCTGCCCCGATTGGCCCCTTTGTTACGGCAGCTTCCTGCCCGGTCGCCAGATGAACCTGCAGGTTTTTCTGGAGTGGTTTCACCGGCTCGATGCCTTTGTCGTGGGTATCGGCGTGCTGGTGCTGGCGACCACGGCGGTGGTCCAACGCCAGCAACTGCCCCGATGGCTGCCCTGGCTGAGCGGGGCCTGTCTGGTTTTGGTGGCCTTCCAGGGCGCCCTCGGGGCCCTGACCGTGACCCTGCTCCTCCCCCCCGCCATCGTCACAGCCCACCTGGCCACGGCCTTGCTGCTGGTGATGCTGGTCAGCGTCTGCCATCAGCTCCTGGAGGCGGGAGCCGCTCCCTTACGGCCTGAGCCCCTAGCCGGTAGGCCCGGGGGCCTGGCCTGGCCAACGCCACCCCGTTGGTGGCCCTGGCTGGCTGGCTGGGCCACCCTGCTAGTGGCGGCCCAAAGCCTGCTGGGGGGACTGATGGCCACCCAATGGGCCGCCAGCCTCTGTTTCAGCTCCGGCAGTGGTTGCGCCTGGCTGGGAGCCCATCGCTTCGCCGCCACCCCGGCCGCCCTTGGGGTCCTGGTTTTGGCGGTTGTCACTGCCCTGGTGCCGGGCTGGTGCCGCCAGCAACGGCCCCTGACGACCACGGCGGCCCTGCTGGTGATCAGCCAGATCGGCCTGGGGGTCTCCAGCCTGCGGCTCCAGCTCTCGGTGCCTGGCGTGACGATCGCCCACCAGCTGGTAGCGGCCCTGTTGCTGGCCATCCTGGCCGCCCTCACCTGCCGGGGCTGGCTTGCCCAGCTGAACCCGTCCGTTTCAGCTCCAGCTCCTGCGCCCCGTTCTGTCCTATCCCCTTCCCCGGCCGAGGTTGTCCATGGTTAGCGCTACCCCGATGACCGCCGAAATCAACCCCCCTGCGGCACCCTCCTTGACCCGCCAGGACGTGGTGCCGTCCAGGAAGAAGGTGACCCTGCCCGCTTGGCTGGAAATCGCCAAGCCTCGGCTGATTCCCCTGTTGCTGGCCACCACCTTGGGCGGCATGGCCCTCTCGGAAGGCTGGCCCCTGCCGATGCCACGGCTGGCCTGCACCCTGGGCGGGGGCGCCCTGGCCGCCGCCGCTGCCGGCGTGCTCAATTGCCTCTGGGAGCAGGAACTCGATGGCCGCATGGTGCGCACCAGCGGTCGGGCCCTGCCCTCCGGCCGGCTCTCGGCCACCACGGCCTTCCTGGTGGCCGTGGCCCTCACCACCGCCGCGGCCACCTTGCTGGTGGGTGGCGTGAATTGTCTGGCGGCGGGGCTGTCCCTGCTGGGCCTGTGTAGTTACGTGCTGCTCTACACGGTGGTGCTCAAACCGCGCACCACCCAAAACATCGTGATCGGTGGGGTTGCTGGCGCCATTCCGCCCCTGGTGGGGGCGGCCGCCGCCACGGGCCATGTGGGCCTCAGTGGCTGGTGGCTGTTTGCCCTGGTGATGGTCTGGACCCCGGCCCACTTCTGGGCCCTGGCCCTATTACTTAAGGACGACTACCGCTCGGTCGGAATCCCGATGCTGCCGGTGGTGAAGGGCACCCTGGTGACGGCCCGGGCCATCCAGGCCTATGCGGTGGTGACGGTCTTGGTGAGCAGCCTTGGCCTGCTGGCCCTGCCCTCGGGCGGCCTGCTCTATTCCCTCCTGCTCATTCCCTTCAATGCCCGCCTGCTGCAAATGGCCTGGGCCCTGCGCCAGCAGCCCGACGATGTAACCGCCGCCAAGGGCCTGTTCCGCTGGTCGATCCTCTATCTGTTTGGCCTTTGCCTGTTGCTGCTACTGGCCCGCCTGCCCCTGGCCGCCAGCTTCGGTGCCCAGAGCGCCGAGCTGCTGCAGCAATGGACGGGCCCCCTGGCCCTGGTGACTTTCTAGATTGGGGTTGCGATTGGCCAAGTGGAGTTCCAAGGCGGTGCCAGAAGCGGTGATCGAGCTGAACCAAGTCAGCAAGCGCTATGGCAGTGGTGCCACGGCCATTGAGGCCCTCTCTGGTCTCAACCTGAGCGTGCCCAGGGGCTGCCTCTATGGACTACTCGGCCCCAATGGGGCCGGCAAAACCACCTGCCTGCGCATCCTCTCAACCCTGCTGGAGCCCGACAGCGGCGCGGTGCGGGTGGGCGGCCTCGATGCCCTGGCCCAGCCCCGCCAAGTGCGCGAGCTGCTGGGCTACGTGGCCCAAGATGTGGCGATCGACAAGATCCTCAGCGGCCGCGAACTGCTGCAGCTCCAGGGCGACCTGTATCACCTCAATCGGGCCGAGCGGGACCGTCGCATCGAGGAGCTCTCTGAGGTGCTGGGCATGGACGTCTGGCTCGATCGCCGCTGCGGCACCTACTCCGGTGGCATGCGCCGCCGCCTCGACCTGGCCTCGGGTCTCTTGCACCGTCCTGCGGTGCTGGTGCTCGATGAACCCACCGTGGGATTGGACATTGAAAGCCGCGCCGCCATCTGGCGGGTGCTGGCCCAGCTGCGCGACCAGGGCACCACGGTGTTGCTCAGCAGCCACTATTTAGAAGAAGTGGATGCCCTCGCCGACGAGCTGGCGATCATCGATGGCGGCCGGGTGATCGCCGCCGGCACTCCCCAGGTGCTCAAGGCCGCGCTGGGTGGGGATCGGGTCACCCTGCGGGTGCGGGAATTTAGCGACGAACCGGAAGCCCTGAGGGTGCAGCTGCTGCTCCAGGCCTGCGCCGGCGTCCGTCAGGTGGTGGTGAACCGCTCCCAGGGCTTCTCGCTCAACCTGGTGGTGGAGCATGACGGGGTGGTGGAACAGCTGCGGCAGCAGCTCAAGCAGGCCGATTTACCCGTGTTCGCCCTGGCCCAGAGCAAGCCCAGCCTCGATGATGTCTATCTCCAGGCCACCGGCCGCACCTTGATGGATGCCGAGCTGGCCATCGCCGGCCAACGGGATCCCAAGGCGGAACGCAAGCAGGCCATGCGGTGACAGTGGCGCCCCTGATGCCTGTCGCCGGCCCCGATCCCGCTCACCCAGGCCAGCTCCAAGCCCCCTTCCCAGTCCCGCAGCCTCCGTTCCGGCGATGACCACAACCTCGGCACCTGCCACTCCCACCCTGGCCCCGGCCCCAGGCGCACCCGCTTCAGCCCCCCGCTCGGCTCTTTCTGAACTGAGCCAGGAAACCCTCGCCCTGACCCGGCGCCTGTTTCTGCAGCTGGCGCGGCGCCCCTCCACCCTGGTGGCGGGCGTATTGCAACCGCTGATCTGGCTGGTGTTGTTTGGCGCCCTGTTTGCCAAAGCGCCGGAAGGACTGCTGCCCGAGGGCATGAGCTACGGCCGCTTTCTGGGCGCCGGGGTGATTGTGTTCACCGCCTTCAGCGGCGCCCTCAATGCCGGGCTGCCGGTGATGTTTGATCGGGAATTTGGCTTCCTGAACCGGTTGCTGGTGGCGCCCCTGCGCTCCCGCAGTTCGATCGTAATGGCGTCGGTGCTCTACATCACCAGCCTCAGCCTGGTGCAGAGCCTGGCGATCATCGCCACGGCGGCCTTGCTCGGCTACGGCTGGCCTGGCGGGGCTGGATTGCTGCTGGTGCTAGTGATTCTGCTGCTGCTCGTGTTTGCCGTGACGGCCATGAGCCTGGGGCTGGCCTTTGCCCTGCCAGGTCACATCGAGCTGATTGCGGTGATCTTTGTGGCCAACTTGCCACTGCTGTTTGCCAGCACCGCCCTGGCGCCGATTTCCTTCATGCCCACCTGGTTGGGCTGGCTAGCGGCCCTAAATCCCCTTACCTTCGCCATAGAACCGATCCGCGCCGTGTACGCCGGCCACTTTTCCCTCGGGGAGGTGGTGCTGGTGGCCCCCTACGGCTCCCTCACGGGGGCGGCCTGCCTGGGCGTGTTGGCGGTTCTGGCCCTGGGCCTGTTTCTGTTGATCCGTCCGCTGCTGGATCGCAAGCTCACCTGAAGGAGTTCGCCCCGTGCGTGCCAAGCCCCCCTCCATCCCCTCAGCCCTGGCCCGCCGCGAAGCGGCCCGCATCTTGCTGGCCGGGGCCGTGGACTGCCGCGATGCCCAGGCCGTGCTCAGCTTCACAGGCCACTGGGTCCATCGCCAGGGGATGGGCTCCCTGCCAGCCTTGATGGCCGAGCTGGCCCAGGGCGAGACCTTGCTCTGGTGGCAGAGCCTGCTGCAACAGCCCATCGAGAGCGTGGGCCGGGGCTCGTTGCCAGCCCAGCTGGAAGCCCCAGTGGACCTGGGCGAACAAGCGGTGGCCGGCCTGGCCGCAGGGATCGAACCTACCGGGCTCCAGGCCACTGAATCGCCAGCGTCCGAGCAGCCTGTCCCTGGCTGGCCTGGCCTACGGGGTCAGGCCAGCCAGGCTCTAGCCCCCGATCCCCCAGCCAGCACCCCAGGCCCCAAGACCGAAGCGCATGGGCAGGACTCCAACGCTTTAGAAATCAATTCATTAGAAATCAACGGCCTGGAGATCAACGCTGCTGGGATCAACGCTGCTGGGATCAAACCCGTCGAGGTCCAATCAGTCGACATCCAATCAGTCGACATCCAATCAATTGACATCCAATCAATTGACATCCAATCAGTGAACTTCCAATCAGTAGAGAATAAAGCAACGGACATCGAAGGTTCAGAGGTCCCACCAGGGGAGCTCCAACCAGCAGTAATCAAGCCTGAGCCTCAAACCGTGGCAGCGGCGCCAACGGCTCTACCAACCGAGGCCAAGGCGCCGGTGCCCGTTGCAACAGCGGTGCCCGTTACAACAGCGATTCCGGTTTCAACCACAATGGCTCCTGCGTCCCGCCCAGCGGTTTCCCAGGGGCGTCGTGGCGCGGGCACCAGCCGGCCGGCCCCGGCGCCGCGCAACCCGGAGCTGGCCCGCCTGCGAGCATGGCTGCCCGACAGCGACTCCCTGGGGGGCGCCAGCCGCCGGTCCCATGCTGCCTGAGCGTTTCGCCCTCAAGGGTGGCTTGATTGTGTCGGTGCAGGCGCCCGAGGGCTCGCCCATGCGCCATCCCGACGTGATCGCGGCCATGGCCGAGGCCAGCCTGGCCCATGGAGCTGTCGGTGTGCGGCTGGAGAGCCCGGAACACATCGGCGCCGTGCGCCGCCGTTGCCCTGGGGCCCTGATCGTGGGTCTTTGGAAGCGCACGTTCCCGGCCAGCCCGGTGTACATCACACCGGGCTGGGAAGAGATCCGGGCGGTCTGGGCGGCAGGGGCCGATGTGATCGCCCTCGATGCCACCGCTCGCCCCAGGCCCGATGGCCAGGAGCTTGAGGTTCTGATCCGCCGCTGCCGGGACGACCTGGGCGCCCCGCTGATGGCCGATGTCGATTCGGTAGCCAACGGCCTGCGGGCAGCCCAGCTGGGCTGCCACTGGGTGGGCACCACCCTCTATGGCTACACCGAAGCCACCGAGACGCTGCGGCCGCCGGGCCTGGAACTGCTTGGCCCCCTGCGGGCCAAGCTCCCAGAGGCCGTGAGCCTGATCTGTGAAGGCGGGATTGCCAGTGCCAGCGGCGCCAGGGCCGCCCTGGGTGCCGGTGCCGATGCGGTGGTAGTGGGAACGGCGATCACGGGTGTGGATCTCCAGGTCGCCGCCTATGTGCAGGGCATGGCTGGCTGATGGGGCGGGCCGGCACACAGGGGTAAGCAGAAAAGGGGTTCGGACCTAACGGCCGAACCCCCAATCGTTAGACCGATGGCCGCGAACCGAATCGGCTCACATCATGCCGGGCATGCCCATCCCGCCCATGCCACCCATGCCGCCCATTCCTCCCATGCCGCCATCGCCACCGGGGGCGGGTGGGCCTGCAGGCTCGGGCTTGTCGGCGATCACCGCTTCGGTGGTGAGCAGCAGGGCCGCAATCGACACGGCATCCTGGAGACCAAGGCGCACAACCTTGGCGGCATCAATGATCCCAGCGGCCAGCAAATCTTCGTAAACGCCCGAGGCGGCATTGAAGCCAAGGTTGCGCTGCAACACCTCTGAGGCCACCACTGTGCCGTCGTGGCCAGCATTGTGGGCGATCTGCATCAGGGGAGCGGCCAAAGAGCGCTGCACGATCTCCACCCCGGTGCGCTCATCGCCGCTGAGGCTGGCCTTGAGGCCATCGAGGCCGGAGGCGAGTTGCACCAAGGTGCTGCCGCCGCCAGCGACGATCCCCTCTTCCACTGCGGCCCGGGTGGCATTGAGGGCATCTTCAATGCGCAGTTTGCGGTTGCGCAGTTCTGTTTCGGTGGGGGCCCCCACCTTGATCACAGCCACGCCGCCGGCCAGTTTGGCGATGCGCTCGTTCAATTTTTCGCGGTCGTAGTCGGAGTCGGTGGCCTCCAGTTCCCGCTTGATCGCGGCCACTCGCTCGACCACGGCTTGCTGGTGGTCGCCGCTGGCCACCAGGGTGGTGCTGTCCTTGGTGATCGTGACCCGGCGGACCCGGCCCAGGTCGTCGAGGGTCACCTTGTCGAGGGCCATGGCCCGGTCTTCGCTGATCAAGGTGGCGCCCGTGAGGATGGCGATGTCCTGGAGGGAGGCCTTACGGCGCTCGCCGAAGGAGGGGGCCCGCACGGCCGCCACCTGGAGCACACCGCGGTTCTTGTTGACCACCAGGGTGGCCAGGGCTTCGCCATCGACTTCCTCGGCCAGGATCAACAGGGGCGAGCCGCTGCGGGACACGGCCTCAAGCACGGGCACCAGGTCGGCGATGGCGCTGATCTTGCGGTCGGTGACCAGCAGGAGGGCGTTGTCGTATTCGCAGACCTGCCGTTCGGCGTCGGTGACGAAATAGGGGGAGCTGTAGCCCCGATCGAAGGCCATCCCTTCGGTGATTTCCAGCTCGGTGGCCAGGGAGCGGGATTCCTCCACCGTGATCACGCCATCCACACTCACGGTGTCCATGGCCTGGGCGATCATGGCGCCCACTTCCTCGTCGCCGCCGGAACTGACGGTGGCCACTTGGCGGATCGCCTCGCCGGCCACGGGTTGGGCCCACTCAGCAATCGCCTCCACCAGCTGGGCCACGGCCTTGTCCATCCCGCGGCGCAGGCCCACCGGATTGGCGCCGGCCGTGACGTTGCGCAGGCCTTCGCGGGTCATGGCCTGGGCGAGCACCGTGGCAGTGGTGGTGCCATCACCGGCCTGGTCCTTGGTTTTGGTCGCCACCTGCAGGAGCAGCTTGGCGCCAATGTTTTCGAAGGGGTCTTCGAGTTCAATCTCGCGGGCAATTGTGACCCCGTCGTTGACCACATCGGGGGCGCCGAATTTCTTTTCCAACACCACATTGCGGCCCTTGGGGCCGAGGGTGACCTTGACCGCATCGGCGAGGGCATCAACCCCCCGCTCAAGGGCGGCACGGGATGCGTCGGAGAAGCGAATCAGCTTGGCCATCGAGGGCTTGGGCAACAAAGCAATGATCTCAGGCTCCCATAACGCCCCTGCCTGGCGCAGGCGCTTACGGGTGGGGAAACCCGAATCAGGCAGCAGCCCCCGGCCAGCGTCGATAGGGTGCCGCCATGGAGGAAACCCTGCGCGCCACCCTGGAAGAGACCCTGACCGACCCGACCTCGGGGCCCAATGTGATCACCTTTTTGGTGATCGCTGGCCTGGGTCTGGCCATGGCCCTGATCTATGTGCCGGTGCGCCTGTTCCTGACGATCACGGCCCGTAGCCGCCGCCTGAGGCTGCTGCAACGGATCCGCCGGCTGCGGGAAGCCCTCGGCCAGCCCTTGGCGACGACCAGCTCAGGGCCGATCCCTTCGCCAAGCGAAGCCCCCTCTTCAGCCAGCCCTTCAACGTCCTCTTGATCAAGCTGGGCGGGTCGCTAGGGGCATTGGGGACCAACGCCAACTTGGGTGGGAAGGCCCTCAGCGCATCACCATGCCGCCGTCCACCTGCAGCACCTGGCCGGTCATGTAGGCCGCGGCCGGATCGGCCGCCAGGAAGCGAACCGCACCGGCCACTTCCTCCGGTTTGCCCAGGCGGCCCAGGGGGATCGCAGCCAGGATCGGCTCCGGGGCCAGGTCCTTGGTCATGTCGGTGTCGATGAAGCCTGGTGCCACCGCATTGACGGTGACGCCGCGGCTGGCAAATTCAGCCGCATTGCTGCGGGTGAGGCCAATCAGGCCCGCCTTGGCGGCGCTGTAGTTGGCCTGGCCGGCGTTGCCCATCAGACCCACCACCGAAGTGATGTTGATAATGCGGCCGCTGCGGGCCTTGAGCATCGCCCGACTCACCGCCCGGGTGCAGAGGAACACGCCTGTGAGGTTGAGGTCGATCACGCTCTGCCAATCGCCGGTCTTCATGCGCATCACCAGGCCGTCGCGGGTGATGCCGGCGTTATTAACTAGGACATCGAGGCGTCCCTGGCGCTCCAGCACCGCCTTCACCATCGCTTCGACCTCAGCCTCTTCGGCCACGTTGGCCTGGTAACTCCAGGCCTGGCCCCCGGCGGCGCCGATCTCGGCCACCACGGCTTCTGCCGCCTCCGGCGAACTGGCGTAATTCACCACCACGGTGGCCCCCGCCGCCGCTAACTCCAGGGCAATCGCCCGGCCGATGCCACGGCTGGCCCCGGTCACCAGGGCGGTTTGACCCGCGAGGGGAGCACTGTTCGCCATGGGAGGACGGCCAGAAAGAGAGTCAGGGGATCGTATGCCGTGGGGCAACGGCCGGGGTGAGGCCTTGATGCCGCTGGCTCAGGACGACATGACCTCGACACTGGCCAGACCTGGGCCGAGCAGTTCGGCGAAGCGATTGAGCTGCTGTTTGCTGCCGAGCACCACCAGCAGCTGGCCGGGGGCCAGCCGTTCGCTGCCGCCTGGATTGGCGATCAGCTCCGACTCCACCGCTGCCCCCGGGGCCCCAACCAGCGACGGGGGCGTGCGGATCGCCAGCACCAGGGCACCGCTGCGGCGGCCGAGCTGCAGTTCCGCCAGGCTATGGCCGCTGAGGTGGGCCAGCTGCTCCCGATCGAGGCTGAGCTGGAATTCCTCCACCTCACAATCGGAGCCAGCCAGCAACTCCATGAAGGTCACGGCCAGGGGCCGCAGGGCGGTGGCGGCCATGGTGCGGCCACCGGCCACGTAGGGACTCACCACCTGGTCGGCTCCGGCCAGGCGCAACTTGCGATCGGCCTCCTCGCTATCGGCCCGGGCGATCAGGCGACAGTGGGGCGCCAGGCCGCGGGCGCTGAGGATCACATAAAGGTTGGCGGCGTTGTTGGGCAGGGCCGCCACCAGGGCGCGGCACTGGTGGATGCCGGCCTCCTGGAGGGTTTCATCGAGGGTGGCATCGGCTAGCAGCACCCGCAGGCCCCGTTGCTGGGCCTCGGCCACCCGTTCGGTGTCCATCTCCACCACCAGCAGCGGCACGTCCTCGGCACTGAGCTGCTCGGCGATTTCGCGGCCGATGCGGCCGTAGCCGCAGAGAATCACGTGGTTATGCATGCGCCGCAGTTGCTGCCGGGTGCGTCGATCGCGAAGGATCTGGAAATAGCCGGTGTTGGTTAATTCCAGCAGTTTCTGCAGGGTCTGCTGCACCACCACCAGGCCCCCGACCAGCAGCAGGGTGGTGACGACACGGCCGCCGCCGGAGAGCACCTTGGTGGCGGGGTCGCTGAAGCCCATGGTGCTGAGCGTGATCAGCACCATCCAGTAGCAATCGCCCCAGTCCCAGCCCTCGGTAGCGCGGTAGCCCGCAGCCCCCGCATTCACCACCCCCGCCAGCAGCAGCAGCGGCGTGGCCCCACCCCGCTGCAGCAGGGCTTCGGCCAGGCCGGAACCGTTGGGACGGTGGCCCGGGCGGCGCCGTTGCAACCGTCTCTTGGGGCCCTGACGCTTCTGCGGCTGGGGCCGCCGCCCCCCAGGCGAGATCATCCAAGGCCGAGGGCCTGGAGAACCGGCTCCAGACCCAGCTGGCTTAGGTCAGGGCCGCCCAAGCCCTGCACACCTGGCCGCTGGGGCAGGCTGGCCGAGGTTCGGCCCAGGGCCACCAGGGGCGTGCCTGTGAGCAGGGCCAGTTCCGTCTCGATCGGGTCGCTGCTGAGCACCACATCGCAACTGGCCACCTGGGCGGCCCGCTCGACCAGATGGGTGCCCATGAGGGGGGGCACCACCCGCAGATCCGCCAACTTCTGGCGCACCCGCTCCTGCAGGCCCTGCCACTGGCTCGCCGGCCAGTCGGCGGCACCGGGACTGGCCGTGCTGGCCGGGGCGAGAAGTAGGGCCGGCCCCTGGCCAGGGGGCAGGGCGGCGCCAGCTTGATCGAGGGCTGCCTTGGGCAAGGCGAGCCGGAAGCCATTGGCATCGAGGCCGATCCCCAAGGGCCGCAAGTAGGCAGCCAGGGCCTGCTGGGGCCAGGCGCCGGGGTCGAGGGCAATCCGCTCGGTGGCGGAGAAGCCACCAGTGGCCACCCGGGTGGGGATGTGGCTCATCGACAGCATCAGATCCACCTGGCGACCGGAGGCCAGGTTCAGACACACCTGAAAATCCGGTTCGCGCACGTTGCCCAGCAAATTGGCCCAGTCGGCCAGGCTCGATCCTTCCTGGAAGTTGAAGGGCAGCACCTTCTCCACGGCCGGCAGCAGCTTCCAGCTGCCGGCCGCTTCTGGCGCACAGGCGACGTGGATCTGGGCCTGGAGGGTTGCTGCCACAGTGGCGACCGCAGGCAAGGCCTGCAATTGGGACGCGATCCCGCCCGGTATCAGGAACAGCACGCGCATGGCGGTCGCCGGGACGTTATTGAGACTCCAGTTGATTGTATTGATCACCACTGTTGATGCCCCCTGAAGACTGAACGCTTGTGCATTTGCTGATTGCCGCCGCTGGCAGTGGCCGGCGCATGGGAGCCACCGGGAACAAGTTGTTGCTACCCCTGGCGGGCCGGCCGGTGCTGGCCTGGACCCTGGAGGCCGCCTTGGCCTGCCCGGAGATTGTTTGGATTGGTCTTGTTGGTCAGCCCGTGGATGAAACGGCGATCCTGGCCCTTGTGGACGCCGCCCAGCCGGACCGGCCAGTGGTGTGGATTGAGGGCGGCGACACCCGCCAGGAGTCCGTAAGCCGGGGGCTGGAGGCCCTGCCGGCCGGCGCCCAGGACGTGTTGATCCATGACGGCGCCCGCTGCCTGGTGGATCCAGAGCTGATCGCCCGCTGCGGCGCAGCGGTGCGGTCCGGTGAGGCCGTGATTGCCGCCACCCGGGTCACCGACACGATCAAGCAGGTGGATGCCAGCGGCACGATCAGCGGCACCCCCGATCGCAGCGAACTCTGGGGGGCCCAGACCCCCCAGGGCTTTGGGGTGGAGCGGCTGCGTCAGGCCCATCGCCGCGCCCGCGAGGAGGGCTGGAGCGTCACCGACGACGCCTCCCTATTCGAGCGACTGGGTTGGCCGGTGCGGGTGATCGAGGCCCCGCCCTCCAACCTCAAGATCACCACCCCCTTTGACCTCACCATCGCCGAGGCGGTGCTGGCGGCCCGGCACTGGGGTTAACCCAGGATCTGGAGCAGCCCCCGCTGGCCATCGAGCCGGGCCCGCAC
>CAINZT010000180.1 GCA_903855705.1 uncultured Synechococcus sp.
CCCCGATAGCTCGCCCTCCATCAGCTCGCGATAGAGGGCCTGTTGCTGGAGGATGCGCTGCTCCAGCCGGTGGGGCGGACCGGGAACCAGCCCACTGGCGTAGCCGCGTTGGGCCGCCTCCACCAGGGCCTGGTCTTCCGCCAAAAAGGCCAGGATCTCCGCCAGCCAGGCCTGGGCCTCGGGTTCCAGCTCGGGGCGGCCCAACAACCTCACCCCCATCTGGCAATGGCCGGGACCTTTGGGAAGGAATTGGATCAGGGCCAGGCGGCCATCGGGCCAGAAGAGCAGGTGGGTCCAGGGGGCCAGGCCGAAGGTGAGGAATTCACCGCCAGCGGCGTGGGGGGTGGCTAGCAGGGTGGCGCAGCGGCTGAGGCGGTAGCGGTAGTGGCGCACCGGCCCCTGTTCCCGGTGCAGGGTGGTGGGGTGGGCAATGGCGACGTGGTAGTCGTCGAGGGTGTTGTCGTGGGCGATCTTCCAATTGCAGGCCAGCTCCTGGGTCGCGCTGGCCAGCAGGACCCGCGGCTGCTCAAGCAAGGGCCCGGCCTCCTCCAGCACCAGATCGAGCTGCTCGGCTAATGGAATCGGATCTGGGGCCAGGGCCACCCAGATCAGGGAGCCCAGCACCTGGCAGGGCAGGGCCGGCAGGGGCCAGGCGCTGCGCTCGAAGGGTTCAAGAAAATCGGCTTCCCGGGCTCCAGCCAGCAAGCGGCCATCGAGGCCATAGGTCCAGCCGTGATAGGGACAGACCAGGCGCCGGCAGGCCAGGGTGCCCGCGGCGGGATCCTGCAGGGCCACGCCCCGGTGGGGGCAGCGGTTGAGAAAGGCCCGAGGCGGGCCATCCAGGGGATGGCTGAGCAGGATCGGCTGACCGAGCAGGGAGAGCGCCAGGCAGGAGCCCGGGGGCAGCTCGCTGCTGCAGGCCAACGGGTGCCAGAAGCGGTTGGCGTAGAGCTCGAGCTCCGCTGCCGCCCCTTGGGCGGAGCCATAGGCCCAGGCCGGCAGGAAGGGCCTGGATCGCAGGTTGGCCAAGGGATCCATTGCAGGCGCTGGTGATCAGGCAGGGAGGCTGGAATCGAGGCGGCGCAGCACGCTGGCCAACTCTTCCCGCAATGCCAGGAAGGGCGGGGAGACCCGCAGATGGGCCAGGGAGGATCGGTCCAGATCGACGTTGACGCTGCGCACGATCCGGCCGGGCCGCGGCGCCATGATGTGCACCTGTTGGGCTAAGAGCAAAGCCTCTTCTAGGTCGTGGGTGATTAACAGGGCGGTAAGGCCAGTCTGTTGCCAGAGGCGATGGAGGAATTCCTGCATCGATTCACGGATCTGCAGATCGAGGGCGCCAAAGGGTTCATCGAGCAGCAACACCTTGGGCTCGGCCGCCAGGGAGCGGGCAATCGCCACCCGTTGCTGCATGCCACCGGAGAGTTCGCGCGGCAGTAACCGGGCTGAGTCCACCAGCCCCACGACCTCCAGGAAATAGGCCGTGCGTTCGCGCACCTCCGCTTTGGGCCGGCCCTGCAGGCGCATGCCAAAGGCCACGTTTTGGGCGGCCGTGAGCCAGGGATAGAGGCTGTATTTCTGGAACACCATGCCCCGATCGGCCCCCGGGCCGCGGATCAGTTGGCCGTCAAGGCGAATCTCGCCGGAGCTGGGTCGGTCGAGCCCGGCGATCAGACGCATGATGGTGGACTTGCCCGAACCTGAGCTGCCAACCAGGGCCAGGAACTGGCCGGAATGGAGGTCGAAGCTGACCGAATCGAGCACCGGTTTGGCCTTGGGGCCGTAGCCGAAGCTTTTGCTGACGGAGGATACTTGTAGATGCATGGGGGATCGTTCCTCAGTTGGCCCAGGCGCAGGCTTTGCGCATCAGGAAGCGGAACCCAAGATCAATGCAAAGCCCCACCAAGCCAATCACAATTAATCCGACAAAGATTTCGTCAGTGCGTAGAAATCTCTGGGCAAGGCTGATGCGTTTGCCGAGTCCCTCGGTGGCAGCTACCAATTCGGCCACGATCACCAGGTTCCAGGCAGAAGCCATGTTGATGCGATAGGTGTCAAGCACCTGGGGGGCGATAAATGGAGCTACCACCCTGGTGAGGATTGGTAAGCCCCTGCCGCCGAGGGTAAGGGCTGTTTCGACCAGTTCGGAGGGTACGAACTTGACGGCATCCATAATCATCAGCGTGTTGAAGAAAAACGTGCCAATGAAAATAAGAAGTACCTTTGGCAGCTCTTCAAGGCCAAAATAAATGATCAGTAGGGGGATAAAGGCCGGAGCTGGCATGTAGCGAATCAACGCCATCAGGGGCTCTAGAAGCCGGCAGATGGTCTGGTTTGTCCCCATGGCGATGCCAATTGGCAGGGCTAGTCCAGCGGAGAGGGCGAAGCCAATGAACACCCGCTGAATGCTTGCTACAGCATCCTTGACTAAAACACCACTTGTCCATTGGGCCTGGCCGGCTTGCCAGACTGCCTGCGGTGAGGGCAGGAACAATTTGTCAACGGCGCCACTGGCCGTGGTCAGCAACCAGATCAGTAATACCGTGGCTACGCCCACCAGGCCCAGCACCCAGGGCTGGGCCATAAAGCGGCGCAGGGAACTCCAGCGATTCAAGGGATCAGCCTCATTTGACGGCATCCACGAATTGGGAATTGAACAGTTTGCTGAGATCCGGTTTGGATTTGGCCAGGCCCGTTTCTTCTAGGAAAAGGCTGATCTGCTCGGCCGCGTGGGGCATTGAGAGCATGGAATCACCAGGCTTGAAGCCCGCACGGTTCTGCTCCAGGGTTTGGATCGTGGTGCCGGCGTTATAGGCCTTGAATTCGGCCTCGCTGACGCCGGAGCGCTGCACCAGAATTGGCAGGGTGCTGGCTGGATCTGTCTTGATCAATTTGAGGGTGGCGAACCAGGCATTCACGATCTTTTGAATCTTCTCGGGATTTTTGGCAACGAAATCGCGGCGGCACACCAGTAGGTCACTGATGGCGCCCGGATGCTCCCGGGAGGTGGTGAGGGCCTTGGCGCCGGGACGCTTCAGGGCCTGGGTGGTGAAGGGGGCATAGACCCCGGCCGCATCCACCTTGCCGGCGGCAAAGGCCGCCGCTGCGGCACCGGTTTCCAGGGGTACAAATTTGATGTCCTTGGCCGAAAGGCCCGCCTCTTTCAAGACCATCAACAGCAGGTAATGGTCGACCGTGCCCTCTTCAGCAGCAACTTTTTTGCCTTTAAGATCGGCGATCTTGTTGATGCCGGGCCCGGCAATAATCTGGTCGTTACCGGTGGAGAAATCGTTCATCATCACCACCTGCTGATCGGCCCCACCGGCGATCGAGCTGATCGTGTCATTGAGGGTCTGGCTGTTGCAATCGAGCTGGCCAGCGCTCAGGGCATTGATCGAATCGAGGTAGCCATCAAACCACTGCATCTTCACGGGCACCCCCGCTTCGCTGAACAGGTTTTTGGTTTCGGTGACCTGCCAGGGGAACCAACCGGGCCAGGCGCTATAGCCGATCCGCACCGGAGCGGATTGGTCGACTGGTTTTTGGCAAGCCGCTAGAACGCCGCCGGATAGGGCTGCCAGCAGGGCCAGGCCAAGGGCCCTAGCCCGGGAGCGGCGCTGAGCTTGGGAAGGGGGGGTGCGTTTCATGGCAAGTGAGGGATGGGGATTGGGGCGAGGAAGGGGACTGGGATGGGCTTGGGAAGAATCAAATAAGGGGCTAAGACCTTTTTGCTTTGGCGACAAGTTGCCCCTTGGGGAACTTAGAAAAATTCGAGATAGCGTTTCAGCTCCCAGTCAGAAACGGTGCAGTGGTAAGACTGCCACTCCTCCCTTTTGTAGGCGACAAACGAGTCGAATAGTGCATCACCGAATACCCTTCTTGAAAGGGGATCGGCCGCAAATGCTTCGATCGCTTCCCCGAGGGTTCGGGGCAGCATCGTGATGCCCCGTTCGGCAAGTTGCTCCGGTGTCAATGTGTAGGCATTGACCAGGTTGGGATCGCCGGGATCGAGCTGTTCGCGGATGCCTTCGAGGCCGGCCGCGAGAATCATCGCCCCACCCAGATAGGGATTGCAGGAGATGTCGGCGGCGCGGCATTCCACCCGGCCGCCGGGCGAAGGAATCCGCAACATGTTGGTGCGGTTGTTGTTGCCGTAGCAGACAAAAACCGGCGCCCAGGTGAAGCCCGACATGCTGCCCTGGGCCACCAGCCGCTTGTAACTGTTGACCGTGGGCGCGATCACGGCACAGATGGCGGCGGCATGGCGCAAAATGCCGGCAATAAAGTGCTCCGCCAGGCGGCTTACCGCCGCCGGCTTGCCTGCGGGATCGACGAATAAATTCTCGCCGCTGGCCAGATCGGCCAAGGACATGTTGTAGTGGGCGCCGCTGCCGGTGCGATCGCCGAAGGGCTTGGGCATGAAGGTGGCGATCAGGCCGTGGCGATGGGCAATCTCCTTGGCCATCAACTTGAAGAAGGTGAGCCGATCGGCCATCGTCAGCACTTCGGCGTAGTCGAAATCGGTTTCGAACTGGCCGGGCCCATCCTCGTGATCGAAGGAATACACGCCCCAGCCCAGCTCATTCATGGCCTGGACCAATTCATCAAGCCAGGGCAAGTTATCGAGTAGGCCGCGCACGTCATAGGCGGGCTTATCAAGGGTGTCGCGCTCGCTGTAGGGCACCAATTCGCCGGCGCCGTTGCGCTTGAGCACGAAGAATTCGGTTTCGATGCCGAGGTTGAAGCGATAGCCCATGGCGGCGGCTTCGGCCCGCACCCGGTGCAGCACGTTGCGGCTGCAGGCTTCAAACGGCTCGCCGCGCAGGTGCAGATCACTGGCGAACCAGGCCACCTCCTGCTGCCAAGGCAAGACGGTGAGGCTGGCCGGATCGGGCATCGTCGCCACCTCGTCATCGCTGACCTCCTGGGGCACCCCATCAAGGGCCGCTCCGGTGAACAGTTCCGAGCCCCGGGCCATCTGGCCCAGGTGGGCTAGGGGCACAGCCTTGGCCTTGGCCATGCCGTGCAGGTCCACAAAGCTGGCCAGGGCATAGCGCACGCCACGCTGCTCCAGGTCGGTTTTGATCTGCTGCCAATCGGGGGAGATCATGCGTTCACCAGGGTGGGGTGGGATGGCAGGGGCTGGGCGGTGGCGAGCCCGGGGCTCGGGCATTGGGCGGCATGGGTAGCCCGCAACCAGGCGTGCCAGCTATCGAGGCCAACACCGCTGCTGGCAGAAATGCGGATCACGCTGCAGCGGGGATTGACCTGGCGGATGTGATCTTCAATGCGATCCACATCCACTGGCAGATAGGGAAGCAAGTCAATCTTGGTGATCAACACGCAATCGGCTTCGCGGAACATCACCGGATACTTGAGCGGCTTGTCATCCCCTTCGGTGACGCTGAGTAGGGCCACCTTTTTGTGTTCGCCCACCTCAAATTCGGCCGGGCAGACCAGATTGCCGACGTTCTCCACCCAGAGCAGATCCAGGCTGGCCGGATCGAGGCGCTGGCGCAGCAGCTTGAGGCCGCCACTCACCATCGCCGCATCGAGGTGACAGGCCCGGCCCGTGGTGATCGGCACCACCGGGACCCCCACGGCCTCCAGGCGTTCGGCATCGAGCTGGGTGGTCATGTCCCCCTCCAGCACGGCCATCGCAAACTCATTCGAGAGCTGGGCCAGGCTGCACTCCAGCAGGGAGGTTTTGCCTGCCCCAGGACTGCTCATCATGTTGAGGCAAAGCAGCCGCCAGCTATCAAAATGCTCGCGGTTGTGTTCGGCTTGGTGCTGATTGGCAGCTAGTAAATTGAGGCCAAGCGTGTCTTCCAGGGGCATGTGCATGGCTGTTCAGGCAAACAAGGGTCGAATGGGGCAAGAACAAGAAGCTGGAATCAAGTCAACTAAGGGCAAAAGAATGGCCCTGATCGGGTTCATTGCGTTGATCAACGGCACCGCTGAGGTCTCAAGCAATCGGACCCGGCGGGCCCTGCCTGGCTTGGACTCAGGCTCTGGCCCCAGCCATTAGCTCCCTGGCCTGGGGTGTCCCTGGCGAAACCGATCCGGCGGCTGGCGGGCTGCTGCCTTGCTCCGGCAGGCTGTACTCAATCGAGCGGATCCTCAGCTCCCGGCCGCTGAGGATGTCCTCCATCGGATGGTCACAGCAGGGGGAGCGATAGGCCTGTTCTGATCGGGGGCTGTAGCTGGCCCCGCAGGGGAGGCAGCGGGCCAGCAGGGGCGTTCGTTCAATCCGCAGTTCCGATCCGGCCAGCCAGGTGCCACTCACCAGGGCCCCCCAGGTGAACACCAGGGCATCCGGTTCAACGCAAGTGAAATCACCCACCTGCAGGTGCACCACTTCAACGCTTGGAACCTGGGGTTGGTGTTGCTGCTTCCACTCTTGGAGGGAAAGCAGCAGGCATTTGGTCATGTCGACTTCATGCATGGCCTATCTCCACTTGCGATCGACGGCCATGTTGCACTCCTTGGTCAGCCAGCTAGGAGCTGATTTGCGCGGCAACTGGCCACTCACCACCAGGTGGGCCATGGTGTCGCAGATCACCCGGGTGGCCATCAGCGAGGTCATGTCACTGACGTCGTAGGGGGGGGACACTTCCACAACTTCGAGCCCGCAGACCGGCACGTTGCGCACGATCAGCTCCAGCAGCTTGAGGGCCTCGCGCGGCAGCAGGCCCCCCGGTTCGGGCCAGCCGGTGCCCGGCACAAAGCCCGCATCGATGCAATCGATGTCAAAGGAGATGTACACGCAATCGGTGCCATCGGTGGCCCGCTCGATCGCGTATTTGGCGGCGGCCTCCAGCCCCATGTCGCAGATGTCGGTGACCGTAAGCACGTTGGTGCCCCGCTCGCGGCAGACCTTCACCCCTTCGCGGGGTACCTGCCAGCCGCCGATGCCCAGTTGCACCAGGTTTTCAGCCGGGGCATTGGCCATGTTGGTGGCATGGAACCAGGGGCAGGTGTGCATCCGTTCGTCGAGGTCGATCTCCTGGGTATCGACGTGGCGATCGAAATGGATGATGCCCACCTTCTTATCGCCCAGGTGGCGGCAGACGCCGCGCACGGTGGGGAAGCCGATCGAATGGTCGCCACCGAGGATGATCGGGAAGGCGCCACTGGAGAACACGTGGGCGATGCCTTTGGAGATCTGGTCAAACGACTTTTCGTTATTGGCCGGGATCGTGAAGATGTCGCCGACATCGCAGAGCTTGATCTGTTCGCGCAGATCCACGCCCATTTCGTAGTTGTAGGGCGTGTAAAGGGCGGAGATGCGGCGAATGCCCTGGGGACCGAAGCGGGTGCCTGGGCGATAGGTGGTGCCGCTGTCGTGGGGCACCCCCACAATCGCCACATCAAATTCACCGACCCGATGCACATCCTCGATGTAGGGGGCCTTCATGAAGGTGTTGATGCCCGCGTAGTGGGGCAATTCACCACGGGAGAACGTTGAGATGCGCCGATCAACAATGCTCTCGGCCGCTTCCAGGCCATAGCGCAGGCCTTGGTCAACTTCCTGTTGCCAGCCGGTGAGGGGCAGGGCCCGTTCTTTTTCCAGGGCGGCCATTCCTTCGGTGGGATGGCGCCGCTCAAAGGGGCTGGAGCCGTCAGGGACGTCCGTCATGGAGGCAGGGGGGCTGTGGGGGGGCGGTCTCCCGGGCTTTTATCCCTCCGTGCCACCGGCAGGGCTTGCTTGGCAGCAGGCCCCATCGGTGCGTCCCTCTCGGACCAGTCACCCAGCCCATCCGGTTGCCCGCATGTGCTCGGTCGGAACCCTAGGAACAGCTATCCGCTCCGGGATCGTCTCGCCCCTGGCCTGGGCCAGTTGTACCCGTCGTTACCGAACTACCGTTGCACTCACCCAACAGTGTCCAGGCCAGTCCTTTTGCTAAGGCGTCGCCCATGGATCTGCTTTTGTTCCACAGCCTTTGGGGCTTCGAGGGACGCCTGGAGGCGGCCATGGACCGGGCCCGGTCCCGGGGCTTCGATGGCCTGGAGCTGAACCTGCGCCACCCGGTGCTTCTCGATCGCCCCCTGGCGGAGGCCGCCGACCACCTCCGCCAGGCCGAGCTGGGCCTGGTGCTGGAACTGGTGACTGGTGGCGACTACGTGCCCGACCTGGCGGCCGGGGTGGACGACCAGCTGGCTGAGCTGGAGCAGCAGCTGGAGGCTTGCCCGAGCCTGGCGCCCCTGAAGGTGTCTGTGATCACCGGCAGCGACAGCTGGAGCTGGGGCGAGCAGGAGCGGTTCTGGCCCCGGGCGATCGCCTTGGCCCAGGCCAGTGGCCTGGCGGTGAGTTTTGAAACCCACCGCTCCCGCAGCCTGGCCAATCCCTGGGCCATGGCCGACTGGCTGGCGGCCTTTCCTGGGTTGCGGCTCACGGCCGACCTCAGCCACTGGTGTGTGGTGGCCGAGCGGCTGATGACCCCAGAGCTGGCACCGATCCAGGCCATGGCCGGCCACGTGGACCACATCCATGCCCGCGTTGGCCACGCCCAGGGGCCCCAGGTGAACCATCCCTTTGCGCCGGAACATCGCCAGGCTTTGGCGGCCCATCTGGCCTGCTGGAGGCTGTTCGCCGCAAGCCAGGCTGCTCGCCCGATTGATCGCAAGGCCAATCAGCAACCCAATCAAAAAGCCAATCAACAACCCAATCAATTAGCCGCTCACCAACCCTGGCCCCTCACCCTGACGCCCGAATTCGGCCCCGATGGTTACTTGCCCACCCTGCCCTTCACCAACCAGCCGGTGGCCGATCTGCTCGAGATCAACACGGCCATGGCGCTCTGGTTGCGCCAGGAATTGGGCTCCGGCAGCCCAGGCTCAGCCCCCTGAACCGGCTCCGGTTGCCCGGCTCAGGGGGCTGAATCAGCCCTTGACGGCATCCCCGGAGGCGCTGGGCAGGATGTAGCGCTGCAAGCCAATGAACACCGCCAACACCGGCAGGATTGACACCACCGATCCGGCCGCCACTAGGCGCCAGTCGAGGGAGAAACTGCTGGCCAGTTGTTGTAATCCCAGGGGCAAGGTGTAGAGCTTGGGGTCATCGAGGATCACCAGGGGCCAGAGGAAGTCGCTCCAGGTGCCGATGAACACAAACATCGCCAGGGTGATCAGATCGGCCCGGGCCGCGGGAACCATCACGTTCCACCATTCGCCCAAGGGCGTGCAGCCATCAATGCGGGCCGCCTCCTCCAGTTCGGCCGGCACCCCGGCAAAGCTTTGGCGCAGTAAAAAGATGCCAAAGGCTGTGGCGGCCTGGGGCAGAATCAGGGCCAGCAAGGTATTGCGCAGGCCGAGTTGCACCATTAAGAGATAGAGCGGAATCATCACCACCTGAAACGGAATCAGGATCGTGGCCACTACTAGGGCCAGTACTATGCCGCGTCCCGCAAAGCGCATTCTGGCCAGGGGATAGGCCGCCAGGGAGCAGAACAGCAGGTTTGCGATCACAGCAATGCCACTGACAATCGTGCTGTTGAGGATGTAACCCAACATCGGGTTATCCGTGAACAAGCGCTGATAGGCCTCCAGGCTGGGTTGGCTGGGCAGCAGGGCCGGGGGGCTGGTGAAGATGTCTTCGGCCGGGCCCTTGAGCGAGGTGCTCACCAGCCAGATCAGGGGCAGCAGCATCGCCAGGGCCAGCACCAACAGCAGCACCAACTGCAGGGCCTTCGCCAGGGTGGGAGCCCAGGGGGTTGTCGCTGCCGCTTTGCTCATAGCCGCGGCAGCTCGGCCAGGGGCAGGGGCGCCAGTTGGGGATGGAGCGGTGTCCGTTGGCTGCCGGCTACGAGCCGGTTGAGGGCATTCACAAAGGCCTGGCCGGCTGCCACAACGATGTCGGTGTCGGCGGCATGGCCGGAATAGAGCACCCCATCGCGGCGCAGCCGGATCGTGACCTCGCCCATGGCATCAATGCCTTCAGTGACCGATTTCACCGAAAATTCCACCAGCTCGTTGGGAACCTGGGCGAGCTGGTTGAGGGCCTGGCAAACCGCATCGACGGGGCCCGTGCCAATCGAGGCCTCGGTGCGTTCGCCGCCCTCGCTATCGATCAGGGTCACGGTGGCGGTGGGCTGCAGGTTGGTGCCCGTGCTCACCTGCACCAACTTCAGGCTGAAGCGGGCTTCCGGCTGCTGCTGCACCTGCTCGCTAACGATTGCCTCGAGATCGCGGTCGCTGATCTCGCGTTTGCGGTCGGCCAGCTCCTTGAAGCGGGCAAAGGCGTCATCAAGATCCTGGCGCTCCAGGCTGTAGCCGAGCTCCTCCAATCGGGCACGGAAGGCGCTGCGGCCCGAGAGTTTGCCCAGGGAGATGCGGTTATCGGCTAGGCCGATCGTGCGGGCGTCGATGATCTCGTAGGTGAGCCGATTTTTCAGCACGCCATCTTGGTGAATGCCCGATTCATGGGCAAAGGCATTGGCCCCCACGATCGCCTTGTTCGGCTGCACGGCCATGCCGGTGAGGTTCGACACCAGGCGTGAGGTTTTGTAGATCTCCTCGGTGCGGATGCCCGTGATTGGCTCGCTGCTTTCGGCGGGGCGCCCCAGGAAGGGATTGAAGTAGCTGCGCCGCACATACAACGCCATCACCAATTCTTCGAGCGAGGCATTGCCGGCCCGTTCGCCGATGCCGTTAATCGTGCATTCGAGCTGGCGGGCGCCGTTTTTGACGGCCTCGAGGAAATTGGCTACGGCCAGGCCCAGGTCGTTGTGACCATGGACCGAGATCACCGCCTGATCGATGTTGGGCACATGCTCATTGATGCCTTTGATCAGGGCGCCAAATTCGGCCGGGGTGGTGTAGCCCACCGTGTCAGGGATGTTGATCGTGCTGGCGCCGGCGGCGATCGCCGCCTCGATCACCGGATAGAGGAATTCGGGATCGGAGCGGCCGGCGTCCTCACAGGAAAACTCCACGTCGTCGACCAGGGAGCGGGCATAGGCCACCATCTCGCCGGCAATTTGCAGCACCTCGGCGCGGCTTTTGCGCAGTTTGTGCTCGAGGTGGATGTCGCTGGTGGCAATGAAGGTGTGGATGCGGCGCCGCTCGGCTGGGGCCACGGCTTCGGCGCAGGCCTTGATGTCGCCCTTGGCGGCCCGGGCCAGGCCGCAGATCACCGGGCCATCGGCCGTGCCGACGGTGCCGGCAATGCGCTGCACGGCGTTGAAATCACCGGGGCTGGCAAAGGGGAAGCCCGCTTCGATGATGTCCACCTTCAGGCGGGCCAGCTGTTGGGCGATCGCCAGCTTCTCTTCGAGGTTGAGGCTGGCGCCAGGGGACTGCTCCCCATCGCGCAGGGTGGTATCGAAGATCAATACCCGGCCGGGATCGCGGGCCATGGGACGAAAAGGCGGAATGAGTATGAGTTGGAACCAGTCTAGGGGGTGTTGCGGCTGAAGACCGGCGCCTGCATGGCCTCCGACCGTTCCAGCTGGGGCCGGAGGCTGGCCAGGTCCCAGAAGCGGTCGACCGCATTGCGCAGCTCCCGCGGCACCATGCCATCGGTGTTGATCAGCACGATTTTGAGCCCCCGGGCCCGCAGCACCTCCACCGTGCGCTCGAGATCGCGGCTGCCGCTGAGCAGCCAGACCACGTCGGTGCGGCTCGAGACGGCCATCAGGTCGAGGGCGATTTCCACCTCCAAGTTGGCCCGGGCGTACTGGCGCTGCTCTGGGTCATGGCCGAATTCGCGCAGGGGCTTGGTGCGCACGCTGAAGCCCAGGCTGGTGAGGGCATCGCGGAAGGGGCGCTGGTCGGTGCTGTCCTTCAGCCCGAGATACCAGAAGGCGCTGCCCACCTCCAGGTCGCTCTGGGCGGAGGCCAGCTCCATCAGCCGGCGCGGGTCAAAGAACCAGCCCAGTTTTTGCTGGGTATAAAACATGCTGTGGCCGTCGATCGCCAAGGCCAGCTGCATGGCGCCTCGTCTGATTGGACCAGCCTAGGAGCTGCGCCTAGAGTGACCCCAATGCGGGGAAGGGACTTGGCTGCCGGCGACCAGGCCAGCTTCACTCCTGCGTCCGCCGATCGTCCCGTGGGAGCAGCAGTCGGGGGCGACCTGGCCCTAGTGCTCCACGCCCACCTGCCCTATGTCCATTCCAGCGAGCCCGGCTCCCTGGAAGAAGACTGGTACTTCCAGGCCCTGCTCGAGTGTTATCTGCCCCTGCTCGACGCCCTTGAGGCGGCGGCGGCCGACCCAAGCCAGCGGCCCCGGCTGAGCCTGGGGCTCTCGCCCACCCTGCTCTCCCTGCTGAGCAGTCCCCTGCTGGCCGAGCGCTTTGGCCCCTGGCTGGCCGTGCGGCTGCAGCTGCTCGATCGGGCCCCGACCAGCTACGCCCTGGCCAGCAGCGATCTGGCCCGCCAGCTGGCCCAGACCCAGGCGAGCTGGCGGGCCTGCGGCGGCGACCTGATGCCCCGCTTTCGGCGCCTGCAGGAGCAGGGGGTGCTGGACCTGCTCACCTGCGCCGCCACCCACGGCTATTTGCCCCTGCTGCGGGATCGGCCCGAAGCGGTGCGTGCCCAGCTGCTCACGGCGGTGCGGGAACACGAGCGGCTGCTGGGGGTGCGGCCCCAGGGGATCTGGCTGCCGGAATGTGCTTACTACGAAGGCCTCGACCAGCTGCTGGTGGCCTGCGGCCTGCGCTACGCCGTGCTCGATGGCCATGGCTTGCTGCATGGCCTGCCCCGGCCCCGCTATGGCGTGTATGCCCCGATCTGCTCGCCCGCCGGCATGGCCTTCTTTGGGCGGGACAGTGAGGCCACCTTGCCGGTTTGGAGTGCCCGCGATGGCTATCCGGGCCAGGCGGCCTACCGGGAATTCCATCGCGACCTGGGCTGGGATCTCGATGCCCAAGACCTGGCCGCCCTCGGCATCGGCTGCCCCCGCCCCCTAGGACTGAAGCTGCACCGGGTCAGCGGCCGCAACTGCCCCCTCGATGGCAAGCAGCCCTACGAGCCTGGCCCCGCCAGCGCCCTCGCCGCCGAGCACGCCGGGGATTACCTGGCCGGCCGGGCCGCCCAACTGGCGGGCCTGGCCGGCGCCATGGCCCGGCGCCCCCTGCTGGTGGCCCCCTTCGATGCCGAGTTGTTTGGCCACTGGTGGTACGAAGGCCCCCAGTTCCTGCAGGCCCTGTTCCGCCAGGCGGCCGGCAGCGGCGTCACCCTGATGACCCTGCGCGAGACCCTCAGCCGCGGCGACGCCCTGCAGGTTTGCCAACCCTCCCCTTCGAGCTGGGGCCAGGGGGGCTACCACAACTACTGGCTCAACGACAGCAATGCCTGGGTGGTGCCGGAGTGGCACCGGGCCTCCACCGTCATGGTCGAGCAGGTGAACCGGGGGGTGGGCAGCACCCGGGCCCGGGACCTGCTCAACCAGGCCGCCCGGGAGTTGCTGCTCGCCCAAAGTTCCGACTGGAGCTTCATCCTGCGGGCCGGCACCACCACTGACCTCGCCCGGGAGCGGATCCATCGCCACCTGGAGCGCTACTGGCGCCTGATGGCGGCGATTGATGCCGGCAGCGAACCGCCCCCCGGCTGGCTGGCCGCGGTCCAGGCAGAAGATGGTCTCTTCCCCCTCGTGAATGCCGCCGACTGGGCCAGCTGGTCCCGGGTTCCCTAGAGGCTCCCCTGGTGACCAGCTTGTTCTGGCTGGTTTGGCGGCCCAGCACGGGGCATTCGGCTTAGGGAGCCGGGCGTTTCGGCCGCCCTGCTTGCGAACCCGCCACACTTCCAAAGATCCTGGGGCTTGGCCTTGGCGCCCCCTCCAGCCCCCTGGCCCTGATCCGGGAGAGCGTCCCTTGTTCATGCCCGCCTGTACGGCCGAGCTGGCCGTTCCCCTTCCCCTGTGACCACCACCGTTCCGACCCCGTCTGCCCCTGCCCAGGGGCGGCCCCGGGCCCTGGCACCCCAGCAGCAACGCCAGCTGCTTCAAAACGCCCTAGGCCCGGAGGCGGGCTTCAGCGCCACCCTGGCCCAGCGGCAGCTAGCGGCGCCTCGGCGCTCGGCCCTGCGGGTGTTGCAACTCAACTTGGGGCGCCTCTGCAACATGCAGTGCAGCCACTGCCATGTGGATGCCGGACCCGACCAGGGGGCCAGCCAGATGGCGGGGCCCGTGGTGCAGCAGTGCCTGGAGGCGATCGGACGGCTGCGGCCCCAGGTGGTGGACCTCACCGGCGGCGCCCCGGAACTGCACGGTGCCTTCCGCCGGCTGGTGCGCGAAGCCCGCCGGCAGGGATGCCATGTGATCGACCGCAGCAACCTCACCGTGCTGCTGCTGCCCGCCCTGGCCGACCTGGCCGCCTTCCTGGCGGACCACCAGGTGGAGATCGTTGCCAGCCTGCCGGCCCCCGAGGCCAGTGGCACGGACGCCCAGCGGGGCGAGGGCACCTGGGCCGCCTCGCTCGAAGCGTTGCGCCGGCTCAACCAGCTCGGCTACGGCCAGAACGATCCCGATCGGCTGCTCACCTTGATGAGCAACCCGGCGGGCATGGCACTCCAGCAGCTCACTGCCTGCGATACGGCGGCCTGGCGGCGGCGCCTGGCCGAGCAGGGGGTGGGCTTCGATCGGCTGATCGGCTTGAACAACATGCCGATCGCCCGCTTCCTGCAGCAGCTCGCCGAACAGGAGCAGGTGGCCCCCTACCTGAAGCAACTCGCCAAATCCTTTAATCCCAGCGCCCTCTGCGGCCTGATGTGCCGCGACACCCTCTCGGTGGCCCCGGACGGCCGTCTTCACGACTGCGACTTCAACCAGATGTTGGAACTTGGGCTGGGAGCTCCGGCGGATGGGGCCCCAGACCAGGCTCCCGCCAGCATTGCCACCGTGACCCGCGAGCAGCTGGAGCGGCGCGCCATCGCCTGGGGCAACCACTGTTTCGGCTGCACCGCCGGCCAGGGGAGCTCCTGTTCAGGGGCAACAACCAGCCCCTGAGCGCCCCTTAGCTTCAATCGGCCGCTTCGCTGGCTTCCGGGCCATCCCCAGGGGCGGTGTCCTCCAGGCTTGCTTCGGTGGCGAGTGGTTCAGCTGCCCCTAGAGCGTCTAGGTCCTCCAGGTCGGGATCAATCACGGCCTCCTCTTCGTCGGCCGAGGGGGGCACCAGCACCACTTCGGCGAGGCGATCGCCGCTGTCGAGCTTCTGCAGCCGCACGCCGGTGGCGGCGCGGGACTGCTGGGGGATGGCATCGGAGCTCATGCGCACGATCACGCCCCGCTCGCTGACAAGAAGCAGTTCTTCGCCAGCGCCCAGCACCTTCAGACCCACCAGGGCATCGCCATCGCGGCGGAACTTGATCGCCCGCAGGCCCATGCCGGCGCGGCGCTGCAGGCGGAACTGGTTCACAGGAACCCGCTTGCCTAGGCCACTGGCCGAGGCCACCAGCACCCAGGGCCCCTCACTGGCGGCGGTCTCCTCCAGCCCCTCGGCGTCCAAATCCGCCTCGCCCTCCAGCTCGCCCTCGGCCGAGCTGGCCACTTGGTCGGCGAGTTCGGCCGGCAGCACATCCATGCTCACCAGGGCATCGCCGGGGCGCAGGTTCATGGCCCGCACGCCCCGGGCGGTGCGGCCCAGGGGCCGCAATTCCTCATCGCTGAGCCGGAAGTGGATGGTCATGCCCTTGATCGAGCCGATCAGCACGCTGTCGCCAGGGAGGGCCTGGCGCACCCAGCAGAGGGCATCGCCGTCTTCTAGGGCGATGGCAATTAGCCCATTGGAGCGGATGTTGGCGAAGGCCGATAAACGGGTGCGCTTGATGTAGCCGCCACTGGTGAGCATCACCAGTTGTTCGTGTTCCTCAAAGCCGCCCACCGCCAGCAACGAGGTGATCAGTTCCTCACGGGGAATCGGTAGCAACTGCACGATCGGCGTGCCCTTGGCGGCGCGGCTGCAGATCGGCACCCGGTAGGCCGGCACCGAATAGACCACGCCGCGATCGCTAAATAGCAATAGGGAGTCGTGGTCGTTGCAGCTGATGAACAGCTTGACGCCCTCTTCCCCCTGGCTCTTGGTGCCCGCCTTGCCGCGGGTGCCGCGGCTGGTGGCCTCAAATTCGCTCACCGGCATGCGCTTGAGATAGCCGGTTTCGGTGAGCAACACCACTGAGCGCTCGTTGGCGATCAGGTCGATGTCTTCGAGGCCGCCCTCAAGATCGAGGATCTCGGTGCGGCGGGGCGAGTCGTAGCGGGTCCGCAGGGCATGGAGTTCGTCCTGAATGATGCCCAGCACCCGTTCGCGCCGGCCCAGAATGTCTTTGTAGTCGGCAATCTTGGTGATCAGATCCTCATGTTCCAGTCGGATCTTGTCGGCTTCCAGGGCCGTGAGGCGACGCAGCTGCATCTGCAGGATGGCGTCGGCCTGCACTTCGCTCAGGCCATGGCGCTCCTGGAGTTGCAGGCGGGCCGTGGCGGCGTCGGCGGCAGCCCGGATCAGGGCGATGATCGGATCGAGTTGTTCGAGGGCGAGTAATAAACCAAGGAGCAGGTGGTCGCGCTCTTCGGCCTTACGCAGCAGGTAGCGGGTGCGTCGCTCGATCGTCTCGATGCGGAAGTCGAGGAACACCTCGAGCATCTTGCGCAGGGTGAGCAGGATCGGCTCCCCATTGACCAGCGCCAGCATGTAGGCGCTGAAATTATTCTGCAGGGGGGTGAGTTTGAACAGGTTGTTGAGCACAACCTGGGGATAGGCATCGCGGCGCAGTTCGATCACGATGCGCATGCCATCGCGGTCGCTTTCGTCGCGAATGTCGGCAATGCCTTCGAGTTTTTTGTCGTTGACCAGTTCGGCGATGCGCTCGATTAGGGCCGCCTTGTTGGTTTGGTAGGGCAGCTCGGTGATGATCACCGCATCGCGGTCGGGGCGTCCCTTGCCCTCCACGGTTTCAATGGACGCCACACCGCGCATCGTCACCGAGCCCCGGCCGGTGGTGTAGGCCTCGCGGATGCCGCGCCGGCCCAGAATTTGGCCGCCGGTGGGGAAGTCGGGGCCGGGGATGATCGCCAGCAGCTGGCGGTCTTCCAGCTCCGGATTGGCGATCAGGGCCAGCAGGCCATCGATCAGTTCGGTGAGGTTGTGGGGCGGGATGTTGGTGGCCATCCCCACGGCGATGCCCGAGGAGCCATTGAGCAGCAGGTGGGGCACCCGCGCCGGCATCACGGTGGGCTCCTGCTGGGAGCCATCGAAGGTGTCGATGAAATCGACGGTTTCGGCCTCGATGTCCTCCAGCAAGCTGTCGGTGGTCAGGGCCTGCAGGCGCGATTCGGTGTATCGCATCGCCGCCGGGGGGTCGTTGTCGACCGAGCCGAAGTTGCCGTGACCATCGATCAGCGGCATGCGCATCGAGAAGTCCTGGGCCATGCGCACCAGGGCGTCGTAGACGGCCGTGTCGCCATGGGGGTGGTACTTACCCAGCACTTCACCGACGACCCGGGCGCATTTGCGGTAGGGCCGATCGCTGGTCAGGCCCAGCTCGTACATCGCATAGAGAATGCGGCGATGCACCGGTTTGAGGCCATCGCGGGCATCGGGCAGGGCCCGGCCCACGATCACGCTCATCGCATACTCCAAGTAGGAGCGCGACATTTCGTTGCGCAGGTCGGTCTGGATGATCCGCCCGTCGGATTCGCCGGGACCGGTTGGATCCGCCATCAATGACCACCTCTAGTACCACCCAGTTTATCGACTGTTCCGCCCATGGCTCCAAAGCCCCGTAGCGAGGCCGACCTGCGGGACCGCCAGGGCCGCGGCCAGCTGCGCGTCAGCACGGCTGCGGCCTTCCGCCAACTGGTGGCCGCCGAGGGTTTGGAGGCGGCCTACGCCGCCACCGATGTGGTGGTGGCCAGCACCGCCGAGTTCACCGACCAGGCCAGCCTGGTGCTCAACCTTGGCCCCAGTGACCCGCCGATCCGCATTCGCCGCTTCCAGCTCGATGGGGTGGAGGGCTGGGGCGGCCACGGCAGCACCGATCTGGTGGTGCCGATCGGCGGTGGCCTGGTGGAACCACTCCGCCGGGGCGGCGCCCAGGTGCTGGCGGCCCTGCTGGCGGGCCAGGAGCTGAACCTCAGCGCCAGCGGCGAAGCCACGGCCCTGCATCCACGCCGGGAGCTGGACAGCCGGCTGAACCTCGATCGCCTCGGCAGCAGCCGGCTGCTGTTGCACCGGGGCATCGTTGAAAACGGCGTGGTGGCGGTGAGCAGCGCCGAGGGCCTCACCCGCAGCCCCTACGGACCCCTGCTGGGGCCCTTCGGCACGGCTCTCTATGGCTGCTCAGGGGCCGCCAGCATCGGCCTGTCCATGCCTGGGCTGGCCCTGTTGGGCCCCGGGTCCCCCGTGCTGGTGGCGGGCGCCCTGGGCTGGGTCAGCGGCCCGGGCAGCGGTCACCAGCCCAACCCGCGCCGCCTGGCCAGCGGCCATGCCCGCAGCCCCGGGGCCGTTGCCGCCCTAACGGTGGAGCTGCAGGGCCTGAGGGCCGAGTGGCTGCGGGCCTGCTTTTTTGAGGGCCATGGCAGTTCCCTGCTGGTGGCGATCGCGGCGCCGGTGCCCCTGATCAACTTGGCCGTGGCCCGCCAGGCCGCCACGCCCGATCACGCCTTGGAGGCGCCGGTGCTGGATTTTTCGATCCCGCGCCGCATCCGTCCCAGCTTTGGGGCCGTGCCCTACAGCCAGTTGCTGACGGGCCAGATCCCGGTGAATGGCCAGCTGGTGTCCTGCGCGCCAGCCCACAGCCCCCGGCTGGCGGCCTCGATCGCCGAGGAATTGGTGAGCCAGCTGCAGGAGGGCCGCTTCCCCCTGCGCCTCCCCCTGGCGCCCCTACCCAGTCGCCCGGCCCTGGTGCCCCTGGAGGGCTAGGGGCTGGACTAGGGGCAGGGATGGCCGGCTCGCCATCCCAAAGGGTCCCCATCAAGGGGACCATCAAGAAAGCGGAATCAGGCCGGTAGGTCCCAGGGAAAACAGCCGTAAAGTCCCGCCTGCCTCCGTTTCGCTCCGGATCCATGGCCGATGCGTCCGCCCTGCCGACCGACGACGCCCAGCAGCCCGGTCTTGGGACCGCGTCACCGGATTCGCCCAGCGGTGTGATCGAGGCCCCTGGCGAGGCGAGTGCCCCTGGCAAAGCTGAGGCAGCGGAAGGCCCCCAGGCTGAACAAGCTCCTGAACCCGAGGGTGCTTCGCCAGACCCAACAGCGCCGCAAGCCAATCCGGCAGAGCCAGCCCCCGGCCCGAGCATCGCGGCCATTCCCAGCGGTTCCAGCCCCGAACCGGCACCCGCCCCAGGGGAGCCAGTGGCGGCTGAATCAGCCCCCCAGCCAGCCGTGGCCCCCTGGGGAGCCGTGATTGCTAGCGAGCCTGAGCCGGTGGCCCCTGAACCCGCCCCCTTGCCCGAGCCAGCGGTCGTGCCCGTCACGCCGCCGCCGGTCCCCACGGTCCCCACAGTCCCCACGGTGGCCACCACGATTGACATCCCGGCCCGCGGGGACGCCGCCAGCTCCGCTCCCGCGGCCGAGGGCGGCGAATGGGCCCTGTTGCTCAGCAAATTGCAGGCCTGGCTGGGGAGCGGCCAGCTGCAGGCCCAGCTGCAAGCCGTCCGCACGCCCCTCACCCTGGTGGCCGGCCTGATCGGCCTGCTCGTGGTGCTTCAGATCTATGGCGCCCTGCTCGCCGTGATCGACCGCTTCCCCCTGGCCCCCGGCCTGCTGGAGCTGGTGGGGGTGGTTGCCGTGGTCCGTTTTGGCCTCGACAAGCTGGTGCGTAGCCAGGAGCGCCGGGCCCTGATCGAGGGCCTGCAGCTGCGCTGGAACGCCTTCCGGGGCAAGGCCTGAGCCAGGTCGGACTCGCGAGCCCTGGCCAGCCCCTGGAGCCGGGCTCCGATGCCCGGTTGATAGCTTGGCCCGACTGCATCAGCCTTCCGGTGGACATTCAGCTCGGCCGTTCCCGTACCGTTCGTCGTGCCTATGGCATCGATGAGATTGCCCTGGTGCCTGGCGGCCGCACCGTCGACCCCGACGTGACCGACAGCAGCTGGAGCCTGGGTGGCATCAGCCGTGAGATTCCGATCATTGCCAGCGCCATGGATGGCGTGGTCGATGTGGGCATGGCAGTCGAACTGTCCCGGCTTGGAGCCCTGGGGGTGTTGAACCTGGAGGGGGTCCAGTGCCGCTATGACGATCCCAACCCGGTGCTGGATCGGATCGCGGCGGTGGGCAAGGAGGAGTTCGTGCCCCTGATGCAGGAGCTGTACAGCGCCCCCGTGCGCGAAGACCTGATCCGCAGCCGGATTGCTGAAATCAAGGCCCAGGGCGGCATCGCCGCCGTAAGTGCCACTCCGGTCGCGGCCCTGCGTTTCGGGAAGGCGATCGCGGAAGCCGGCGCCGACCTCTTCTTTGTCCAGGCCACGGTGGTCTCCACCGAGCATGTGGGACCGGCCGGTCGCGAATCCCTCGATCTGGCCGCCCTCTGCCGTGACATGGGCGTGCCCGTGGTGATCGGCAACACGGTCACCTATGGGGTGGCCCTGGAGCTGATGCGGGCCGGCGCCGCCGGCGTGATGGTGGGCATCGGACCGGGGGCCGCTTGTACGTCCCGCGGCGTGCTCGGGGTCGGCATCCCCCAGGCCACCTCCGTGGCCGACTGCGCCGCCGCCCGCGACGACTACTTCAAGGAGAGTGGCCGCTACGTGCCGATCGTGGCCGATGGCGGCATCGTCACCGGTGGCGACATTTGCAAATGCCTGGCCTGCGGCGCCGACGCCGTGATGATCGGATCGCCGATTGCCCGGGCCGCTGAAGCCCCCGGCCGCGGCTTCCACTGGGGCATGGCCACCCCGAGCCCGGTGCTGCCCCGGGGCACTCGCATCAAGGTCGGCACCACCGGCAGCCTGGAGAAAATCCTGCGCGGCCCGGCCAGCCTCGATGACGGCACCCAGAACCTTTTGGGCTGCATTCGCACCTCTATGGGCACCCTGGGAGCCCGCAACATCAAGGAAATGCAACAGGTGGAAGTGGTGGTTGCCCCCTCCCTGCTGACCGAAGGCAAGGTGTACCAAAAGGCCCAGCAGCTCGGCATGGGCAAATAACCGCCTGGCTCACAAGCAGGGCGCAGCGGGCCGCAAGGAGGGCGTTAGTCTCAAGTTGTGGGGGCTTCGGCTCGCACACTCCTCACACCCCCTGGCCCGGCGCGTCCGGGCTTATTGTCTTTGCCTGGGGGTTACCCCAGGCCGCAGCCGTAACGACTTCGCAGGGGCTTGCGGCAAGGCCGGAACGGCTTGCTAGATTCCTGAAAACAGTGGTCTCCTCTAGAATGTCCAGCGCAACCGCCGTCAGCGACGCCTCCTTTGAGCAGGACGTTCTCAAGAGCGACGTTCCCGTGCTGGTTGATTTCTGGGCTCCTTGGTGCGGTCCCTGCCGCATGGTTGCACCAATTGTGGATGAGATCGCCAAGGAGTTTGACGGCAAGATCAAGGTCTTCAAGCTCAATACTGACGAAAACCCCAATGTGGCCAGTCAGTTTGGTATTCGCAGCATCCCCACCTTGATGGTGTTCAAGGATGGCCAGAAGGTGGATACGGTTGTCGGTGCGGTGCCTAAAACCACCCTCTCCTCCACGATCAGCAAGTACCTCTGAGGAGCCGTTTGTTTGCGGGCGACTCATCAAGGAGCCGAGCTCTTAGCAGAGGTCTTAGCAAGGGTGAACGGCCCTAGGTGATTGCCGTCTAGGCGCTTAGGGCCGATGGCATGTGCTTCTCGCTTCGATCAGGTTGATTTCGTCCCAGCTGGGCCCATGGGATCCAGCCAGGTGGCGTAGGGCCAGCTTCAATCCGTTGGCTGGAGAGTGGTCTGCCTGAGACTGGCTCCCTTGGCCCGGATCTAGGCCCTCTCCCCATCTGATTTCGAGCCTCCCTTGACGCACGCCATCGGCCTGATCGACTACGGCATGGGCAACCTGCACTCCGTGCAGCGGGCCTTTGAACGGCTGGGGGCGACGGTGCTGGCCGTGGGTGACCAGGCCGCCATGGAGCGCTGCGATGCCCTGGTGCTGCCGGGGGTGGGCTCGTTTGATCCGGCCATGGAGCGGCTGCACGGCTCCGGCCTGGCGGGGCCGATTCAGCAGTGGTGCGCCGCGGGCCGGCCCTTGCTGGGTATCTGCCTGGGCTTGCAACTGCTGTTTGAGGGCAGCGATGAGGGCCAGGCCCCCGGGCTTGGACTGCTCCGGGGCCGGGTCACCGCCCTGCAGGCCGGCCCCGGCCACCCGGTGCCCCACATGGGCTGGGCACCGCTTGTGGGCGCCGAGCCCAGCCCCCTCTGGCCCGCCCAGGCCCCCGCTGGTGGCCCTTGTGGCGTCAGCGATGGCGTCACTGATGGTGTCTCTGCCGGCGTCAGTAAGGGCGTCCCCGCCGGGGCGGATGCCTGGATGTACTTTGTCCATTCCTATGCCGCGGTTCCGAGCGACCCCCGCTGTGTCACCGCCCAGGTGGCCTTCGCTGGCACCTCCCTCACCGCCGCCGTTTGGCAGGGCGCCATCGCCGCCTGCCAGTTTCACCCCGAGAAGTCGGGCCTGGCAGGCCAGCACCTGCTGCA